>DASUIM010000398.1:0-12176 GCA_036279775.1 Fluviicoccus sp. | reverse complement strand
GCTGCTGGCGGATATGGAGCTCACGGGGCGACTCTCCATTCACCTCCATCCGGTTGCTGGTCTCAGGTGCCACCAGCTTGTCGCCGTAATGCACCTTGCCTTGCTCGTCGGTCCACTTGAAGACTTCAGACGCCCCGGCGGACGCGCATACCAGCAGCGCCGCCACTCCCGCCAACCCTTTCATCGTGTTCTGTTCCTTGTGGGTGAGTTGCCGCCCTTCGGCGTTTCAGGAATATTACCCGCATTCCCCTCCGGAAAATAAGCCACCCATGCGCCATGGCATCGGCGTCGATGCCCTCCCCTCTGTCTAATCCCCCGCACCCGCCGTACAATAACGGCCTGCCCCCGTGCATCACCCCCCGGAAAACCAGACCATGACCGCGAACGACGTTCTGCGCAGCCTCCGCTATACCCTTGATCTCAGCAACCGCCACCTGACCGACATCTTTCGCCTGACCGGCTATGACATTGCCACGGACGAACTGGAAGCCTTGCTGAAAGCCGAAGACGAGGATGGCTGCCTGGCCTGCAACCACGCCGTGCTGACCCATTTTCTGGACGGCCTGATTATCCAGCGCCGGGGCGCGCAGAACGGCAAACCCTACGAAGCCCCCAAAAGCCGCACACGGCTCACCAACAACGATATTCTCAAGAAAATCCGCATTGCCTTTGAACTGCATGAAGAAGACATGCTGGCAACTTTCCAGCTGGCGGACATGATGGTGACCAAGCAGGAATTGGCGGCGTTGTTCCGCAAGCAGGGCCATCACAATTACCGGGAGTGCGGCGACCAGTTCCTGCGCAACTTCCTGCGCGGACTGGCTATCCGCTATCGCCACGCCCCGGATGCCGCGTCCTGATCCGCCCACCCCGGGATACTCAATCCTCATGTTTTACGGCATCACCGACCTGCCCGCCTTCATCCTGGGCACCATCCTCATCGTGCTGCTGCCCGGCCCCAACTCACTGTATCTGGCCACCGTCTCCTCGCGGGCGGGCATCCGCGCCGGGTATCGCGCCGCGGCCGGCATCTTCACCGGCGACCTGATCCTGATGACGCTGGCCGCCACCGGCGCGGCCTCGCTGCTGCAACGCTGGCCCGCCGTCTTCACCGTGCTGCAAGTGGTCGGAGCCGTCTATCTGGCCTGGTTGGGCGCGGGCCTGCTGCGTAACGCCCGGCAGCGCTGGCACAGTGAAGTTTCCGCCGAGGCCATTCCCGGCGAAGCCTCGCCCCGCCCCTTCCGCACCGCGCTGACCATCAGCCTGATGAACCCCAAGGCCATCTTTTTTTACATTGCCTTCTTCATCCAGTTTGTAGCGCCGGATTACCCCCGGCCGTGGCTGTCCTTCCTGATTCTGGGAACGGTGGTGCAGCTTTGCAGCATGATCTATCTGCTGGCACTGATTTACGGCGGCAACCGGCTGGCCGGGACGTTCCGGCAGCGGCCCCGGCTGGCGGCGTGCGGGCTGGCGGGCGTGGGGCTGCTGTTCATTGCCTTTGCGCTGCGGCTGGCGTGGGGCGGATTGGGCTGAAACGGCTTGCTCATCCCCCTTGGCCACCCAATCATTCATTCCCAAACGCTAATCCAGAAACCGCATGGCGCGCGCCACGGCGGGCGGCGGCACCCGCGTCAGGCGGGCGGCCAGCTTCAGGGTCTGCGGCAGCATGCCTGCCCACCCCATCAACAGTCTTTGGCCCGGTCCCCAGCGGCTGGCGCGATAGATCATTCCCGCCCGCCCGATCTGGCCGGTAATATCCTGAAGAATGCGGCGATGATAATGGCCCGCATCCAGGCCGGAGAGATAATGACCGGCCGCCAGCACCCCGCTGTGCAGGGCAATGCCCATGCCGTCGCCGGAAAATGACGGAATCACCCCGACCTGATCGCCCAGACGGTAGATGTCGCCTCCCTGGCCGACCGGCGGTTGATAGACAAAGCCGTAAGGGACGCGGTAAATGGACAGGGGATGCGCCAGCAGGGGTGTGGCATCCCACAGCCGCCGCTGCAAATGCGGGCAACATCGCAACAGGGCATGCAGCAGGCATTGCCAGGTACCGCCGCATTCCATCAGCCAGTTCCGCTCCACCAGCAGGCAAAGATTGACCTGACCGCCCTCCACCCGTTGCAGTCCGGCATAACCGTGCCGGAACAGGATCAGTTCGACATGACCGGCCATGGCAAACCGCTGCGCGGCATTGACGTCGAAATACATCTTGAAGCCGACCAGATCTTCAGGGAACACCGCGGGCTGACGCCGCAATCCGCGCATATCCTGCTTGCCGGTGGCCAGAAACAGCGTTTTGGTCCGCACGGACCCGGCGCCCTGGAAATCGATTACCAAAGCGTCGTCGTGGCTGGTCACCCCGGCACGCTGGCCGCGCCACAGCTGGGCGCCGTTCTGGCGGGCCCGGTCCAGCAATGCCTCGTCCAGCAGAAAGCGCGACACCCCCAGACCGGTGAACGGCAAGGCGGTTTCGACGATGTGCTTCTGACAGACAAGGCGCACATGCGTGGTGACGTGCCCGCCGAACGCATCCAGATCCACGCCCAGCCGGCGCAAATAGCCTTGGGTTTCCGTGCTGAGGAAATCACCGCACATCTTGTGCGCGGCCGAGGCCTCGCGCTCCAGGACCAGGACCTCACGACCGGCCCTGGCCAGCACGCAGGCGGCCGCGGCTCCGGCCAGACCGCCGCCCACCACCACCGTTTCCGCCGTCGCGGGCAGCTTCCGGGTAAGCGGCGCCGACTGCGCGGAAGTCATTTCAGCCGCCCGACACACAGCCGGAAGGGAATGTGCCAGCGGATATCCGCCAGAATGCCCGCCTCCGCCAGCAGGGCCTGCCAGTCCGCGCACCGGAAGCTGCGCGCGACCGAGACCGCCCCGTCATGGCGGACGACCGGATGCCAGCGCGCCAGCCCCGCCAGCACGGTGAAGCCGTAGTACGCCAGGGGATGCCGTTGCAAGTCCGCGATAAACCAGCCGCACCGGGCGTGCCTCTCCATCCACTCCAGGAACTGCACGATCCTGATATCAGTCAAGTGATGCGTGAACTGGGAACTGACGATGAAGTCGGGCGGCGTTTCCGGTGCAAACGCAAAGACATCCCCGGTCAGGTAGTCAATGTTCATGCCGGAACGGGTGACCCGTCTGGCCTCGTCGGCACTGCGCGGATTCATGTCTATGCCTTGCAGCCTGACGATGTAACCGCGCCGGGCGGCCATGCGGTGTATCTGCCGCAGCAGGTCGCCCTGTCCGCAGGCGACATCCAGAACGCTGACGGGCGTCCCGGCGGGCAGGCAGTGGATCACCTGATCCAGCCAGCGCAGGGTGGGCTGATGGGTGCGGGTGAGGCAGTTGACGGTGGCCAGATCCGCCAGGCACTGCCGATAGTCGGCGGGACTGATGTCGTCGTTATCCATCAGCTCGGGTTGGGTGCTGCGTTGCCGGAGAAGTTTCATGATCTTACCCCGCCATCCGGAAGCGAAAGGTTTCGGCCACCATGCCCGGGCCAAAGGCTATCGCCAGGCCGCGGGCGTTGGGGCGATGCCGGTGCAGCATGTCCTGCAATACGAACATGACCGTCGCCGAGGACATGTTGCCGTGGTCGTGCAGGACGCGGCGCGAACGGCGCAGATCGTCCGGGGTCAGTCCCAGCCCGGACTCCACGGCATCCAGCACCGAGCGTCCCCCGGGATGAACCGCCCACAGCTCGACATCGGACATCTGCCAGCCGCGCAGGATCCGGCTGCCGCCCGCCGGTGTCCTGTCGTCGCGCAGGGCCTGATGGATGCGCTGCGGCACTTGGCCGGAGAGGTGCATGTTGAAACCGTGGTCGCCGATATGCCAGGTAATGTGGCCGCTGCTGCCGGGAATGATGACGGCCAGAAAGTCTTCCATGGCAATCCCGACAGGCTGCGCCGTCACCAGCGCAGCGCTGGCCCCGTCGCCGAACAGCATCAGCGCCAGCAGACAGTTCAGGTCGCTGCTTTCCTGCAGGTGCAGCGAACACAACTCCAGATTGACGACCAGCACCCGCGCCGCCGGATGTGTATGAACTACCTGGTAGGCCAGCCGCAGCGCCGGTACGGCGGCGGAACAGCCCATGAAACCGATCAGCGTACGCTGCACATCGGTTCGCAGGCCCAGGGCCGCCGCCAGTTGCAGATCCAGTCCGGGGGCCGTAAAGCCGGTGCAGGAGGCGACGACCAGATGCGTGATGCTGCCCAACAAGCCGGTCGGCATTTCGTGCTGCAGGGCGGCCACGGCGCTCGTCGCCAGACGCAATGCCTCGGTTTCGTAGAGGGCCATGCGCGCCGCTGTTCCGGGAAAACGGCCGCGCGGGTAGAAACCGTCCGCATCGATATCCTTACCGTTGCCCTCTCCGTCCATCCGCAGGAAGGAGTACCGGTGGGCAATTCCGGAACGCTCCGCCATGCGGTCGAAGAGCCGACGGCTGCGCTGGTCAGGCAGCATGGTGCGCATGACGGCGTTGATCGGCTGGTGAATGTCGTGCTCGGGGACGGCGGTGCCGATCCCGTTGATATAAGCCGTTGTCATGCTGTTCTCACCGGGTGATGCAGCCAACAGCATTGGATCAATCAGGGCTGTACTGACCCTGGCGGGGATGGCGGTCAGATAACCCAAGGGTAGGCTGAAACCCGCACGGCGTATGTACGTTTGGCCACACGGCGGCCCGGCTTCGCCGGTACGCCCGGCAAAACCAATCCCGGCCCCGTCAAGCTGAGCTGAAGCTCACTCCGGCAACGGCTCCTCCGGCTGCACCGCCCCCGGCTGATTCGCCGCCACCCAGCGCTCCAGCTTGCGCAGACTGATCAGCTGCGCGCCCATCGTCGGCAGGAAGTCGTTATAGGGCAGATACTTGGCCAGCTTCAGGAAGTGCGGCGGGTGATCGCCCACTTCCCCCGCCGAATGCAGCAACATCGTCGTGCTGTTTACCGAGGCCTCTTCCCAGCGCCAATAGCCCTGGATTTGCTCCAGATCGCCGCCAAAGGATTTGAAGAATAGCGACCGGTCCTTGCTCCAGCTGTGCGACAGGGAAATATTCACCGGCAGTGATAAAAACCCCAGCCCGATGCCCAGCTTCATATCCATGTCGAAACCCGAATTCTGGGTTGGATGGATCTTCACCTTGCGCACCTGCGAGAAAATCTTCGGATAACGGGCAAAATCGGTGGTCATCTGCCGGGTGATGTCGAGCGGCGCATTGACACGGCCAATGGCGGTAATGAAGCGCAAATCCGTCGGCTTGTCAGCCGCGCCGCGAATCCACACCGGCGGGTGGATAAAGGCCACCTCCCCCTGCGTCAGCAACCCGGCCAGTATCTGTTTACGGCCCGGCGTCCACTGCAGCTCCTGCATCGGCGGAATGGCGGGCAGCGCTGCGGCGGCAGGCAACGGCGATGGAGCCAGGCGATTGCGGAAGGCTTCGGCCAGAAAGCCGTTGCCCACGTAAGGCACGGCAATGCGGATGTCCGGGAAGGCGCGCAGGATGGTGCGCAGCATGAAGGAAGCACTGTTCAAATCGGTCCAGGTGGTGAACACCAGCAGCGTGCGCCGGGCGTCCAGCGGGAACCATTCATAGCGCGCCAGGCCCACGTCCATCGGCGCTTCAATCAGCCGCGCCGAAACCGAGCCGTCCGCTTCGATCGTGTGTTGCGCCAGAATGTCTTCCGAGACATTGGGGAACGGCATCGGCAGATCGACGCGCACATGATATTTCATCAGGGTGTGCGGGCCGGACTGCTGTTTCAGTTGCGACAGCGTGGTCTTGGGGAAGAAGGCGGCGTAGCCGGTGTAGGTCCTGACGGTCTGCGCCACCGTTTCCACCGGCACCGGCAGCACCACGGCGGCGGAGACAAACTGCTGATTCCGGTAAAGCCGGGGCTTGCCCTTGACCTCCAGCGCGAAATCAGCCGCCGGGTGCGGATAAAGCACTACGGTATCAGCGGCCAGGTCGGCCACGGCGGCGGCGTTGCCCTGGAACGGGGCCAGACCATGCGGCGCGGGGTTGCGCCAGTCATTGAGGCCGTATACGGCCGCCTGGGCGGCCGACAGAAAAAGCAGGTTGAGCAGCAGCAACAGGCTGGCCGGGAGAACATTCATGATGCGGGAGGCTACGCTGGCGAAAATACGTGCCGACACTAAGCCAGCCTGAACATACGTGCCAATGCAATTTTGTTGCCGGACGTCGCAACCGGCGGCCATCGCCCCCGGTCAACCCCGCTCCAGCAGCCGCCGGACTTCCTCCAGCAACGGCTGGATGGCCGCCGCCGCGCCCTCCTCCGCCAGCCGCTCCACCTCGGTCAGCCGATCCGCCACTTCAATGGCGCCCATCGAGCGGGACGATGATTTGAACTTGTGCGCCAACTGCCGCAGGGTCGCGCGGTCTTCCAGCTCCAGCGCGCGGTACATCTCGTCTACCCCGGCGCAGGTATCGCTGAAGAAGAGATGCGTCAGTTGCGAGACCCGGGCGTCATCGCCGTCGAACAGCTCGGTGAGCGTGGCCGGATCAAACAGGTTGTCATTGTCCGCCGGTTCGGAGCCGGAGCCGGAGCCGCCACCGTCCCCCGCCGCGGCTGACGCCGGAGAAAAGGCATTGCCGGGACGCAACCAGCGCACCAGCGTTTCATACAACAAGGTCGGCTTGACCGGCTTGCTGACAAAATCATTCATTCCGGCGGCAAAGCATTGCTCCCGCACATCGGCCCAGGCATTGGCGGAAAAGACGATGATCGGAATATGCCGGGTGTGCGGCGTGGCGCGGATGCGGAGCGCGGCTTCCCGGCCGTCCATCACCGGCATCTGCAGATCCATCAGCACCACGTCCACGCGCTGGGTTTCCAGCACCGTCAGCGCTTCACTGCCGTCCGAGGCAATCAGCACCTTTACCCCCATCCGCCGCAACAGGGCCTCGGCAACCTGCTGATTGACCAGATTGTCTTCCACCAGCAGCACCCGCGCGCCCTGCAAGGTGCTGAAATCGAGACTGACGGACGGCTGCCGCGAGGCCGCCGCCGCCGGGTCAAAACGGGCGGTGAACCAGAAAGCGCTGCCCTGCCCCGGCTGACTGCTGACACCGACTTCGCCGCCCATCATCTGCACCAGCTGGCGGCTGATGGTGAGGCCCAGACCGGTGCCGCCGTACTTGCGGGTGGTGGAGCTGTCGGCCTGCTGGAACGGCTGGAAGATGCGCGCCTGCTGCTCCGGCGTCATGCCGATGCCGGGATCGCGCACTTCAAAGCGCAGCAGGCCGGGGGCCGTGCCCGGCTGCGCCGTGGTGACGGTGACGGTAATGACGCCGTCGCGGGAAAACTTGATGGCGTTGTTGAGGAAGTTGAGCAGTATCTGGTTCAGGCGCAACGGGTCGCCGCGCAAATGCCGGCTGACGTCCGGGGCGATGTCCAGTTGCAGGCGCAGGCCGTGCTCGGCGGCGCTGCCGGCGGACAGCGACATCAGGGTCTGCATGACCGTGTCCAGGCTGAAATCGACATGCTCCAGCAACAGCTTGCCGGATTCGATCTTGGAAAAGTCGAGGATATTGTCGATCAGCGCCAGCAGGTGCTGGCCGGAAACATGGATCTTCTCGGCATAGTCGCGCTGTTCGCGGCTGAGAGCAGTGCCCAGCAGCAGATAGGCCATGCCGATGACGCTGTTCATCGGCGTGCGGATTTCGTGGCTCATGTTGGCCAGGAAGTCGCTCTTCGCCAGCGTGGCGGACTCGGCCAGGGCGGTCTGCCGCTTGGCCTCCACCAGCAACTGGTTGATGGTTTCCAGATCGGCGGTGCGCTCGCGGATGCGCTGCTCCAGCGTGGCGTTCAGGCTGAGTATTTTCAGCTCGGCCTGCTTCTGTGCGGTAATGTCCTGCGAGGTGCCTTGCAGGCCGATGATGTCGCCCGCCGCGTTGCGCAGCACTTCACCCCTGGCCCGCACCCACCGCCGGGGAGTAGCTTCGCGGCTCAGTTCCAGTTCGATTTCATAGGGTTCGCCGGTTTTCAGGCATTGCTGCACGATGGCCGTCAGCCGCGCACCGCTTTCCGGGGTGTAGTTCTTCTGGTCTTCCTCATAGGTGGGCGGTTTGCCGCCGGGTTGCCGGTCATAGATGCGGAACAGCTCATCCGACCACCAGATGGCGTCCGTGACGGCGTTCCAGCGCCAGTTGCCCAGACCGGCGACCCGTTGCGCCTCGCGCAGCCAGACTTCCCGTTCCTGCAGTTCGGCCGTGCGCTGCGCCACGTGCTGCTCCAGGGTTTCATTCAGCGCGCGCAGGGCCTGCTCGGCCTGCGTGCGCTCGATGGCGATGCTGGCCAGATGCGCGGTCTGCTCGATCACGGCGATATCGGCGTCGGTGGGCGCATGCGGCCGGGCATGGTAAATGGCGAAGGTGCCAAGCACCTGTCCCGTGGACGACAGGATCGGCTGCGACCAGCAGGCCCCCAGTCCGGCGCGGGCCGCCAGACCGGCATAGGGCACCCAATCGGGATGATGGGCGATATCGCTGACCACCACGCGCTGCCCGGTGACGGCGGCCGTGCCGCAGGAGCCGGCCCCGGCGGCAATTTCCAGGGCGTACAGCGCTTCGGTGTAAAAGTCAGGCAGGCTGGGGCCCGCGCCCGGCCGGAAATGGCGGCCAGTGTCGTCCAGCAGCAGGATGCTGCAGATGGCCGAGGGATTCAGCGCCTCCATGCCGCGCACAATGGCGTCCAGGATGGTTTGTAGCGGCTTTCCCCCGGCCAGCAGTTCCAGTGTATGGCTGCGGAATTGCTCGTAGCATTCGGCGCGCTTGCGTTCGGTAATGTCCTTCACCGTGGTGACGTAGCCAGTGATGTTGCCGGCGGCGTCACGCACTTCGGACGGCCCGATCAGCGCCGGGAAACGCTCGCCGTTGCGGCGCATGAATACCAGGTCGAAGGTGGCCTTCTTGCCGTCCAGCATCATCTGGAAGGCAGCGGTAATGTTGGCGTGTTCCTCGGGCGGCCAGAAGGAAAAGGGCACGGTCTGGCCGATCAGCTCCGCCTCGGTCAGGTCGACCATGCGGCAGAAGGCGGGATTGGTGCGGGCGAAGCGGCCGTGCTCGTCCAGCAGCACAAAACCGTCCTGCATCGAATTCAACAGGTCGGTGATGAATCCGGCTGCCGCCTGCAGCTCCTGCGCCATCTTGCCGTGGCTTTCACGCGCGGATTCGTCCACTGGTTTACTCCCGGATACTCTTGACTCTAATCATTGATCATACACGCTGCGCGCGATCCTGACAGGAGGGTAAAAGCCGCCGGGCCGCCGCTAGCGCGTTACCCGCTTCGCCAGCCATCGGCCGACCTCAATCGACGGGGCCTCCACCCAACGGTAGGACAAGACCGCCACGGCGTAGCTGCTGCTGAGGCCCAGCAACAGCACCGGCCAGAACAGGCTTTCATCCAGCCGGATCTCCAGCACGCTGGCGGCCAGTGCGATCGCGCCGAAGGACAGCATGTGATAGAGGTAAATACTGTAGGAGTAGGTGCCATAGCGGCCAAGCAGGCGAGTCAGCGGGCCGGATTCGGTCTGCGAACGGATGTTGAGGAAGGCGTAAATCATCACGATGGCGCCGCCGGTATAGGCCGGGGTCATCCATTCCCAGGGCAAGAAGCCTTGCCAGATGCCGGTCACAACGGCAAAGGCGGCCAACGCCATGCTCCAGACGGCGAACGGGTTTGCCAGCCGGGGCAACCATTGCCGCCGGTGCAACTCGGCCAGCGCCACGCCCAGGAAGAACGACAGCGACATGGTCAGCAGCGAGGTGTCGGCAATGGGAACCGGATAGTGCGATCCCAGAAACACCAGCCCGGCTCCGGCCACCACCGGGCACAACCAGCGCCACGACCCGCAGCGCGCCATCAGGATCACCACCGGGGCCAGCAGCAGGTAATAATGGAACTCGATGGGCAAGCTCCAGTACGGACCCACGAAATACCCGGCCGGGCCATTGATGTCGAACATCAGCAGCACGTAGCTCATGACCCCGCCGGCCGTTTCGGGCAAGCGGAAATTGCCCTGCATCCACCCTTCCGGCTCTACCCAGTAATAGGGCCACAGCACCTTGGCGAACACCGTATAGACCAGCAGCGACACCATGAACGCGGGCCAGATGCGCGCCGCGCGCTTGAGGTAGAACGCCGGAACATCGGCCCAGCGTTGCAGGGCATGGTGATTGCTGAGATAGAGCGTGAAGCCGCTGAGGGCGAAGAACAGGCAGACGCCAAACGCCCCCAGGTCGAACAGGCGGGCCAGCCACAGCTTCTGGGTGAAATAGGCCTGCAGGCCGTCGGTGCTGACCGACCACGGGCCTTCGACGGTGCGGATGGCGTGCGACACCACCACCAGGAAGGCGGCCAGGCCGCGCAACCAGGTCAGGGCGGGAACATAGGAAGATTGGCGCATCAATCAGGGCTCGGGCGGAGCGCGGCCGCCGGTGTTGAAAGGGAGCACGGGGCCGTCCGGGGCCGGGAATGAACGGGCGACATTCTAGCCCGATCACGCCCGCCCCGCCATGCCGCGCTTAGCGGCCGACCGTCACCTCCCCGATCTCCACCTGCTCACTGGGCTGGGTCAGACGCACCGTCAGGTATTCGTCCTTTTGCTGCCGCGTGCCGAAGTTGGTGCTGAGGCGCACCTGCAGCGTGGTGCCGTTGCTGACCGTCTGGCTGCGGTCGCCGAAATAGCGGGTATGCACCCGGTACTTCCCGGCCGCCGGTTGGCGCAGCATGAACTCTTCCGGACCGTAACCGCCGGTGAAGTCGGCCGACATGCGCCCGCCCTGCCCGGTCAGCGGATTGCCGTAATAGGCTTCCTCGCCCAGCGCATCGGTCACGTGCAGGTCGATATCGGTGTTGTCGGCATCCCAGGCCAGCGTCACGCGCAGGCCCACCGGCAGGTTGCGCAGCAGGCGCGGGTCCATGCCGCCGGTGTTGAGGCGCTTGGGACTGGTGGCGACAATGGCGTTCAGTTCATCCAGCGCAATCTGTTCCACATCCGGGAAGCGGCCGTTCCACGGCCGCGACACCACCTGCCACAGGTTATCCACCGCCGCCTGCGGCTGCCCGGCGGCGGCCTGCGCCAAGCCCAGGTCACGCCACGACTGCGGCTCGTCCGGGGCCAGCGCCAGCACCTTCTGCAGCACCGGAATGGCCAGCAAGGGCTGACTGGCTTGTTGCAGGCGGTAGGCCAGCACGCGCAGGATGGCGCGGCTTTCCAAATTCATTTCCGCCAGATTGGACAGAACGCGCAGCGCCAGTTGCGGTTGTTGTTTCTGAAACAGGATGTCGGCGACATCAAGGTAGAACGCGGTGCTGTTACGCCATTGCGGACGGGTTTGCAGATAGAGGCCGTAAACCTCGGCGGCCGGGGCGGCGCGCAGGGTGCGGGTGTACGGGGCGTCAGGCTGCCAGGGCGTCAGGCTGATGGTTCCTGTCAACGGAGCGTTGCCGCCACTGTCGCGCAATTCCTTCAGCTCATCGGCCTCGGCGGACGGAGCCATCGCCGCCGGAGAAGCAACGACATTGCCCTCCGCCCGCATCCGGCGCTCGGCAGATCCGGCCTGCGCGCGCTCCGCCATCGGGGCATCCATCCGCGCCATCGCTGGCGCGGCCAAACCCACCGCCATGTCCGCCTTGCGCTTCGGCTGGGGCTTCGGCTGGCGGGAAAACTCCTGCTCCCACCAGCGCACTTTTTCCTGGAACCTGGCCACCACGCTTTCCAGATGGGCGAAGCGTTCCTGCTGCTGCCCCTTGACGCGGGTCGCCATCAGCTGCCGGTATTCGGCCAACAGCGGCTCCGGCGGCGTAATCTCGTTGTTGACGTAATCAGAGACCTGATCCAGCACAATCAGCGAGGTTTCCGGCGTCACCAGATGGAAGCGGCGGCCCAGTGCGCGGATCGCCTGCCGGTTGCCCTCGGGATCGGCCTGCCATTCCGCCAGTTGCAGCGCCGCCCAGCGCGTCGCGGCCAATGCGCCTTCCGACCGGGCGCTGAGCGGCAGCTCGACGGTGCGGGGGCGGCCGTCGGGTTGGGTCAATTGCAGTTGCAGGCGGCCATTGTCACCGGTCAGCACGCCCGCCAGCGTCAGCACGCCGTTCTCCGGACGACGTGACAAGGCCGTCACCTGCGCCACCCCCTCGCCC
>DASUIM010000397.1:0-5642 GCA_036279775.1 Fluviicoccus sp. | reverse complement strand
CTGGCCGAACAACACCGCCGCGCTGGCCGGGTCGGTGCGGGCGACGGCGGGGCTGGCGATGGCGGCGGGGCTGGTCAGTTCCGAGGCCGGGCTGTTTGGCGTGAAGCCGCTGGTGAAAGTGGTGGACTTCTTCCGCCGCGCCCGCGCCATGCAGGAAGCCGGACAGTCGCTGGAAGACATTGTGGAAGCCGAGATAGCCGAAGCCGGACTGGTTTACGGTTACGGACGGCCGCTGGCCAGCCTGGACGAGCGCGCGCCGCACGTGATCCGCAAGGCGGAGGCGCTGGGTTTCGGCGGCGGGATCTGTTTCCGCATGGCGCTGGCCATTCACGAATACCTGGGCCGCACGCGCGGCATCGGCATGAATATCGCGGCGCTGGACGGAGCGCTGGGCGCGGACCTCGGGTTCACGCCCGAGGAGTTTCACCTGTACATGAACCTGATTGTTTATGCCGGGCAGCCGCCGTGCTTCCTGGATGCGGCGTCGCGGCCGGAAGGGTCTTTCTTCCCGGTGCGCTGCGCGGCGGTGGCCTATGACGGCCCGCCGCGACGGCGCTGGTAGACCTTAGAAGCGGTACTGGCCCTCCAGCCACAGGCTGCGGCCGGCCATCGGGAAGTCGTCGGGGATGGCGGGCACCGGCAGGGTCGGGCCGGGACCGGGGCTGGGCTCGCGGACATCGGTATCCAGCAGGTTGCGCACCGACAGCGCCAGATTCAGGTTTTTCAGCGCATCGCGCTTGCGCAGCGTCAGGTCGACCGTGGTGCAGGCATCCATCGCCAGACGGCTGTCGGTGGCGGCGCGCTTCTGCTTGCCCACCCAGGTCAATTGCGAGTCCAGATGCCAATCCGGCAGGAACAGCCACTCGCTGCGCAGATAGGCCTCCTGCCCCGGCGCTTCCCCGACATCCTCGCCGGTAGCCCGGTCTTCTGACTTTTGCCACGAGTAGTTGGCCAGGAAACGCAGGTTATAGCGGGGGCTGTAGTCGGCCTCCAGTTCCAGTCCGTGGCCCTTGCGCTTGCCGACGTTCTGCGCCTGGATAAACGGCGGCGTGATCGGGACAAAGGTGATCATGTCCTGGATGTGGTAACGGTAAATGTTGGCGGTGTATTGCAGGTTTTGCGAATACTGGTGCGAGAAGGCCAGTTCGTAGGTATCGATGGTCTCCGGCTTCAGATCGGGGTTGCCCAGGTTGATCGGGTTGCTGGTGACGAACAGTTCGGCAAACGAAGGAGCGCGGAAAGCGCGCCCGTACAGCAGACGCGTGGTCATGCCGTCCTTCGGCGCCCAGACCAGCGCCATGCGCGGGTTGACGGTGTTGCCGAAATCGGAGAAATGGTCGTAACGCACGCCGCTGGTCAGTTGCCAGCGCGGCGAGATTTTCCATTCATCCTGGGCGTACACATAGGAATTCTTGCGCTGTTGTTCCGGCAGGTAGACCTCGGCGGTGTCGCTGACCGACTCCACGCCGCCCGGACGCGGCGTAAAGAAGGGGGTGAAGTTCTTGGTTTCGGTGATTTCGTACATGTCATTCCAGACGAAGCCCGCGCCGAGACGGATGTAATGGGCCTCAAAGCCTTTGTAGAGGGTGCTGAGGTCGAAACGGGCATTCTCTTCCCGGTTGCCGGGGTTGCCGATCAGGCCGTCGGTGAACAACTGGCCGTTCAGGGGGAAGACCGTGCCGCGCGGCAGCAGGCGCAGGTTTTTTTCCACTTCCTGCGTGCCCTGGTAGTAACTCACGCGCGGCTCGAACTGCCAGACGCCGTCCGCCGTGTTCCAGTGACCGCTGTAGTCCGCGTTGAAGCGCTCGCTGCGGATGCGCCCGTCATGGTCCAGCGCCTCGAAATAACCGACACCGGAGCCAACGTTGAAGCGTCCCTGATAGCCGGCGCGGAAGCGGGTGTGGTCCCCCGCGATATCCAGGCGCGCTTCCAGCATTTTCTTCATGGTATCAACGGGCCCGGGCGCCAGGCTGGCGGCGGAGCCCGTGATGCCGTCATAAACGGTCTGCCGATCCGAGCTGACCGTCTCCTTCCAGCCGTCGGTGGTCTCGGCTTCCAGGGACAGGGCAACGTCCAGTCCGTTTTTCAGTGTGCTGCCGTACTGGATCCAGGCGGCGGCGGTATCGAAGCTGCCCAGCCGCGACCCGGCCTTCAGGCCGCTGATCTCGTTGCGGTCCTTGGTGACGATGTTGATGACCCCGGCAAAGGCGTCCGCGCCGTACAGGGCGGAACCGGGGCCGCGGATCACTTCAATGCGGGAGACGGCCTTGACCGGCATGCCCGCCCAGATGTTGCCGCGGTTGCCGACAAATACGCTGGATACCGGAATGCCGTTGATCAGCATCAGCGTTTGCGGGTTGTAGGTGGAGGTGATGCCGCGAATGTTGTATTTGGGCGAATAGGCCTGGTCAGAACGGCTGACATGCAGCCCCGGCACGGTTTCCAATACCTGGTCGATGTCGGTCGCGCCAATGGCTTCCATGTCCTCGGCGGTGATCACCGTAGCGATGGCGGCGGCCTTGTCCAGCGGCGTCTGCGTGCCGGAAGCGATCGAGGTGACGCGGATGCTGCCAAGGTCGGCCAGAGACAGGTCCCAGAGATTTTCGGCCGTGGCCGGTCCATGGAGCATTCCCATCACTCCGAGCGGAGCCAGAACCTTGACTCGGAGGGTTGTTCTTATTGGCATGGTGGTGTCCTGCTCCGGTGTCAGTAGCTGTAGCTGGCTTCGGCGGACACAGTGCGTCCGGCCATGGGTAAATCCCGGGGAAAATGCGGAACTGTCAGTGGTGCGATGGGGCCGGGGCTGGGCTCGCGCACATCAGCATCGAACAGGTTGTGAACGGATAGCGACAGGGATAGCGTGTTCCAGACCTTCTTTTTGCGTACGCTGACATCGACGGTGGTGTAGCCCGCCAGCGCCGCCCGGTTGTCACCCGCCGCCCGCTTTTGGGGGCCGACCCTGGTCAACTGCGTGTCCAGCCGCCAGAAAGGGGCCGGTGTCCATTCGCAGCGGCCGTAGAATTCCTGGTTGGGAGACTCGCCCACATCCGTGCCGTTATTCTTGTCGATGGACTGCTGGTAGGAGTAATTCACCAGCAGCCGCAGGTCGGGGATCACCGTGTAGTCCATTTCCAGCTCGAAACCGCGGCCCTTGCGCCGCCCGATGTTCTGCGCCTGTTTCACCAGGCCGTTGGGCACGAAGTCGATCATGTCCTTGATCTGGTAATAAAACATGTTGGCGGTGTACAGCAGGTCTGTCGAGATGTGATGCGAAAAGGCCAGTTCATAGGTGTCGATCTTTTCCGGCTTGAGATCGGGATTGCCCAACGCCACCGGATTACTGGCCGCGGCCGACTCCACAAAGGCGGGAGCGCGGAACGCGCTGCCGTAAAGCAGCCGGGTTGTCATGTTGTCGGTGGCGGCCCACACCAGGGCCATGCGTGGATTCACCGAGTTGCCGAAGTCCGAGTAGTGGTCGTAGCGGATGCCGGAGGTCAACAGCCAGTCCTCCGCCATTTTCCATTCATCCTGGAGGAAGGCATACGTATTGGTGCGCTGGGCTTCCGGCAGGAAGGCCTCGGGGGTGTCGCTGACATCTTCCAGGCCGCCTGGCCGGGGGGCGAAGGTGACGTCGAAGTTCTTCGATTCCGTGACTTCGAACATGTCGCCCCAGTAAAAGCCCGTGCCCAGGCGTACACGATGCCGTTCCAGTCCCTTGTAGACGCCGCTCAGGTCGATGCGGGCGTTTTCCTCCCTGAATTCGGGATTGCCGATGAAGCCGTCGGGGAAGGCTCCTCCGAAAGCGCCCTTGGGAAAGAGGATCATGTCCTCGGTCACCTGCATCGTGCCCCGGTAATAGCTGGTCCGGGCTTCCAGCCCCCAGTCCGGCGTCAGATCGTTGCGGGTATAGGTGTAATCCGCGTTCACGCGCTGGCTGAGCAGTTCGCCATGCGGATCCAGTGCCTGCGCGGTGCCCAGGCCGGTGCCCAGATGGTAGCGGCCCTGAAACCCGGTCCGGAAGCGCGAGCTGCCGCGCGCCACCTCCAGGCGGGCGTCCACCATGTCCTTGCGCATGTTGATCGGTCCGGGGGCCAGCGACACGGCCGGTGCGCCTCCCGGACCGAAGACGGCATCCCAGGCGGTCTGCTGGTCGGCCTCCACGGTGGCCTTCCAGCCATCCGTGGTTTCAGCCTCCAGCGTCAACCCGACATCAAAGCCGCCGTAACCGCCGCCGTGTTCCAGCCAGACGGAGCGGGTGTTGAAACTGCCTGCCCGGACACCGCCGATGGTATGCGGCTGGTCGTTGCCGCCATTGCTGTCCCGGATATCCTGACCGGTCTTGGTAATGATGTTGATGACCCCGGAAAACGCATCCGCACCGTACAGCGCCGATCCCGGCCCGCGGATGACTTCGATGCGGGCGACCGACTTGACCGGCATGCCCGACCAGACATTGCTGCGGTTGCCGGTGAAGAGGCTGGTGATGGGGATGCCGTTGATCAGCACCAGGGTCTGCGCGTTGAAGCTGGAGGTGATGCCGCGGATGTAGAACTTGGGGGCGGCAATCTGGTCGCCGCGCCCCACATGCAGTCCGGGAACCGTTTCCAGTGCCTGCTCAATATCGGTGGCGCCCATGGCGGCGATATCGTCGGCCGTTATGACGGTGGCGATGGCGGCTGCCTTGTCGAGGGGGGTTTCCGTACCGGAGGCAATGGTGGTAATGCGCATCTTGCCCAATTCTTCCAGAGGCAAGTCCCAGAGACTGTCGGCAAAGCCGGGGGCGTGCAGCAGGCAAACGGACAAGGCCAGCGGGAGGCGGGCGTGCGGCGTACAGCGGCGTATCGTTGTTTTGGACGCGTTCATGTTCTTGTGCTCGGTCGCAATTTCTACCACACGATCCGGAAGCCGGTCAGCCCGGCCATTCCGGCATTCGCACCTCCCTGTGATGGTGAAAGCCGTTTTTTGTGTTATTCCAAAAAATGTGAGATTCGTCACATTTATTATTAGCGAGTATAGTTTTCGCGTGTAACAGTGCAAGCCGGTATGGCCCGAATTTGCTGCCTTCCGCAGGCGGACGGACCCGGCTCCCGCCCGGCGGTTGATGGTCAGGCAGCCAAGTGGAGCCCTGGGTCCGCTTTCTGTGCGCGGCGGCCTGCGAAGGTCGACCGTGAATCCGTCATACGGTGTTTCTAGCACTACCTTGCGGTGGCGGACTGTGAACTGCATCGCACTCGACGCGTATATTTTACCGTGTCTGTTCCGTGTGACAGACTTGGCAATTTATCCTAGAGAATAGCGGTTTGTATAGAAAATGCAGGGCTTTTTTTCCGGCAATCGGGAAGGGGCGTAATATAGTGATTGCATGCTTTCAAAAGGAATTCCGACGTGACCGCCTTGCTGATTGACGCCCTGAAGAATGCGGCCCTCTATCCGCATCCGGCCCGGACATTCCGTGTCATCGAAACGCATATTTCCTGGGTGCTGCTGACCGGCGAATTCGCGTACAAGATCAAGAAGCCGGTTTGCTTCGCTTTTCTGGATTTCACGACGCTGGCGGCGCGGAAACACTCTTGTGAAGAGGAGTTGCGCCTGAACCGGCGGCTGTCCGGCGACCTGTATTGCGATGTCGTGCCGGTTTACGG
>DASUIM010000396.1:0-1456 GCA_036279775.1 Fluviicoccus sp. | reverse complement strand
ATGTAGGGGAAGCAGAGGGCGTTGTTGACCTGGTTCGGGTAGTCGGAACGGCCGGTGGCGATGATGGCGTCGTCACGCACGGCCTTCACTTCTTCCGGCATGATTTCCGGCGTCGGGTTCGACAGGCCGAAGATGATCGGGCGCGCGGCCATGGTCTTCACCATGTCCTGGCTGACGATACCGGCGGTGGACAGGCCCAGGAACATGTCCGCGCCGACCATGATGTCCGCCAGCGTGCGGGCATCGGTTTCCTGCGCGTATTTCGCCTTGCTCTCGTCCATGGCGCGGCCGTGGTGCAGCACGCCCTTGGAGTCGGTAACGTAGATGTTTTCCTTGCGGGCACCCAGGGCGCAGATCAGGTCCAGACAGGTAATCGCGGCCGCCCCGGCGCCGGAACAGACAATCTTGATGTCGGCGATGTCTTTCTTGACGATCTTCAGTGCGTTCAGCAGACCGGCGCCGACAATGATGGAGGTGCCGTGCTGGTCATCGTGGAAAACCGGAATCTTCATCCGCTCGCGCAGCTTGCGCTCGATGTAGAAGCATTCCGGGGCCTTGATGTCTTCGAGGTTGATGCCGCCGAAGGTGGGTTCCAGGCTGGCGATGATGTCCACCAGCTTGTCCGGGTCACGCTCGTCGATTTCGATGTCGAACACGTCCACACCGGCAAACTTCTTGAACAGCACGCCCTTGCCTTCCATCACCGGCTTGGAAGCCAGCGGGCCGATGTCGCCCAGGCCGAGCACGGCGGTGCCGTTGGAAATCACCGCGACCAGGTTGCCGCGCGCGGTGTAGCGCGAGACGGTGCTGGGGTCCTTTTCGATTTCCAGGCAGGGTGCGGCGACGCCGGGGGAATAGGCCAGCGCCAGGTCGCGCTGGTTGATCAGGTTCTTGCTGGGGGTAACGGAAATCTTGCCCGGCTTGGGAAACTCGTGATAGTCCAGCGCGGCTTTCTTGAACACCTCATCCATCGTCTTTTCTCGCTTCGTGCTCGTACACGTCTGTTTGGGTGTAGCCCGCGCGGAAGGCGGGGGAGAGCCGGTCGGGTTGGCAATGCCGGCGGTCCCGCGCGGGGCGCGGGCTACGAAAAGGGTTGAAAACTATAGCACTCCGCGCCACGGTGTGGCATGGACATGCTCAAACAAAATCGGGTTACGGAACCGGTCCCCTTTTTAGGGGGACAGGTTGAGGGGAGACCGGGAAACGGGGAGGGTGTTTGTTTCCCGGTCGGGCCGGTTCCTTTTGGGAGACCGGCGCGACACGGTGGTCGGCCCGGGGGCCGGAAGGGTCCGGTTGGCGGAAGCCCTTGTTGCTGCTCTTGCCACGCGTGGTATGCGCGGGCAAGGGCACGGTAACCGATGTCCGGGCGGGTATTAAGCCGCCTTGCGGGGCTGCCCGGTGGGGGGCGAGCGGCGCAAGGGTGGGAGATTAGCAGGTGGGGGAGGGGGCGGGCAAG
>DASUIM010000395.1:0-21380 GCA_036279775.1 Fluviicoccus sp. | reverse complement strand
TTCGGATTCATGGGTTCGTGTTCCGGTTAATACACAATACGCAACGCGCTGGGACCATACAGCTGGCGAAGCCGCTTGATGAGGCTGTCGCCGGGGTACACGCGCCAGTTATCGCCGCACTGTAGCACGGCTGTCGCTCGGGATTGCTGACAGCGCAACTGCATCGCGACGCTTTTTTGATCGTTCACCGGCAAATGTTGCCGCAATAAGGCCTGCAATTCCCTGACTTGGGCCAATTGCAGCGTCTTCATATCCAGAGTGAGTTCCAAGGTGCGGGCGGCATTGATGCGGGCATCAGCCACCGAATAGACCTTGCGTGCGGTGACGCGGAAGCCGCCGGAGTACTCATCCGGGCTGATTTCCGCCTCGACCATGATCACTTGGTCCACTTGCAGCAAGGCCTTGTTGTTTTCCAGGATTTCTCCAAAGAAGCTGGCTTCCACCCGGCCGCTGCGGTCGTCCAGCAGCACGATGGCGCGGGGAGCCTTGCCCGGCTTGGCGAATATGCGCACGTCCATCACCAGCCCGGCAATCAGCACCGTTTGGCCCCGCCGGGTGGGCTGCACATCGCTAAGGCGGCAGCCGATGTAGCGCTTGATTTCGTCCAGATACTGGTCAATCGGGTGACCGGTCAGGAACAGGCCCAACGTTTCCTTTTCACCGGTCAGGCGTTCGTCATCTGTCCAGTGCAACACAGTGGGATAGGCATTGTCGGGCGTGGCTTCAACGATTTCCCCGAACAGGTCCATCATGCCCGCGCTGGCGTTGCGCGCCTGCTGTTCCGCCGCCTTGACCGCTTCGGGCAGGGTAGCCATCAGGCAAGCGCGGTGCGGTCCCAGCTTGTCCATCGCTCCTGCCTTGATCAACGCTTCCAGCGTGCGCTTGTTGGCCTTCTTCAGGTCGATGCGGCGGCAGAAATCGAAAATATCCTGATAAGCACCACTCTGACGGCCGTCGACAATCGATTCGATCGGTCCCTCGCCCACGCCCTTGATGGCGCCCAGTCCATAGACGATGGTTTCATTGAGCGGCACGAACTTGAAGCGCGAGTGATTGACGTCCGGCGGCACGATCGGAATGCCCATCGTGCGGCACTCCTCGATGAACAGCACGACGTTGTCAGTGTTGTGCATTTCCGCCGACAACACCGCCGCCATGAATTCGGCCGGGTAATGATGCTTCAGCCAGGCTGTCTGATAGGACACCAGCGCATAGGCGGCAGAGTGCGACTTGTTGAAGCCGTAACCCGCGAACTTTTCCATCAGGTCGAAGATGTGACCGGCGAGGTCGGCATCAATCTGCTGCTCCTTTGCACCAGCCATGAACTTGACCCGTTCCTTGGCCATTTCCTCGGGTTTTTTCTTGCCCATGGCGCGTCGCAGCATGTCGGCGCCGCCGAGGGAATAACCGGCCATCGCCTGCGCGATCTGCATCACCTGCTCCTGATAGACGATGACGCCATAGGTCGGTTTCAGGATCGGTTCCAGACACTCGTGCTGGTACTTGGCATCAGGATAAGCCACCTGCGCGCGGCCGTGCTTGCGGTTGCAGAAGTCATCAACCATACCCGATTCCAGCGGACCGGGACGGTATAGCGCCACCAAGGCGATCAAGTCTTCAAAATTGGAGGGTTTGAGCTTCTTCAGCAGCTCCTTCATGCCGCGCGATTCCAGCTGGAACACGGCAGTGGTGCGCCCCTCCTGCAACAACTTGTAGGTTGGCAGGTCGTCCAGCGGAATGGTGGTGAGGTCGAGCGGCCCCTGCCCCTTGGCCTCGCGCTTGCGGTTGATGTCGGCCAGCGCCCAGTCGATGATGGTCAGCGTGCGCAAGCCCAAGAAGTCGAACTTGACCAGACCGACCGCTTCGACGTCATCCTTGTCGAACTGGCTGACCCACTTGCCTTCTTCGTCACAATACACGGCCGTGAAATCGGTCAGGCGTCCCGGCGCAATCAGCACGCCGCCCGCGTGCTTGCCGACGCCGCGGGTCAGGCCCTCCAGCTTCAGCGCCATGTCCCAGATTTCGTTGCCGTCTTCGTAGTCGCGTTCCTGGGGATTGCTCAGCAAGTCGTTCAGCTGCGGCTCTTGCTGCCGGGCCTCTTCCAGTGAAATTCCGGGCGTTTTGGGAATCAGCTTGGAAATGCGGTCCGCCAAACCATAGGACTTGCTCTGCACCCGCGCCACATCGCGCACCACCGCTTTGGCGGCCATGGTGCCGAAGGTGATGATCTGTGATACCGCCTCGCGACCATAGCTGTTGGCGACGTACTCGATGACGCGGTCGCGGCCATCCATACAGAAGTCGATATCGAAGTCGGGCATCGACACCCGCTCCGGATTGAGGAAGCGCTCGAACAGCAGGTCGTACTTCAGCGGGTCCAGATCGGTGATTTTCAACGAATAGGCCACCAGTGAACCGGCACCGGACCCCCGGCCCGGCCCGACCGGCACGCCGTTGTCTTTCGCCCAGCCGATGAAGTCCATCACGATCAGGAAGTAGCCGGGAAACCCCATCTGATTGATGATCTGCAACTCGAAATCGAGACGATCGTGATACACCTTGGCGGTCGCGGGAAAATCAGCCGCGCTGCGGTCATACAGTTTGTCGAGCCGCTCCTCCAGTCCCTTCTTCGAGATGTCGATGAAGAACTCATTGACCGTCATACCTTCCGGCACGGGAAAATCGGGCAGGAAACTTTTACCCAGACGGATTCCCACCGAACAACGTCGCGCTATTTCCAGTGAGTTTTCAATCGCTTCCGGGATATCGCTAAACAACTCCCGCATTTGCTCAGGTGTCTTCAGATACTGTTCTGGACTGTACTCACGGGGGCGCTTGGGATCGGCCAGGACATAGGATTGGGCAATACAGACCCGGACCTCATGCGCCTCGAAATCCTCGGGGGCGATGAAACGGACATCGTTGGTGGCCACCACCGGGCAATCGCACTGCGTGGCCAAGGCGACCGCCGCGTGGACAAAGGCTTCATCGCCATCACGGCCGGTGCGCTGCAGTTCCAGATAGGTGCGATCGGGGAAAATGGACATCCACGCTTGCAGCGCCGGTACGGACAAGGTCGGATCCGACCCCAGCAGCGTCAGGCCGATATTGCTGTGCTTGCCCAGCATCAGGATCAACCCGCCGTTCAATTCTTCCAGCCAGGCACGCTGGACAATGGCCTTGCCATCGCGCTGCCCTTCCACGAAACTGCGTGAAATGACACGGATAAGGCTTTGATATCCATCGCCATTCATGGCAAATACAGTCACAACGAAAGGTTGGTCGCCATCCTGGATATAGAGATCAGCGCCAAAGACCGGCTTGATGCCCTTGCCTTGTGCGGACTTGTAGAACTTCACCAAGCCGTAGAGATTGCTGAGATCGGTCACCGCGACCGCCGGGGTCTTGGCGGCCTTACAGGCCTTGACCAGATCGTCAATGCGCACCAGCGAGTCCTGCAAGGAAAACTCGGTGTGAACGCGAAGATGGACGAAGGACATGGGCTCGGCTCGGGCGATGGATCAGGAACAGAATGGAATCATACCATCCGCAGTCAGGCAATGGCCCGCCATCGGGAAACGGTATGCCCAAAGACGATTATCGGGTTTCCGGAAGTTGAAGCTCTTCCTGATAAAGCATAGCCATGTCCTTGTCATGACAGCAAAAAATGACAGTCATCGGCTCAGGTGCGTTTCTCAGGAACTCACGCACCGTCGCTACAGCAATATGAACCGCCGCCGCGTGCGGATAGCCGTAAACCCCGCAACTGATGGCGGGGAAGGCAATACTTTCCAATCCGTTCGCCATGGCAAGTTGCAGGGATTCACGGTAGCAGGACGCCAGCAAGGTCGGCTCGCGGTGTTCGCCGCCACGCCAGACCGGCCCAACCGTATGAATGACGAATCGTGCCGGCAACTGATAACCACGCGTGATTTTCGCCTGACCGGTTCGGCAACCGCTCAACTGGCGGCACTCCTCCAGCAGACCGGGACCGGCCGCGCGATGGATGGCCCCATCCACGCCTCCGCCGCCCAACAGAGAGGTATTGGCGGCGTTGACGATGGCATCCACATCCAGTTGCGTCAGGTCACCCATCACCACGGACAGGCGCGGCGTGGTCATGACCGGCTCAAACCGACTTCAGGTGATGGCTGAGCGCCTCGCGCACCGGGCCGAAGGAACGGCGATGTTCCAGAATCGGGCCATGCGCCTTCAACGCCGCCAGATGCCTGGGCGTGGGATAGCCCTTGTGCTCATCAAAACCGTATAACGGGTATTTGTGGTGCAGGGCGTGCATTTCCTCATCACGCGCCACCTTGGCCAGGATACTGGCGGCGCTGATCGCCTGCACCAGCGAATCCCCCTTCACCACCGCCAGCGACGGCGAGGTCAGCAAGGGCACCCGGTTGCCATCAACCAGCACGAAATCCGGCGTGACTTTCAGACCGTTGACCGCGCGCTGCATCGCCAGCATGGTGGCTTTCAGAATGTTGATTTCATCAATTTCAATCCGCTCGGCGCGCCCCAGGCTCCAGGCCAGCGCCTTTTCACGGATTTCCTTCGCCAGCTCTTCGCGACGCTTCTCGGACAGTTTCTTCGAGTCCTTCAAACCGGCGATCGGCCGCGCGGGATCCAGAATGACAGCGGCGGCCACCACTGCTCCGACCAACGGGCCGCGCCCGACCTCATCCACACCGGCGATGCGGGTATAGGTTGCCAGAATCTGTTCCAGTTCCACGTTATCGGCTCTCCAGTAATTGTTGGATGGCTTCCGCCCCGGTTTCACTGCCATTGACCTGCAACTGCCGGTGAATATCCGTAAAGCGGCTGATCCGGCCCTCGCGATATTCGCGGTCATCCAGCCATTGCCGCGCGGCGGCGGCGATCCCCTCCGGATTGGCGGCTCCCTGCAGCAATTCAGGCACCAGCGTGTCATCCGCCAGCAGGTTGGGAAGGCTGAAAAAGCGCGAATGCACCATCAGCCGCGCAATCAGGTACGTCAGCCAGTGCAGTTTGTAAAGCACCACCATCGCCCGCTTCAGCAGCATCGCTTCCAGCGTGGCCGTACCGGAAGCCATGACCACCAGATCGGCGGCCCCCATTGCCAATCTGCCGACACCCGCGCCGAAACGCTCGTCAACAATCCGCGCCTGCAGGCCCGACTCCGTCAGCAAGGCGCTGATTTGCTCGCGACGGAAACTGTTGATGGCCGGAATGACAAAAATGGCATCGGGGTACTGTTTCGCCAGCTTCTTGCCCGCCTCGAACAGCACCGGCGCAATGCGGCTGACTTCCCCGCCGCGACTGCCCGGCAACAGCGCGATGACCCTGCCGGTCAGCGGCAACCCCAGTTGCTGCCGGGACAGGGTCATGTCATGTTCCAGCGGCAGGCTGTCCGCCAGCGGATGGCCGACAAACACCGCCTTCAGTTCGTGGCGGTCATAAAAAGCCTTTTCAAACGGCAACAGGCACAACATCAAATCTATCGACGCCTTGATCTTGTGAATGCGCCCTTGCCGCCACGCCCAGACCGAGGGGCTGACATAATGCACCGTGGGTATGCCCGCCGCCTTCAGGGCCGGAGCCAGCCGCAGGTTGAAGTCCGGGGCGTCAATGCCAATAAAACAGTCTATTTTTTCCTCAATGAACCGACGTTGCAGTTCGTCACGAATGGCAAACAACTCACGGATGCGTCCCAAGACCTCGACCAGCCCCATCACTGACAACCGCTCCATGGGAAACCAGCTTTCCCCGCCCGCCTCCAGCATTTGCGGACCGCAGATACCGACAAACCGGGCGCCAGGATAGCGCTGTTTCAACGCCCGGATCAGGCCGGCGCCCAGCGTATCGCCGGAAACCTCACCGGCGACAATACCGAAGACAGGTTTGGGGGGTAAGGGTTGCATGAGGATTCTGGACTCCCGGTCGGGCGTGGGGTCAACCCACCAGTTCAAAGGCGGATTCGGGATGGGCCATGAGGGCGGTGGCCTCGGCATGACGGATGCGGTCGCACAGAGCCTCAACGCTGCCGCCGCGATGACGACGGTGGCTATCCACCAGCAACACGAATTCAACGTTGATCGGCTTGGCGGAGAAGCGCTGCGAACTGACACGGTAACGCTTGTACGGACGGCAAAACACCTCGGTATGCCCTTTGCCGATACAGGTTGAAACCATGCCTTCCAGCGGAATCATGCCATCAGTGCTGTAACTGGTCAGGATATAACGGGCCTCCATCACATCCATCATCGCCGCATAAGCCCGCCAGGCTTCACTGCGATAGTTGTAGGCGCTGCGGCGTTCGGTGCGCCAGTCGTCACGAATCGCCGACTTGTTGCGGCCTTCGATCTTCGGCGTCACCAGTGGCTTGTCCCACAGCGAGAGGCTGTTGAGCACGTGATAATTGCTGCCATAGGGGTGCTGGTTATAGGGCGGATCCAGATAGGCGATGTCGACCGGGATCTTTTCCGAGGCGAGATACTGGACCAACCGGTGGCAATCCAGCTGATACACCTCGTTATCCCGGTCATTATCACAAAACAGGGCGGGCTTCAGCTCAATCTCGGAAAGGATGCGGTACAGCGCCGTTCCCGTCTGCCCGCCCCAGCCGCGATGAAAGGCCTTGAACACGCCGCTGGTGTTGCTGGTATAGCTGGCTTGATACAGCAGCGGCGCCAGCAGACAGGATTTTTCCGCTGTCGTCAGCAAACCCTGATGATCCCACAGCTCGATCTGATCACGCATGGCGTCCATGCGCATGCCGTTGGCCCGGGTGTAGAACATGCGGTCGCGACTGATATCGAACTCGATATCATCATCGGGGCACAGGTGGCGGGTAATCCAGTCCTCGCGCGGCTCCAGACCGTTCAGCCAGGCCAGGGCGCTGTCATAGCCGCCCAGCTCGCGGAATTCCGGCGCACGGTTGCATCCGACATGGCAGGCGTTGATGTCGAAGGCATAAGGCTCCCAGTCATTGGCGATGACCCGGAACCCCAATCGCTTGGCCATGCGCGCCACCACGCCTGAGCCGGCAAACAGATCCAGAAACGTGGCCTTGGCGGGATCGACTTCGGTATATTCAATGGATTGCTGCAGCAGCCCCAACAATTTGCGCTTATTGCCGATATACGGGATCAGCTGCTGGAAAACGTAGTCCTGAGTCCAGGCGGCGGCATGACTATCTTTCTGGTACTGGAACATGGACCTGGCCTGGCTGAACGATTCGACCCGGTAAACCGGAACGCAAAACAGCCTGCGCGGCAAAACCGGCAGGCGGACAAAAACAGACTATACCGTTTAGCGCGTAATTCCGCGACTGGAAGATTTCAGGGACTCAATCAACAGGCCGACTTCCGGGCAAACCGGCAGCAAGTCCTGCTCCAGCTGGCGAATCGCTTCGTCCATGGTCAGACTCTGACGATAAACAATCTTGTAGGCGCGCTTCAGGTTGTTGATGGTTTCGCTGGTCCAACCGCGACGGCGCATGCCCTCGAAGTTCATCCCGGCCGCCTGGGCGGGATTTCCGGAGACCATCACGAACGCCGGTACATCCTTGAGAATGAGGCTGCCGCCGCCTACCATGCTGTAGGAGGACAGCACGCAGAACTGGTGAATACCGGAATTGCCGCCGATGATGACGCTGTTGCCCACCTTCACATGACCGGCGATACCGACATTGTTGGCGAAGATACAGTCATCCCCTACCACACAATCATGCGCGACATGGGAATTCACCATGAACAGATTACGGCTGCCGATACGGGTGATGGACTCATCCTGAACGGTACCGCGATGCACGGTACAGGCCTCGCGGAAGACATTGTCATCACCGATTTCCAAACGAGTGATCTCGCCCTTGTACTTCTTGTCCTGGCAATCTTCTCCAATTGACGCAAACTGGAAAATCCGGTTATTGCGACCAATCCGTGTCGGGCCCTTGACCACGACATGAGGACCGATCTCGCATCCCTCGCCGATTTCCACATCAGGGCCGATAATCGTGTAGGGGTGAATGATGACCCCTTCGGCAATCCTGGCCTGACTGTCTACAATCGCGGTTGGATGAATCTGCATTTACATTACCTGCTCGGCCACCAGAATTTCAGCGCTGGCGGCAAGTTCGTCGCCTACCATGGCGCGGCAGGCAAATTTATAGATATGGCGCTTGCTGGCAATCAGCTCGGCATGAAGCGTCAAGGTATCACCCGGCACGACCTGACGTTTGAAACGGGTCTTGTCCGCACCGACAAAAAGGTAAATATAGCCATCCGCCGGTCGCTTCCCTGTGGTCACAAACCCCAGCACCCCAGCGACCTGTGCCATGGCCTCGACAATCAGGACACCGGGCATGATCGGCTTTTCCGGGAAGTGACCCGAGAAAAACTCCTCATTGATCGTCAGGTTCTTATAGCCGGTTATACTTTTGCCAACCTCCAGAGCCACCACGCGATCAACCAGCAGGAAGGGATACCTGTGCGGCAGGTATTCACGAATAGTCTGAACATAAATGGGCAGTTGCACGCTTTCCGTCATCTGGGGTCTCAATCAGTTTTCGAAGTTAACTGCTGCACAAGCCCCTCCAACTCGCGCAAACGTCGGGTCGTATCATCCAGCTTTTTCAGGCGTACGGCCATCTTTTTCCAGTTATCGGTGCGATCGAAGGCCGTTCCGGACGAATAACTTCCCGGCTCGGTAATGGATTTGGTCACCATGGTCATACCGGTGATATGGACCCTGTCACAGACCTCGATATGCCCCACAAGGCCGACACCGCCCGCCAGAACGCACCACGCACCGATTTTAGTACTTCCGGACACACCGGAACAACCGGCAATTGCAGTATGCGGTCCGATTTCGACATTGTGGGCAATCATGACCTGGTTATCAATGATGACCCCTTCGTGAATGACGGTGTCATCCAGCGCACCACGGTCAATGGTCGTGTTGGCGCCGATGTCGGCATCGTTGTGGATCACCACCCGACCAATCTGGGCAATCTTGTTCCAGCGACCGTTGGCCGGTGCAAATCCGAATCCGTCATCACCAATGATGGCTCCGGAATGGATGATCACCCGGTCGCCAATCATGCAGTCATGATGAATGACCGCATTGGCGCGAACCCGGCAATTGCGCCCCAGCGTCACCCGCGCACCGATGAAAACTCCTGGCTCGATGATGCAACCCGGGCCAATCACCGCGCCCTCTTCCACCACGGCGCGCGCCGCGATGCAGGCCGTAGGATCGACGACAGCCAGGGCGTCCACCGCGGCGGCGGGGTGCACACCGGGACTGCGCGCGGGCGTGCGGTCAAAATGATGGGTCAGCCGGGCATAGGCGGCATAGGGATTGGACACGATCAGGGCATTGCCCTCGTAACCGGCCGCATCCTCTTCGCGGAGCAGCACCGCGCCCGCGTGCGTCGTCGCCAGCGCGGAGCGGTACAAGGGATTCGCCAGAAAGCTCAACTGATCGGACCCGGCGCTACGCAGCGTGGCCAAACCGTTGATTTCCAGACCGGCATTGCCACGCAACACCGCTCCGGTTTCGGTGGCCAGATCAGCCAGAGTCCATTGTTTCATGGCGCCCGTCTCCGGATCATTTGGCTGCGGGAGCATTCATGGCGGCATTCAGCTTTTCCGTGATCTTCTTGGTAATGTCGGTGGACGGCTCCGACCAGATCACATTCTTGCGCTCGATGATGATGTCGATATTGGCGGCGACGCGGATCTCATCCACCGCAACTTCCATCTTCGGCAACATCTTCTGCACCATTTCCTGCTGAACGTCCTGGGCACGCTTTTGGACGGCCTGGGCCAGATTATTGAATTCATCGAGCTTCTGCCGCGCCGTATTCTGCAGGTCGGTCTTTTCCTTGGCGCTCATGATCGATCCGTTCTTCTGGAACTTTTCCTCGATCGACGACAGGTCCTTGCGCAGGGACTCCAGACGGTCACGCTGGGGCTTCATGTCGTTGTTCAATTTCTCAAAGGTTTTCTTGGCATAGTCTGTGGACATGATGGCTGCCTGGCTATCGGCAACCGCCACGGTGCCGGCGGCATGTGAAGCCGATGCCGCCACGCCCAGGACCAATGCTGTCACTGCAATGATGGAACGCATAACCCTCTCTCCTCATTAAAGCCAGTTCAGAGTGACTGGCCGATTGTAAACTGGAATGCTTGTGTTTCATCGCCCGGCGCCTTGTTCAACGGCCGGGAAAGGCTGAAGGTCAACGGCCCGATAGCGGTCAACCAGGCCAGGGAAATCCCCGTGGTGTAGCGCATGGTCGACGGCGCGAACTCGTAACCGGGTAAATCGGTGTGATACGCCATGCCGGAATCCACGAAAAACACTGTGCGCAACTGACGGCTGTCCTTGGCAAACGGCGTCGGGACAATCAACTCCGCGCTGTTTTCGATCAGGATATTACCGCCGACGTATTCGGGATCGGGATCTGAAACATAAGCCGGTGAAGCACTGCGTGGGCCCAGACGATTGTCGCGGTAGCCGCGAACCGATCCGTACCCGCCGGCAAAGAAGTTCTTGTAAAACGGCAGATTGCTGCCGTATCCCAAGTCTGTCCGTAAGCGAACGGTAAAGTCGCGACTGACCGGAATGAACAACTGGCCACTGTAGCTGAGCTTGAAGTAATTCACGTCACTTCCGGGAATCGCCACATCCAGCGCCAAGCGCTGCGAAGCGCCGCGGTCAGCAAATACCCCCCGGTTCAGGGTGCTGTAATTCCACGCCAGCGTGCCAGTGTAGGTGGAAATGCTGTTGCCGTTATCCTTGACAAAATCCTGCACCAACTGCGAAGCATAAGCGCCGGTGGTGATGTCGGTCTGATCCAGGCCAAGGGCGAGACTGATACTGCGGATTTCATCAATCGGGTAACTGAAGCTGATATTGCCACCCTTGGAATCCGTCACGTAATTACTGACGTTCAAGCTGTCGAATTTGGTTTTGCGATAGTAAAGGTTATACCCGCGACTAATGCCGTCCAGCGTAAAATAAGGATCGATGAATGACAGGTTGTAGGCATCACTGGTATCCGAGCGGTTCAGGTTGACTGCGACCTTGTTGCCGGTGCCGAAGAAATTGTTCTGGCTGACGCTGAACGTGAAAATCAGGCCGGAACCCTGGGAATAGCCAATGCTGGCGGCCAATGTACCGGAGGGCTGCTCCTCGACACGGACATTGACATCAACCTGATCGGCCGTATTCGGCACACGGGGCGTTTCAAGGGAGACTTCCTTGAAGAAGCCCAGCCGCTGCAGCCGCAGCTTGGACAAGTCCAGCTTGTCACTTGCCGCCATCGAGCCCTCAAACTGACGCATTTCGCGCCGCAAGACCGCATCATCGGTCTTCAGATTGCCTTGAAAGGAAATACGGCGCACATAAGCCGTCTTGCCGGGATTGATGAAGAAGTTCAGATTGACGATCCTGGTGGCTTCGTCAATGTCCGGCACCGGACTGACATCCGCAAACAGATAACCGTCATTGCCCAGCCGGCTGGTCAGCAACTTGATCGAGGCGGTAACCCGCTGCTGGGAAAAGGTTTCACCGGACTTGACCAGCAGCAGCTTGCGCAACTCCTTTTCATCAACCGGCAGCTCTCCCATCAGGCGTGATTCGCCGAAGGTGTATTTCTCACCTTCGGAGACATTGACGTCAATGAAGACTTCGCGCTTGTCCGGGCTGAGCGTGACCTGGGTTGAGGTGATGGCGGCGTTAATGTAACCATGATCCAGATACCACGACCGCAACGCCTCGATATCTCCATTCAGGCGTTCACGGGAGTACTTGTCATCCCCCTTGAAAAAGGAGGTTAAATGCGAAGAGCGTGACTGGAACAGGGCCGCCAGCTCCTTGTCCGTGAAAACCCTGTTGCCGACGAAGTTGATGGCGCGGATGCGGGCAGGGGTTCCTTCAGCAATCTTGATGTTCAGGGCCACGCGGTTACGCGGCTTGGGCACGGCTTCAACGGTGATGGTGGCGTCATAACGCCCCTGCCCCATGTACTGGCGCTCCAGCTCGCTGCGGATATGATCCATCGTCGAGCGCTTGAACACCTCACCTTCGGTCAGGCTGGCTTTCTTCAGCGCATCCATCAGCGTGTCGGTATCAATCGCCTTGTTGCCGTCCAGCTTGACTTCGGTGATGGCCGGACGTTCGGTCAGACGGAAGACGAGGACATCCCCTTCACGCTCAACAGCGACATCCTCGAAGTTGCCACTGCCAAACAGGGCGCGAACCGCCTCGGAAATACGGTCATCCGTTGCCTGTTCGCCGCTGGCCAGCGGCAAACGGGCATAGACGCTGGCGGGAGACACCCGCATCAGGCCTTCGAGGCGGATATCGCGGATCATGAAATTGTCTGCATCCATTTCCGCCGCCCAGCCCGCCGAGCCAAGCAGCAATCCCAACGCCAGAGTAGACAACCGCTTTAACATATATGTTTCAATCCCCGCGCCCGGTTCCGCTCTGTCTGGAAAAAAGCGCTGTGAGTAAGTTTTCTAGCCGAACTGGCGCACCAGATCGTTAAAAATCGCCAGCAACATCAGGCTGCCCATGATGGCCACGCCAGCCTTGACACCCCATTCCTGCACACGCTCCGGCAAGGGCTTGCCGAGCAGCCCTTCCATGGCATAAAAAACCAGATGGCCGCCGTCCAGCACCGGGATGGGCAGCAGATTCAGCACCCCGAGACTGACGCTCAGCAAGGCCATGAACCCGATCAAGGCCTCCCAACCCATACTGGCGGTGTGGCCGGCGACCTTCGCAATCGTGATCGGACCACTCAGGTTATCCAGACCGACCAGACCGACAATCATTTTGCCCAGTGACATCAGGGTCATGTCGATCAGGGTCCAGGTCTTGCGCGCGGCGTGCCCGAGAGCAGCCAGCGGGTTGTAATCCTGATGCCGGATATATTCGGGGGGTATGCGGAAGTCCTGACGGCCGACACCGATATCCAGCTTGCCCTCCCGCACGCCCAGTTCATCCTTCTGCGCACGTGGCGTCAGTTGCAGCGTCACGCTTGCGCCCTGTCGGCTGACCTCGGCCGTAAAGGGCCGTTCGGGGTGTGAACGCACCACATCCACGAAATCCTGCCAGGTGCGGACAGGCTTGCCGGCTGCCGCGGTTACCCGGTCGCCTGGCTTCATGCCTTGGGTGTCCGCGGGGCCACCCGCCAGAACGTCGCCAATAATGGGTTCCAGCGGCGGCTGGAACGGAATGAACCCCAGTGAGCGGAGGGGATCATCCCCCGCCACCTTGAGGTATTGATTGATACTCAGGGACAATTCCCGGCGGGTTTGCGGCTGCCCGGCGGGGGCCACGGTCAAGGCAATGCGGCCGGACTCACCCATGCGATCAACCAAGGCAAAGGTCACGCTTTCCCAATCCAGGGTCTCCTTGCCATCCACTCCCAGTATCTGGTCTCCGGTACGCAGACCGGCGACGGCGGCGGGAGAGTCAGGCTGGACCACGCCGACCACGGTGCGCAGGGTGTCCACCCCCTGCATGAACAGAATCCAGAACAGAAATACGGCGAAAGCCAGATTGATCAGCGGTCCGGCGGCGACAATGGCCATACGCGCCAGAACCGGCTGACGGTTGAAGGCGCGGGGAATATCGGCCTCCGGGACCTCGCCTTCCCGCTCGTCCGCCATCTTGACGTAGCCGCCAAGAGGAATCGAGGCTATCCGGTATTCGGTGCCATCCTTGCCGGTTCGCGACCACAAGGCCGGACCGAAACCAATCGAATAGGTCAGAACCTTCACACCCAGACGACGCGCCACCCAGAAATGACCAAACTCATGAATCGCAATGAGCGGTCCAAGCACGATGATGGCAGCCAGCAAGATGTGCAATATGTCCATAAACCCGTCACTTTCGACACAAGGGAAGACACGCGAGCGCCGCATCGCGGGCGGCGCGGTCGGCGTCGAGGATTGTGTCCAGATTGCCTGCCTGACTCATTGGCAATTGTGTAAGCACCCTTTCGCTGATAACGGGAATCGCCGTGAAGGGAATTTCTCCCTCCAGGAAGGCTGCGACGGCAATTTCATTCGCGGCGTTAAGCACCGCGGGCGCCGTGCCTCCGGACAACATCGCCTCGCGCGCCAGCCGCAGGCAGGGAAATCGCGTCTCATCGGGGGTCTGGAAGTCGAGGGTATGGCGACTCAGATCCAGACGGGCCACGCCGGCCGGAATCCTCTCGGGCCAGGCCAGCGCGTGGGCGATCGGCGTGCGCATATCCGGGTTGCCCAGTTGCGCCAGCGTTGAGCCGTCTACGTATTGCACCAGGGAATGGATGATGCTTTGCGGGTGAATCAGGATTTCAATCTGCTCGGGCCGGGCATTGAACAACCAGCAGGCCTCAATGAACTCCAGTCCCTTGTTCATCAAAGTGGCGGAGTCCACGGAAATCTTGCGGCCCATGCTCCAGTTCGGATGCTTGCACGCCTGTTCAGGCGTCACGCCCTGAAGCTGCTCTGCAGTATACGTACGGAATGGCCCCCCGGAAGCGGTCAACAGGATTTTTTCGACGCCGCCGCGCTCGAGCCCGGATGAACCGGTGGGCAGACATTGAAAAATGGCGTTGTGCTCGGAATCAATCGGTAACAGGGTGGCCCCGTGACTGCGCACAGCCTCCATGAAGAGGCCGCCAGCCATCACCAGTGCTTCCTTATTGGCCAGCAACACGCGCTTGCCCGCCCGCACCGCCGCCAGTGTCGGCAACAGTCCGGCCGCGCCGACGATAGCGGCCATCACGGTATCGCAGTCATCATGACCGGCCACCTCGGCCAGTGACTCCGGACCCGCCAGCACCTCGGTGGCGACACCGTGTAATCCCGCCTGAAGCCGTGCGACATCTTCCGCGGTGCGCACGACGGCATAGCGGGGGCGGAAACGCTGGCACAACTGAGCGAGTTCATCTATGCGGGAATGCGCCGTCAGGGCAAAAACAGTATACCGGTCGGGATGGCGGCCAATGACATCCAGCGTACTAAGACCGATGGAGCCGGTCGCTCCCAGAACCGTGATCCTTTGCATGGATCAGAAGCCCCCGGAGAGCAGCCAGCCCAACGCAAAGACCGGTGCAGCGGCGGTAAGGCTGTCGATGCGGTCCAGGGCGCCGCCGTGTCCCGGAAAAATATTGCCAGAGTCCTTGACCCCGGCCTGACGCTTGACCATCGACTCCAGCAAGTCACCCAGCACCGAGGCCAGAACGGTCATCAGTGACAGTCCGGCGAAGGCGATGAACCGGATCAATGGCAAATCGCGGTATATCCCAACCGCCACCATGACCGCCATGGTCAAGGCCAGCCCCCCTAACATGCCTTCGATTGTCTTGCCCGGACTGACCGCCGGGGCAAGCTTGCGCTTGCCAAAGGCTCGCCCCGTAAAGTAGGCGCCCGTATCCGCACCCCAGACGAGGACGAAGAGGTACATCAGCCACCACGGCGACACCTGATGCAGGCCAACCAGGCCGGACCAGGCCGGAATCAGCAGGATCAGCCCCATCGGCAACAGCACCATGCCCTTGGCCCACCAGCGCGCGGACTCGGGATACCAGATCACCATGCGCACCGCCATCAGCCAGAAGACCGCCGAGACAGCGTAGAGGGGTGTGCGCAGGCTCTCAAGGGCCGGCAGGCTCATCGCGATGACCCCGGCCGCAACCAGCAGCACAAAGGCCCCGCGCCCGGCGGGATTGACCACCTTCATCAACGCGGTCCATTCCCAGGCGCCAACCAGGACCATGGCCCCGGCAAACGCCATGAACGCGCTTGAACCCTGTGCACCGAATACACACCACAATACGATCGGCAACAGGATCAATGCCGTGATAATGCGTTCCTTAAGCATGTCTGTTCTCTACCTGGGCACTGGTGCGGCCGAAACGGCGTTGACGCCCCGCATAATCCGACAAGGCTTCGTCCAGCGATGCAGGGTCGAAATCGGGCCAGAGCTTCTCGGAAAAATAAAATTCGGCGTAAGCCGCCTGCCATAGCACAAAATTGCTGATGCGCAGTTCGCCGCCGGTGCGGATCAGCAGGTCGACTGGCGGAAGATCCGCCATTTGCACATGCTGCTGCAGCTTGGCGGCATCAATCTCTTCGGCGCGAAGTTGACCGGCCTGCACTTGCAGGGCCAGTTCGCGGGCGGCGTTGGCGACATCCCATTGGCCGCCATAACTGACGGCGATCACCAGCGTCATGCCGGTATTGCCGGCGGTCTTGGCCATGCCGGCGCGCATGCCGTCTTGCAGGATCAGGGCGAAGGCGGACAGATCGCCAATGAAGCGCACCCGGATATTGTTCGCGTGCAAATCCGCCACCTGCTTCTCCAGCGCGTGCAGGAACAATTTCATCAGCAAGGAGACTTCATTTTCCGGACGACGCCAGTTTTCACTGGAAAAGGCAAAAACCGTCAGCACCTCGATGTTGCGGCGGGCGGCATGCTCGACAATTTTCCGCAAGGCCGACTCGCCGGCCTTGTGGCCGGCCCCGCCCGGCAGCAAGCGCTTTTTTGCCCAGCGGTTATTGCCATCCATGATGACGGCTATGTGACGGGGCAATGCCCCGTCACGCGTGTTGTCGATATCCGGCGCGGAACTCACGGCATCAGACCTGCATCAGCTCGGCTTCCTTCGCCGCCAGATGCTTGTCGACTTCCGCCACGAACTTGTCGGTAATCTTCTGGACGTCTTCACCGGCCTTGCGCTCGTCATCCTCGGAGATTTCCTTTTCCTTCTGCAGTTCCTTGATATCCGCCAGCACATCGCGGCGGATATTGCGGATGGCGACCTTGGCGTTCTCGGCTTCGGCGCGCGCCACTTTCTGCATGTTGCGGCGGGTTTCCTCGGTCAGCGCGGGCAACGGCACGCGGATGACATCGGCGGAAATGGGGTTCAAGCCCAGATCGCTGTTGCGGATGGCCTTGTCGATGGCGCCGACCATGGTGCGCTCGTAGGGCTGGATCAACAGCGTGCGCGAATCGTCCACCGACACATTGGCCACTTGCAGCAGCGGCACATCGGAACCGTAATAAGGCACCATCACATCCTTGAGGATCGAGGGATGGGCACGGCCGGTACGCACCTTGCCGAAGGCCTGTTCCATCGACTCCAGGCTTTTGCGCATGCGGGTTTCGCAGTCTTTCTTCAGATCATTGATCATGGGTTTTCTCCGGATTCCTTAACGGGGCTTGTTGCCCAGCAGCGTGCCTTCGGCCTCGCCCATCAGCAGACTGAGCAAAGCGCCCGGCTTGTTCATGTTGAAGACGCGCAACGGCATTTTCTGGTCGCGGCAAAGGCAGATGGCGGTCAGATCCATCACGCCGAGTTTCTTTTCCAGCGCTTCGTCGAAGGTCAGGTAATCGTATTTGACGGCTTCCGGGTTCTTGAACGGGTCGGAATCATAAACACCATCGACCTTGGTGGCCTTGAGCACGACATCGGCCTGGATTTCGATGCCGCGCAACGTGGCGGCGGTGTCAGTGGTGAAGAAGGGATTGCCCGTGCCGCCGACAAAAATGCAGACATCGCCGCTTTGCAGGGCGCGGATGGCGGCGCGGCGGTCGTAATGGTCGACGATGCCGCTCATCGGGATGGCCGACAGAATGCGGGTGCGGATGTTGTTGCGCTCCATGGCGTCACGCAGCGCCAGGCCGTTCATGACGGTGGCCAGCATGCCCATGTGGTCACCGGCGACCCGGTCCAGACCGTTGGCTTGCAGCTCGGCGCCGCGGAAAATGTTGCCGCCGCCAAGCACGATGCCGATCTGGACGCCGATGCCGACCAGTTGGCCGACTTCCAGCGCCATGCGGTTCAGCACGCGCGGATCGATTCCCATGTCGGCGTCACCGGCCAGGGCCTCGCCCGAAAGTTTGAGCAGGATGCGTTGATAGGCGGGTCTGCGCTCGGACATGAAGGACTCCTGGGGTTGTCGGGTGGGGCTTGGGGGCTGCATGTTAGCAGAAAGCAGGCCCGCGCCGAAACGGGTTCCTGCGCCTTCGCGTTACCGTCCCAGCCACAGCGCGGCATTCAGGTCGCCATAGGAAAAACGGTTTCCCAGTGTTTCCTTCAACTCACGGCTGGCGGGCTTGCCATCCGCCAACCCCAGTTCCCGGGCAGCGGCGACTATTTCCCCGACTTCCCCCTCAGACACATAGAGCAAATCCCGACGACTGATTTTCCCGGCCTGAAACAGCTTCAGCAGATGCGCGGCAATGGTGTCTTCGGACAACCCCCGGCGGTGGGCGATCTCGCCGCGATCCAGATGTTGCTCCACCAGTTCCAGCGTCGCCTGCACCGTATCCACTTTCTCCGGCGGCGCTTCCGGCTCGCCAAAACCGTGATCCTCACCCGGCGGCAGATCACGAACCTCGGTCAGCCGGTCCAGGAACAGCTGGCCGTAACGGGCCAGCTTCTGTTCGCCAACGCCGCTGATTTCCAGCAGCTCCATCATCGAAACCGGATCGCACACCGCCATTTCCCGCAAGGTGGCATCGTTGAAGATGACATACGGCGGCACCTTCTGCGCCTGGGCCAATGACAGGCGCAGCACCCGTAACGCATCGAAGCGGCGCTGGACTTCCGGCGGCAAGTCACCGGCAGCGGCCGGGGTACGATCCTTGCGCAGGTTCCGCGCGCGGGGCGCGGGCTGCTCACGCAACTGCAGGGCAAGTTCGCCCTTCAGCAACGCCCTCGCCCGCTCTCCGGCCATCAAGCCGCCAAAACCTTCGTCATCCGGCAGCAGATATCCCAAGGCCACAAGTTGCCGCGCCACGTTGCGCCACGCCGGCTCCGACAACTCCTTGCCAATGCCGAAGGTAGGCAGCTTGTTGTGACCGAACTGCAGGACCTTCTCCGTTTCCTGCCCCGTGACGACATCAATCAAGTGCGCGGCGCCGAAGCGGTTGCCGGTACGGATCGCCGCCGACAGCAGCTTTTGCGCCGCCACGGTCGCATCCCAGGTGGTGGGCGGATCGCTGCAGATATCGCAATTGCCGCAGGGCTGCGCCAGGTTTTCCCCGAAATAGGCCAGCAGCACCTGGCGGCGGCAAGTGGCCGTTTCACAGTAAGCCAGCAATGCATCCAGCTTGCGCGCCTCAATACGCTTCACCTCAACGGGCGCTTCCGACTGCGCCAGCATCCGCCGCACCTGCACGATGTCCTGCAAGCCATAGCTCATCCATGCCTGAGACGGCAGGCCGTCTCGCCCGGCGCGTCCGGTTTCCTGATAATAGCCCTCCAGCGATTTCGGCAAGTCGAGGTGGGCGACAAATCGCACGTTCGGCTTGTCGATGCCCATCCCGAACGCCACGGTGGCGCAGACAATGCGCCCCTCCTGCAACAGGAATTCGTCCTGTACCCGCTCCCGCTCTCCCGCCGGCAGGCCTGCGTGATAGGCAAGCGCCGGCAAACCCTTGCCGCGCAGGAATTCCGCGGTTTCCTCGACCCGTTTCCGCGACAGGCAATAGACAATGCCTGCCTCACCCTCGGGCTGCAGCCGGATGAAATCCAGCAGCTGCTTGCGACCGTTATCCTTCTCGACAATGGTATAGCGGATGTTGGGCCGGTCGAAGCTGGAAAGGAACACCGGCGCGTCCTCCAGCTGCAACACTGTCATCATGTCACGACGGGTGCGCTCGTCGGCGGTGGCGGTCAGGGCAATGCGGGGAATCTGCGGGAATCGGTCGGCGAGCAGACCCAGTTTCTGGTATTCCGGCCGGAAATCATGGCCCCACTGGCTGACGCAATGCGCCTCGTCAATGCCGAACAGCGCCGGATTCACCCGTCCCAGCAAATCCAGGAAGCTGTCGGTCAGCAAGCGCTCCGGAGCGACATAGACCATGTCCAGCTGACCGGCCAGCAGCGCCTGCTCCACCTGCCGTTGCTCGGTCAGCGGCAGCGAGCTGTTCAGGAATGCGGCCTTCACGCCCAATTCGCGCAAGGTATCCACCTGATCCTTCATGAGCGCGATCAACGGCGAGACGATAATGCCTGTACCCGAACGCAGTAACGCCGGTATCTGATAGCAGAGGCTCTTGCCGCCGCCGGTGGGCATCAGCACCAGGGCGTTTCGACCTTCGGCCAAGGTCAGGACAATTTCTTCCTGATTGCCGCGAAAGGCGTCATAGCCAAATGTTCGGGAGAGGATTTCAAGGGCTTGCGAGCGAAGATCGGACATGATTTTTCTACCAGCGTTTTCCATGTAGGAAGCTTTCATCCTGAAAGGCAAGGGAACATCCCGCCGCACAGCGGGACCGGCGCGTCATTCTAGGCAGGTGCGATGAGAATTCAAGCCCGCGAAAACAGCAAGGCCCCCGGAAAAGGAGGCCTTGTCGAACATTGACGACTCAGTATTTTTCCGGCACTTCCCGCAACCGCATCAGGCCTTCCTGCGCGGTGCTGGCCACCAGCACGCCGTCACGGCTGTAGATGCGGCCGAAATTCATGCCGCGTCCGTCATTGGCGTTGGGGCCGGTCATTTCGTACAGCAACCATTCATCCATGCGGAACGGCCGGTGAAACCAGATGGCGTGATCAAGGCTGGCGGCTTGCAGGTTGGACTGCATGAAAGTCACCGCGTGCGGCAGCATGGCCGTGCCCATCAGCGCGAAATCGGAGGCGAAGGCCAAGGCGCACTGATGCAGCAGCGGATCGTCCGGCAACTTGTCCTGCGCCCGCATCCAATGGTGGCGCAGGGCCTCCTGCGGCGTCGGGGCGAACGGGTTCTGCGGATTGATCGGACGGATTTCGATGGGACGCTCGCGCGAGAAGCTGTTGCGGATCTTTTCCGGCAGCAGCCCGCAGATTTTCTGGCGCAACTCATGTTCGCTGAGCAGCCCGTCCGGGCCTTCCACGTCGGGCATGGCGGACTGGTGATCCAGGCCTTCTTCATGGTGGGCGAAGGAAGCGGAAGCGACGAAGATCGGCTCGCCGTGCTGGATGGCGGTCACCTGCCGGTTCACGAAGCTCTTGCCGTCGCGTACGCGGTCCACTTCATAGATGATGGGCGCGGTGGTGTCACCGGCGCGCAGGAAATAGGCATGCAGCGAATGCGCCAGCCGACCGTCGACAGTGCGGCCCGCCGCCATCAGCGCCTGGCCCAGCACCTGGCCGCCGAAGACATTCTTGCCGACAATATTGCGGCTTTGTCCCCGGAACAGGTTCCGTTCGAGAGTTTCCAGTTGCAGCAATTCCAGCAGTTCGGCTATCACGGGATTCATGTTCGCTCTCTTCTTCATCGATTCAGACTCTATAACCATCCCGCCCGTTTTAACCGACGGTACAGCCACAGGCAACCCAAAAGCATGACCGTCATGGCCACGGGATAGCCGAAATGCCAGTGCAGTTCCGGCATGAA
>DASUIM010000394.1:0-5951 GCA_036279775.1 Fluviicoccus sp. | reverse complement strand
CCACTGGGGCGGCGAGGAGATCCTGGTGCTGGAAGGGGTGTTTGCCGACGAGCACGGCCGCTATCCGGCCGGCAGCTGGCTGCGCAGCCCGCACCTGTCGATGCATGCGCCGTTCAGCGAGGAAGGCTGCCTGATCTGGGTGAAGACGGGGCATTTGCCGGACTGAACCGGCAACACCGATATCAAACCGCCTTATGCCAGCGATCCGCTCATTCAAAGAACCTGAAGGGATTCGGCTCCTTCTGGTCCTTGTCCCGGTATTTCGGCAGCTGCAGCATGCGCGTCATCCCCATCATGTTGGCGTAGGGGCCCTTGCCTTGCAGGAAGTTGATGGCCCAGGTGGGGGACACCCCGCCCGGATCGATGAAGCCCTCGGACTCCAGCAGGGTTTTATCCTTGCCGACGGGGATGAATTTGACGATGTAGTCCTCGGATTCCATGCGGACATAGGGCGGTTTGGGGGGCAGGAAGTCCGGCTGTGAGGTCATGCGGATCAGCACATAGGGCCGCGACTTGCTCATGGGCTCGATCACCGCGCGCATGATGACATCGCGGTCTGGCATGCTGACCGGGGCGTCATGCACCATGTAGAAAATGAATTCCTTGTCCGAAACCTTTTTCAGCAACTTCGACTCCAGCGTGGTGAAATACCATTTGCTGTAGTTATCGACATCCGCCTGCAGCCGCGCCAGGTCTTCAACCGGGTAGTTGAACATGGCCTCCACCTTGAACGAACGGATGTTCTTGCCCTCGTCGTTTTTGACATAGACCTTGATGTCGCGCATCTTGTCATGCTTGGACAAACGCCATTCGCTCTTGTTCACGCCATTGTCGCGCAGTTCATCCAGATCATCCCGGGCGGCCTGGGCCGTCAGGGGAAGACTGGAACACAACAGTAATCCCGCCAGTATTTTTTTCATTGTCAGCTCGTCGTTGTTATTCCGCGCCAACCATGAGGCGGCACGGTGAGGGTGGTCATGGACCTTAGAAAGCTAATTACTCCCCACAAACTTTTCCGTCTAATGAAAAGACGACAAAGTGACGGGATGAGCCCCTGAACGACGAATGGAATACGACAGCGAGGAATGGCTTGCGACGGCCAGACGGAGGGAGGGCGGCGGGACTCCGGCGGCGTATGCCGCCGCCGGGCGATACGGAATCAATCGTCCAGCAGATCCATCTGCCTGGCCAGCTGGTACAGGTTGTTGCAGCGGTTGCCGGTGCGGCAGAAGGCCAGCACCGGCTTGGGCAGGCTGTTGATGTGGGCGGCGAACTGTTCGACGTTGTCCTGGGTAATCTGGCCGCTGATGACCGGCTGGTGCACATAGACCAGCCCCAGCGCTTCGGCGGCGGCCTGCACCTGCGCGGCGGTGGGCTGCTGCGGGCCTTCCTCGAAGTCGGGGCGGTTGTTGATCACGGACTTGAAGCCGCGCGCGGCGACTTCCTGCATCTGCTCGGGGGTCAGCTGCCCGGCAAAGCCGATTTCCTGGGTCATGGGGGTGGCTCCGGTGGAGGATGGGAAAGTGCCGATTATGCCCGCTGTTGGCGCTCCGCGACCACTCCCGTTCCGCAATCCTGGTTACCGGCAGGGCTGGCTGCTGTCCATTGCGCTTCCTGTAAAACAGCGGGCCGCCCGCCTGGCCGGGGGCGGTTACGGTGGTGGAGAAGTACTGCCGGTCCGGGGCAGACTTAATTCCTCCAACCCGTGGCAGCTTGGCATTGCTCGTGGACTTTAGGGTCCGCCCCCAACTCCAGCAACAATTTTTTCATACCTTCACTGTGTTGATGGCTCGCTATAAGGTACGCGGAATAACAGATACGGTTGGTCAGATTAACATCCGCCCCGGCAGCGACCAGCCGCCTCACCAAAACCGCAATGCGTTCCTCCTGACGCAGGATTTCCTTTTCCCGATCGGGGTTGTCAGGCCTCTCCCCCAGATAGCCGCTGCGCTCCATCAACGCCATGATCACCGAGTTGCCCCCATTATCTTCCATACTGTCCGGAAAAGCCCCCTGCGCAAGGAGGTAATTCATCATCGCCAGATCCATGTTAATCGCCGCCATGATGATGACGGGGCGGCGCTGGTCAATATTGACATTGGCGCCCTTGTCCACCAGCCACCGCACCATGCCCAGATCCCCCTTTTCAACTGCGACTCCCAGCGGGGAGTTCCCCAAGCGTTCAGAAGGATCACGGCCGTCATTCGGAGGGTTGATCGAAGCGCCTTTTTCCAGCAGATGCTCAATCATTGTCTGGTTACCGGCAGTAACGGCGGCCTGCAATGCCATTCCCTCCCTTGCATCTATCCGGTAGCCCCGGGACAACAGGAAATCCACCATTGGGATTCGTCCCTGAACGGCAGCGATGGCCAAGAGCGAGGGGAGATTGTTGGTGTCTGAGGACTCTTCACCCGTCACTCCCCGGTCCAGCAATGCGGAAGCCAACTCCACGTCACCCTGACGTACGGCCAAACGGAGTTGACGCTGCATGTCAGCGCGGATCAGGTTGGACTTGCGCTGCTGGAACTGCTCCTCCGTCAGTAGCATTCGCGCGACCGCTCGACTGAACCGTCCATTGTCCGAATCCACAGGGGAACCCGGTTCAGGTATGTAGTCATCGGTTTCCCGAAGCACGATTGGACGTTGCATGACTTCGCCATTGCGGTAAACGCTCAGGAATCCCGAATAGTTGTAGAAAATAGGCTCGCCATCGGCATTCCTGCCCATGGAATGCTGCTTCTGCGGCTGAGTCGCCAATTGCTTGAATTGGAGGACTTCGCGGATGAGGGCGCTGACTTTCTCCGGTTTCACTGCCTTACAAGGGCGATCGGGATATCGTTCGTGTATGAAGCATATCAAGCCGCCTTCGCCGGTCTGGATAATCCATGTTGCCATTGGGGCTCCCGCATGACCGTCCGGTTGCTCCCATAACACAGAGCCCAGAATGGGACCACCCTGATAGGCCTGCATTCTTTGCTCAATGGGATGGCTGGGAAAGCTGTTCGCCCAGAGGAAAAGCAATTCGTGCCGGTCCAAGGCATGGTTACGGATCACGGATTGGTAGCTGAGATCCCATCCAAGGTCGGCAGCAGCGGCTGCGATGCGCACGGTGCCTAGCAGCACAAGCATCACCCAGAACAGGAAAATTCCCGATTTCGGAAACTGATCCAGAGAAAGACCAGCCTGAAAAGTCTTTGAAGGCATAAGTGCATCCTTTGCGCCAAATTATGGCAATCCATTGATTAGCCTTATTATATTATCGAGAGTCAGCATGGCCTGTCACGGGCAAACGATAAAAGCAGGAAGCCATGATGGAGCCATCCATGTATTGACAGCCGCTACACACCCTCCCACACTGGCGTATATCCATTGTGTATGCACCCGGGAGGACGCCATGCGCGCCGCCGCCATCAATTTGCGGGCCTTGCCCGAACAACGCGACCTGATCGACCAGGCCGCCGACTTGCTGGGTAAAACCCGATCCGACTTCATGCTGGAAGCGGCATGCGAACGCGCCCGCGCCGTGATGCTGGATCAGGTGTTCTTCAGCCTGGACGCCGAAAAATTCCGGCAATTCACCACCCTGCTGGATGCGCCGCCCGCCGCCAATCCGGGGCTGGAACGGCTGATGGCCGTGAAAGCGCCATGGGAAAACGGCCCGGCATGATGCGGACCCCGAATGCCCCGGCTCCACTGACGGCCGATCATCAGCTGGCCGACTTCGACTGCGGCGAGGCGTCGTTGAACGACTGGCTGAAGCGGCGCGCGCTGGCCAACCAGTCCAGCGGCGCCAGCCGGACCTTTGTCGCGGCGGATCCGGACGGGCGGGTATGGGGCTATTACGCGCTGGCAGCGGGGGCGGTGTCGCATGAACTGGCGGTCGGGGCGGTACGGCGCAACATGCCCGATCCGGTACCGGTCTTGGTGCTGGGCCGGTTGGCGGTGGACAGGCAGGCGCAAGGCATGAAGCTGGGCGCTGGGTTGTTGCAGGATGCGGTGAAACGGTCCTTGACGGTGGCGCAGCACGCAGGCGTGCGGGCGTTGCTGGTGCATGCACTGGATGCGCGGGCGGCGGCGTTTTATGCGTATTACGGGTTTCTGGCGTCGCCGGTGCAGCCGGGGGTGTTGATGTTGAGGTTGGAAGCGGCGGGGTAACGCTCAGGCCACTTCCCGCTCCAGCGCCTGCTGCACCCACTGGTTCAGGCTGAGCCCGGCGGCCTCGGCCGCCAAGGTAATCCGTTCATGCAGTTCCGGCGGCAGGCGGGCCACAAAGCGGCCGGAGAAATGGCGGTAAGGTTCGATACCGCGTTCACGGCAGACACTCAGGTAGGTGTCCAGCGACTTTTCCCCTTCCCGCTGCAATTCCTCCACGCTGGCAGCGTAGAAATCCGCGCCGCCGTTCAGGCCGACGAATTCGCCCCGGAACAGGCCGATGTCGGGGTCGAAGCTGATGACGGCGATGTGGTCGTTAATGCGCATCTGGTTCTTCTTCATCACGGGGCTCCAGGGATTCCGGGGTGATGTGGTTGGCTTCCAGCCAGCGCCGCACACTGACTACCGCGCCCTTGTCGGTGGTGGGCGCGGGATGCGGACGATGGAAGACCTGCACCTGTCCGAACAGGATGACCGCGATGCGTGATCCTTCCCGCTCCCCGATGTCAGCGCCTAGGGCTTTCAGCAGGGCTTCGATGTCACGCCAGTGAATGTTGGCGGAAACGGGGCGCGTGTAAATGGCCGCGAGGGTGCGGGCGTGTTTGCGGTTCATCCGGGGCTCGGGACAGTCCTTGTCTGAGAGACATGATATCGTTTTTTGATACTGTTTCAAGGAGTATCGCAATGCGCCTTTACGCCCTCCTGTGGAACAGGGGGCTGCCCGCAGGGCTGGGGGGTTGCGGCGGTGGACGGAACAGGGTCTCAAGAGCGAAATTCGGATGATGGGTCTTGCCCATACACAGGATTTTCATTTTGATTTTATTGGCAAATTTGATGGACTGTATGTTTGGATAGCCTCAATACATCCGAGCACAACAAATCGTCGCAAATCCTGATAGCTGGCTCTAACGATAAGATCAGGGGCCTGATTCAACATTTGGCGACCTTCCTTTGGCAGATTGAAGCCCCAATATTTCCCCTCGTGCACAACATCACATCTTACTTCGTACAACGCGCTTACAACCTGGTCGACAGTCATCGCGGACCAATCATCCCGCATGAAGCATCGCCTAAAACACTCACGAGGTTCTTCAGGAAGAATCTCCATGAAGAATCTCTTTGTATAAGCCTTTGAAAGCCCATCTCCGTTGAAATTTGCATGAAGCTTCGAGACATTCTCAGCACATATCATCAGAAAAATAAGCTGAAGGGATTCCCTCTGAGGTCTAATCTTGGGCATGTCATCCGCCAAACTGATCAACCTTTGAGTTTGGTGCATGATAATTCTGGATGGATGAATGGGATTGTCAGCAGCGATATTTTCGATTCGCTCCACAAAGCTAATAGCTTCCGACCTGCTTTGAAAAAACTCCGAATAGAACTCGATCCAAGTATTCATAACTTTACTCCATCAAGGTAATTTATCCGCAGCTAATCGCGAAAAGATGCAACGCTTGCGCCGTCATGCAAGGTCAGCCACCTTCCCCAACACCCCCAACGCCTCCTCCGACCACTTTATAAACCCCTCCTCCTGCATGATCCCCGCCCTTAAAATCAGATACTGAATCTCCCCCAGCCGCGACAGCGCCTTCCCCTGGAAATCCCTCGCCTCAATCGCCCGATACGCCGCCAGCCGCAACTTGTGCAACCCCATCCGCCGCTCGATCTCCTTCTCCAGCCCCAGCGGCCCCATCACCGCATCCGTCCGCAGCTTCACGAAGAATTCATCACGCGGCGAGGGCGGATCCACCGGCTCCAGCGCCCAGCGCGCCAGCTCCTCCCGCCCGGCGGGCAGCACC
>DASUIM010000393.1:0-3272 GCA_036279775.1 Fluviicoccus sp. | reverse complement strand
AGGCGCGTCCGGCGCGCCGGGCAATACGGTCGAGGAGTCCGGCTTGCTGGTCTTCAATGACCGCCAGCCGGTTGATCTGGTTGGTGCCTTCAAAAATGCGGGTGAGGCGGCAGTCGCGGAAGGTGCGCTCCAGCCGGTTGTTATGCAGGATGGCGGCGGCGCCCAGCAGGTCCATCGCGGTTTCGATGACGACCTGGGCGCGGTCGGTTGCCTGGAATTTGCAGAGCGCGGCCCCGTCCTGGCGCGGTGTCCAGCCCTTGGCGTGCTGCCACACCAGCGCGCGGATGGCGCCGGTTTCGGCCTGCAGGTCGGCAATCACGGCCTGCACCTGCTGGTAGTGGATCAGCGGCTTTCCGGCCAGCGTTTGCGTGCAGGCCCAGGCGGTGGCGATGTCCACGGCCTGCTGCGCGAACCCGACCGCCATGGCCGCCACCGGCAGCCGCGACAGGTTGAGGGTGGCGCGGGCCAGCCCCCAGCCGTTGCGCAGGCCGCCGACGACGCGGTTGTCGGGGACGAAGCAGTCGTCGAATTCCAGTTCCGCCGCGCCGGAGGCGCGCATGCCCATCTTCAGTTCGCAGCGGGCAACGCGGAAGCCGGGGGTGGCGGTATCGACCAGGAAGCAGGTCCAGCTGTCGTAGCCTTCGCCCTCCAATGCCGCGAACACCGCCACATAACGCGCCACGTCGCCGCCGCTGATGAACACTTTCCGCCCGCGCAGCGACCAGCCGCCGGGCACGCGCCGCGCTTTCACGCCCGCTTTCTGGTGCAGCGCGCCGTGGCCTTCCTCGGCGTCCGATCCGGCGGCGGGTTCGGTGATGGCGAAGGCGAATATCTGCGGTTGCCCGGCTTGCGTGGCGCGGAAGGCGGGCAGCACCACGTTGCGCAGGATGCCCAGGTCGCCGGAGAGCAGCAGCGGGCACAGGCCGAGATTGTGCGCGGACAGCAGCAGCATCAGGCCGCCGTCAACGCGGGCCAGTTCTTCCACGCGGATGGCCTGTTGCAGCGCCAGCGAGTGCCGGAACTGGAACGGGGAAGCGCTGCCGAGCGGGGCGGGCAGCAGGTCGGTGAGTAATCCGGATTTCCCGGCGTCGGCCAGCAGTTGCCGCAGTTCGGCTCCGGCGTGGTGGCCTTCGCGCTGTTCGCGGTCGGTGGCGTTGGCCAGCGGCAGGCAGTGTTGCAGGGCGAAATGGCGCACCTTGCGCCGCAGGCGGCCGAGCGTGGCGGGCAGGCGGTCGGTTTCCACCTCCCACGGGTCGCGGGCGGTGTAGGCGGCGACGGCGCGCAGCAGCGGCCCCCGGCGCAGCGCGGCGAAGGGCGACAGGGCGTGTTGCGGCGACAGGTAGCCGGGCAGGTGGTCGTACCCGGCGGCTTCGGCTTCCGGCAGCGCGGCGTGGTCGCTGGCCAGCCCGGCGGCCACCAGCGCCAGTTCGGGCGGCGAGCCGCCCAGCAGCCGCAGCGCGTTGACGGCGCGCAGTTGGTGTTCCACGCCGGTGTCGCGCATGTAGCCGATGCCGCCGTGCACCTGCATGGCGGCGTTGGCGGCGCGGGTCAGCAGCGGCATGGCTTCGCGGCGCAGCGCCAGGGAGGTTTCAGCGGACAAGGGTTGCCGGGCGGCGTCGCGCAGCAGCGCGTCCACGGTCTGGCAGGGGGTGTCGAGGTCGGCGAGCAGCAGCGCGACGCTGTCGTGCTGTTCGATGGTGCGCGCGCCCTGCACCCGGATCTCGGCATAACGGTGCGCCAGCGCCGCCGCCGCTTCCACCGCGCCGCGCGCCAGCGCCGATTGCGCCAGTTGCTGCGCGGCGAACAGGGTATTCAGTTGGTCAAGGGTGAGCGGGCCGCGTTGGGCGGGTTTGGCGGCCGGGGTCCAGCGCAGCGCGTGGCAGCCGTCGGGGCCGTGCGGGAATTCGTCGCGCTCCACCGTCATTGCCGCCAGTGCGTGCAGTTCCAGTTGCAGCGCCCGGCCGCGATAGCGCAGCGCCGCCAGTCGCGTTACCCCCGGCGCGGCCACGGTCACGCGCGGGCTGTCGCCATAGACATCGGCCAGCAGGTCGGCGTCGCGGGCGTGCAGCGGCCGTCCGGCCAGCAGGCGGCCCAGGGCGCTGCGGCCGACGCCCTGCGCGCCGTCCAGACAGAAAACGGTGTCATGGTCGCTGTCCAGTCCGGCAAAGCGCGCGGCCAGCGCCGCCAGCGCGACGCCGTGCAGGTGCCAGGCGGCGGCGACGTTGGCCAGCGCCAGTTGCCGCAGCGCCATCAGCGTGAAGCCGGGGGCTTCGCCGCGCCCGTATTCGCTCCACAGGCCGTAGCCCTGGCCGCTGTTGTCCAGCAGCCCGGCGGCATCGGCGGCGGCAGTGATGGCGCGGAAATCCACGGCGGACAGCGCCTGTTCCGGGCGTGGCGCGCGCGTCAGGATTTCCTGCGCGGCGAAGGCGGACACGCCGGTCAGCAGGGCGTCCAGTTCTTCCGCCAGCAGGGTGGAGGGCAGGGCTTGCGGCAGCATGGGGGCGACTCCACGGGGTAGGGTGTACCGGGAGCTTAGGCGCGACGTGGGACGATGGTACTTGATGAAGGTCAGTTTTCAGGCGGTGGCGGCGGCGGGGAATTGATCGTTCCGGCCAGTCAGTCCAGCGCCGGGGCGGTGGCGTTGTTGAAGGCGGTGATGTGGGCGACCTGGAACGTGCCTTGCAGCGAGCGCAGTTCCGCCTCGTGCAACGCCGCCAGCCGCGCCAGGATGGCTTCGCCCTTCGGCAACAGGTGCACTTCCATCTGGCGGCGGTCGGTCAGGCTCTTGCGCCGTTCCACCAGGCCCGCCGTTTCGCAGCGGCCCAGCAGCGCCACCGCGCCGTGCGGCTTTACCTGCAGGCGTTCCGCCAGTTCGCCCACCGTCGCCCAGTTGCGGCCGGGGAAGCCGCGCACATGCAGCATCAGCTGGTATTGCAGCGGCGTGATGCCCTCGCGGTCGGCGGCCACTTCGCTGAAATGCAGGAAACGGCGCAGCTGATAGCGGAATTCCGACAGCGCCTCGTACTGCTTTTTGCTCAGCCCGTCGGAAGCCGGGGATTGCACGGCCATGCCGCTCTCCTGATATTTGTCATGTTGTGATATATTTGCCCGCCCTCATTATAGGCTGCAACGGCGCAGCCACGGTAAGGTTCCATGACAACGGGTTTGGGGCGGCTTCGGGCATTCATACCGCAACCGCTGCACGCGGGCAACCGCGAAATCTGGACGGCCTGCCTGGGCGTGGTGCTCAGCCTGGCGGTGACGGAGGCGGT
>DASUIM010000392.1:0-1361 GCA_036279775.1 Fluviicoccus sp. | reverse complement strand
AAGTAGGGCGGGGCACGAGAAACCTTGTCTGAACATGGGGGGACCATCCTCCAAGGCTAAATACTCGTAATCGACCGATAGTGAACCAGTACCGTGAGGGAAAGGCGAAAAGAACCCCGGGAGGGGAGTGAAATAGAACCTGAAACCGGATGCATACAAACAGTGGGAGCGGACTTGTTCCGTGACTGCGTACCTTTTGTATAATGGGTCAGCGACTTACGTTCAGTAGCGAGCTTAACCGAATAGGGGAGGCGAAGGGAAACCGAGTCCGAATAGGGCGTTCAGTTGCTGGGCGTAGACCCGAAACCAAGTGATCTATCCATGGCCAGGTTGAAGGTGCCGTAACAGGTACTGGAGGACCGAACCCACTAGTGTTGCAAAACTAGGGGATGAGCTGTGGATAGGGGTGAAAGGCTAAACAAACTTGGAAATAGCTGGTTCTCTCCGAAAACTATTTAGGTAGTGCCTCACGTATCACCTTCGGGGGTAGAGCACTGTTATGGCTAGGGGGTCATCGCGACTTACCAAACCATGGCAAACTCCGAATACCGAAGAGTGCGAGCGTGGGAGACAGACATGGGGTGCTAACGTCCTGTGTCAAGAGGGAAACAACCCAGACCGCCAGCTAAGGTCCCAAATGATCAGTTAAGTGGAAAACGAGGTGGGAAGGCATAGACAGCCAGGATGTTGGCTTAGAAGCAGCCATCATTTAAAGAAAGCGTAATAGCTCACTGATCGAGTCGTCCTGCGCGGAAGATGTAACGGGGCTCAAGCCAGTTACCGAAGCTGCGGATTCACAGTTTACTGTGAGTGGTAGGAGAGCGTTCTGTAAGCCTGTGAAGGTGTCTTGTAAAGGATGCTGGAGGTATCAGAAGTGCGAATGCTGACATGAGTAGCGTTAAAGCGGGTGAAAAGCCCGCTCGCCGTAAGCGCAAGGTTTCCTACGCAACGTTCATCGGCGTAGGGTGAGTCGGCCCCTAAGGCGAGGCAGAGATGCGTAGCTGATGGGAAACAGGTCAATATTCCTGTACCGATTGTTAGTGCGATGTGGGGACGGATCTTAATAGGTTATCCGGCGGTTGGAAGTGCCGGTTTAGACAGAAGTAGGCGTGCGTTAGGCAAATCCGGCGCACATATACCGAGGCTGTCGATCGAGAGAGCTTGCTCTTGAAGTAACTGAACGAGGTCCCAGGAAAAGCCACTAAGCTTCAGCTAACAACGACCGTACCGCAAACCGACACTGGTGCGCGAGATGAGTATTCTAAGGCGCTTGAGAGAACTCAGGAGAAGGAACTCGGCAAATTGACACCGTAACTTCGGAAGAAGGTGTGCCCTAGTAGTGTGATGAGAACATCTGAGCA
>DASUIM010000391.1:0-1344 GCA_036279775.1 Fluviicoccus sp. | reverse complement strand
CGCCCTCTGGGCCATCCCCCTCGTCTATTTCCTGCTGGTCGCCGCCGAATTCGTGGCGATGACCCATGTCGCCTTCGTGCTGACCCGGCAGCACTTCAGCGCCACTGCGGTCGGCTTTGTCGCCACCCTGATGTGGCTGGGCATTTTCAGCGGCTCGATGCTTGCCTCGCACGTCACCCCGCGCTTCGGCCGTGAAGCCACCTTCCGGCGTTGTGTACAGGCGCTGGTGCTCTGCTTCGCGCTGATCGCGTTGACGCAGGGCTACTGGCCTTGGGCGCTGCTGGGCTACGCCCTCGGAGTGGTCGTAGGAGTCATCTGGGTGACGGGGGAGGCCTGGCTGGCCGAAATCGCCCCGCCGGACCGGCGCGGCTACTACGTCGGCCTGTTCGAAACCTGTGTCGGTATCGGCATGATGACCGGCCCGGTGTTGTTGGCGCTGATCGACCGCGCCGGATGGCCGCCCTTGTGGATTGCCTTTGGCATGGGGCTGGTAACCCTGGCGGCGGGGCGTCTGCTGCCGCACACCGCGGCTAATGCGCTGCCGGGCATTGAAGACACGTATAACGACAAGCCTGTGGATCAGTACCCTTGGAAAGGCCTGTTGCTGGGCATCGCCGGGGTCTCGCTGATCAGCGGCCTGCTGGAAAGCGGCAGCGCCGCCATGTTGCCCGGACTCAGCCTGCGGCTGGGTTTCAGCGTGCAGCAGGCGGCCTGGCTGGGTGCAGTGATCGGCGCCGGCAGCGCCTTGTTGCAGACGCCGGCCGGGCATCTGAGCGACCGGGTCGGCCAGCATCGCATCCTGCTGGCGTGCTGGGTGGTGCTGGTGCTGTCATCAGCAGTACTGGGCATCTGGGGGCAGGATCATCATCTCGTGCTCTGGCTGGCCGGGTTTGTCTTCGGCGGCATGGGTGGCGTCATCTACACGCTGGCGATGGTCGAGCTCGGGCACAAGCTGCAGGGCAAGGTGCTGGTCCATGCGACCTCGGTGCTGGTGGTGTGTTACACGGCGGGCAGTGCGTCCGGGCCGGTGCTGGGCGGCTGGTTGTTTGACCGGGGAGGGCTGGTCTGGCTGGCGGCAGGGTTGGGCAGTACGGCGATGGTCGGGTTGGGGTTAAGCGTGTGGCGGAGCAGGGCGCATGCCATGCGCCCCGACCGGGTGGGGGCCCGGCCTTAAGCCAGTCCCGTCAGTTTCACCAGCCGTGATGTCGCCTCGGTCTGGTTCATCGTATAGAAATGGAACGCCGGGGCGCCGCCCTGAATCAGTTCCTCGATCAGACGAGCCACCACGGTTTCGCCCAGCGCCTTGATACTGGCGCTGTCATCGCCGTAGGCCAGCAACTGCTT
>DASUIM010000390.1:0-1362 GCA_036279775.1 Fluviicoccus sp. | reverse complement strand
GGCGGCCGGAAACAGATTCTTTTTTCATCATCAACCCTTGCGAGACGGCTGGCCCGAGAGTAACTTACAGACAGAAACTTACAAAATGTAATTATGGAGCGGCAACGCCATGCTCAACCCCCGCCACCCGCTGGACTGGTTTTTTGATGAACTCTACCAGCGCGATGTCCGCTGCACCTACTTCCCCGGCGTGCAGTTCGACAGCCCGCCCGGCGACCCCGGCTGGTTCGGCCCCGGCAGCGCCATCTGGCGGGTCTTCGGCCACCATCAGGTGACGCTGCTGGCGTTGGGAGTGGCGGCGGCCATCGAGTCGTCCTACCCCGAAACCGAAGCGGCCAACAACGACCATTCGCGCGTATGGAAACGCGATGCGCAGGGCAAGTCCACCGGCAGACTGAGCGTGCGCGGCAACCGGGTGCGGCAGGGCCACACCATGAGCTTCTTCCTCGGCTGCGTGTTCGGCCCCACCGAGGTGGCGGAGAAACTGTGCCGCACCGTCCGCGCCATGCATGGTCGCGTGAAGGGAACCGGCGCGGGCGGGCTGGTCTACGATGCCGACAACCCGCACATCTTCCGCTGGAACTATGCCTCGCTGGCCTGGGCCTTTGCTTCCACCCATGAAAAGTATCACCCCGACCCGCTGGACGCGCGCGGCATCGACCGCTTCTACCGCGAGTTCACCCGCATCGGCGAGGCGCTGGGCGGCACGAACCTGCCTGCCACCAAGGAGGATGTGTGGAACTGCCTGCGCGCGGAATTCCCCCGGCTGAAGACGCCGGACCATCTGGAAACCTATCAGGTGGCGATCATCCAGGGCGTGGAGCACGACCGGCTGCGGCGCATCATTCCCGACATGTTCCAGTGGGCCCTGCTGGAAATGCAGCCGCCGGAAGTGCAGCGGCTGGTGGGCTTTGACCGGGGCTATCCGCTGGTGGCTGAAATGCGCATCCGGGTGTTGCGGGGAATGTTCAAGGCAGCGCGGGAACTGGGCGGACCGTTGAAGGAGATCCGGGCGGCGTACCGGCGGGCGGGGGCCGGACGCCGCCTGTCGTGGGCCAGACCCCGGCGCGACGGTCGTTTCCAGCCCGCGACGGATTAACGGACTACAGATAGGCCGCGCAGACCAGCGCCCCGTGACCGGCGGTCAGGCCCAGCTTGCGCGTCAGCACTTCCAGCGTATCCCGGTCCTCGGTGCGGGCAATGACGGCGCAGAAGGTATCGTCGCCGGTTTCCCACTGCCAGAGGTCATAGCCGTAATCGACCAGCATCGCCTGGATCTTGGCGAAGAAGTCATCCGGTTCATCCAGATCGAAATTGTCCTCGTCGGCGTCATCCAGATCGCTGAGGATGCCGCGCCCCGCC
>DASUIM010000389.1:0-1791 GCA_036279775.1 Fluviicoccus sp. | reverse complement strand
TGCGCCACGGCGCGCGCCAGTTGCCGCACGCGCAGGATGTACTGCTGGCGGGCGGTGACGGAGATGGCGCGGCGGGCGTCCAGCAGGTTGAAGCTGTGCGAGGCCTTGATCACCATTTCGTAGGCGGGCAGCGGCAGCGGTTGCGGCAGGCCCATCAAGCGGTTGGCTTCGCTTTCGTAGAAGTCGAACAGCTCGAACAGCTTGTCGACGTTGGCGTGCTCGAAATTGAAGGTGGACTGTTCCACTTCGTTCTGGTGGAAGACGTCGCCGTAGGTGACCTTGCCGAAGGGGCCGTCGGTCCAGGTGAGGTCATAGACCGAATCGACGCCCTGCAGGTACATGGCCAGCCGTTCCAGGCCGTAGGTGATTTCGCCGGTGACCGGGTAGCATTCGACGCCGCCCACTTGCTGGAAGTAGGTGAACTGGGTCACTTCCATGCCGTTCAGCCAGACTTCCCAGCCCAGGCCCCACGCACCCAGTGTCGGCGACTCCCAGTTGTCTTCCACGAAGCGGATGTCGTGGACGGCGGGGTCGATGCCGATGGTGCGCAGCGAGTTCAGGTACAACTCCTGGATGTTGGCCGGGTTCGGCTTCAGGACGACCTGGAACTGGTAGTAGTGCTGCAGGCGGTTGGGGTTTTCGCCGTAGCGGCCGTCGGCGGGACGGCGGGAGGGCTGCACGTAGGCGGCATTCCACGTCTCGGGGCCGAGGGCGCGCAGGAAGGTGGCGGTATGGAAGGTGCCGGCGCCCATTTCCATGTCGTAGGGTTGCAGGATGACGCAACCCTGTTCGGCCCAATAGTTTTGCAGGGCCAGGATCAGCCCCTGGAAGGTGCCGATGGCTTGGGGAATGCTGTTGGTGGTCATTGTTATGCCCGGAAAGGGGGTCGAAAAAAGAGGGGTAGTATAGAGCCCCTCACCCCACCTTCGCCACAATGTCATGCAGCACTTCCGCCGCCCGCGCGACGCGGTCGGCGCCGTTCGACATGTGCCGGTAAACCTCGCGCCGTTTCAGGATTTCCAGCATGAAACCGACGGCGGGGGTGATGCCCGCGCTTTCCGCCGCGCTCATCGCGGTGGTCAGCACGCCCAGCGCCTCGGCGTCCTTTTTTTGCTGCGCGGTCAGGGTCAACAGGTAGTGCTCGGGGTTGAACAGTTCTGCCAGCGCTTTGCGGTAGACCTTCTCGGTGCTGCGCTCGGTCTTGTGGGCGGCGCTGGCGTCGGCTTCGGCGGCCAGCGGCGTCTTTTCCAGCTTGGCGAAACCGCGTTCCAGCGCCAGCGCGCCCTCATGCATCAGCGTCGCCATGGCCAGCGTGTGCTCGTCCGGCGTCAGGTGCAGCACCTGCATTTCGCGGACGGTGGTCTTGGCGTAGTTGAGGATATCGTCGATGGCGGCGACGGCCTGATAAATATCCTCGCGGTCGATGGGCGTGGCAAACGCGTGATGCAGGACTGACAGATTACGGTTCTTCAGCCGGTCGCCGCGATGCTCCAGCTCGCTGACATGACTGGCGTGTTCATCCAGGCCGGACTGCATGTAGGTCACCAGCGCGGCGGTGCACTCCACGGCCAGATGCGCCTGTTCGCTGATCAGCGCGTAAAAGTCGGGAATTTCGGGGAAAATGCGGGCTTTCAGTCTATCGAAGAAGCTTTGGCGAGGAGCGGTCATGACGGTCTCCCGGAGTCAGTGAAGAAGGGTCTGGACCAGCCCGAACAACAGGCAGGCGAGCAGGGCGGAGCCGGGCAGCGTCAGCAGCCAGGTGAGGGCGATTTCCCCGGCGACGGACCAGCG
>DASUIM010000388.1:0-1774 GCA_036279775.1 Fluviicoccus sp. | reverse complement strand
TTGGGGACGTTCAGGGACAGGTCGGCGTTTACGGTGATTTTGTCGCCATCCGCCGGGACCTTAATCTTCTGGTAACCCATTGTGCAGGTACTCCCTTGTATGTGTTGATATGAGCAATCCGGCGCGGGGATGTGGCGCCGCGGATTGCTGCCTATGTTAATGCGTTGTAGTGCAAAATAGACGGCTCATGGGATTTATTCGGGAAATGTGCCCATAAACACAGGTGATGGTCTTTCATGTCGGAACTCGTGCTGTTCAACAAACCCTACGGGGTGCTTACCCAGTTCCGCAAGACGGATGAACGCCCCACCCTGGCTGATTTTTTCACCGACCCGGATATCCATCCCTGCGGACGGCTGGACATGGATTCCGAGGGGCTGCTGCTGTTGACGGCGGACGGTGCGCTGAACGCCCGCATTACCCACCCGAAATTCAAGCTGCCGAAAACCTACTGGGCGCAGGTGGATGGTGATATTGGCGAAGAGGCGCTGACCCGGCTGCGCGGCGGCGTGATGCTGAATGACGGCCCTACCCGTCCCGCCCGTGTCCGCAAGCTGGCGGAGCCCGAACTGTGGCCACGCACGCCGCCGGTGCGATACCGCGCCGCCATTCCCACCAGTTGGGTGGAGCTGGAGATTACCGAGGGGCGCAACCGGCAGGTGCGGCGTATGACCGCCGCGGTCGGCTTTCCCACCCTGCGCCTGGTGCGGGTACGCATTGGCGCGTGGGCGCTGGATGATCTGCAACCGGGAGAATGGCGGGTCGAGCGCGCGCCCGGGCGTTTCTGAAGCCGGCGGTTGGCCTGGCTGACACCTGCCCCCGCCACTTGGGCAGTTGACAGAATGCCCATGATGGACTTGTGTCTTTAGTGCTAAAACTCTACACAAAATGTCAAGAGTTTCCCTGAAAATAGTATGTTATTTGATCGAATTAGAATACTCGCACTACAAACCCCTCTTCTATAATGCTTCCCACAACGCCGGGCGATGATGTTTGGGCATGTCAAGCCGCCGGGCTTATTTCTAATAAAAGAGGGGTAATGCACATGAACTATTTCGTCACCGGCGGTACCGGTTTCATTGGCCGTTTCCTGTTGGCGCGTCTGCTGCGACGCGAAGGCGCGGTGATCCACGTCCTGGTCCGCAAGTCCTCGCAGCACAAATTCGAAGAACTGATGGACGAGCTGGGCGCCACCGACCAGCAGCTGATCCCGGTCTTTGGCGATGTCACCCAGCCCGGTCTGGTATCCCCGGAAGACGCCGCCGCGCTGGCGGGCAAGATCGACCACGTTTTCCACCTGGCCGCTGTCTATGACATGAACATGGATGACGCCACCGGTGAAGCCATCAACAACCAGGGCACCGCGCATGTGGTCGATTTTGTGAACCGTCTGGGCGGCAAGGTCAAGCTGCACCACATGAGCTCCATCGCCGTTGCCGGTACGGAATGGGAAGGCGTGTTCAAGGAAACGCACTTTGACGAAGGCCAGAACCTGACGCACCCCTATTACCGCAGCAAGTTCACCTCCGAAAAGATTGTGCGTGACGAGAGCAAGGTTCCCTATCGCATCTACCGTCCCGGCGTGGTGGTGGGCGACTCGCAAACGGGCGTCATGGACAAGATTGACGGCCCCTACTATTTCTTCAAGTTGATTCAGCGCATCCGCGACAATGTTCCCAAGTGGTTACCCCTGCTGGGCATTGACGGCGGCCAAATGCCCGTTTGCCCCGTTGATTACGTGGCGGATGCGGTGGATCACATTGCCCACAAGGAC
>DASUIM010000387.1:0-4501 GCA_036279775.1 Fluviicoccus sp. | reverse complement strand
GACGACGTGCAGCTGCGGCATGTCGGGGGCGAAGCACTGGACGACGGCATCGGCCTCGTCCAGCGCCAGCAGGGTCAGGGTGGCTTCGTAGATTTCGCCCCCGTCCTTGAAACCGCAACCGGACAGGATCACGGCGACTTTTTTCGGGTTCATGGTCATTTCCTTTGTCAGATAAACCCGCCCCGTCGGGGCAGGCAGGCTTCAGGCAATATGCTCGAAATTGACGCGCAGGCCCATCAGCAAGCGCATCAGTTCCGCCTGGGAATGGCAGTCCGTCTTTTCATAAATGCTTTTCAGGTAACTGCGCAAGGTGCTGAGCGTAATACCGGCCTCTTCGGCCACCGCCTCCAGTACCGGCGTGTTCAGGAAACGCTGGCACAATTCCACCTCGCGCCCGGTCAACCCGTAGGAAGCCTCCAGCAGGCGGGCGGACAACTGGTGACCGGCGTCCGGATTGCTGAGGAAGATCACGGCGGCAATCTGGTCGCGGGCCAGATCCCGGTATTCTCCCCAGGCCGACAGCGGCGCGATGGTCAGCATCAGCGGCGAGGCGCTGAGCGGGGACGTCAGCCCGATCACGCCGCCGGGAATGCCTTGCCCGTCGCGCTGCCCGGTTTGCAGCGCACCCCGGATCAGCGTCTGCAACTGCTGGTTCTGGGCGAAGTCGGCGGCGCGCAGCCCCTCCTGGCGGGTGACACTGATGGCGGGATGCTCGCGCAGCAGTCGCGCCGAGGCATCGTTGCCGTAAGCGACCGTCCCCGCCACGTTCAGCAGCAGGACGCCGGTCGTCATCTGGTCGAGAATGCGGTACAGCGAGGCGTTGTTCGATTCGACCAGACGCAGCTGGCGATGGATCTGCAGCGCCCGGCGCATGTGCGGCGTCATCCGGCCCAGCATCGCCACATTATCGGGTGTGAACGGGCGCTCCAGGCCGTTGCTGAGACCGAAACCGGCAAAGCGGTATTCGGCAAGTTCCAGCGCCACGATGAGCTGGCGGTAGGTGCCATGGCGGTTCAGGTAGTCGGTGACATAGCGTCCGCCCGACGCGGCGTAGCCTTCCGGACCGCCGAAGAAATCATCCGACGACGACGGCACACCGACGCCGATCTGCTTCATCCAGCGACCGCTATGCTCGAATTCCAGCACATCGAAACCGCCTTCCCGGTATTCCCGCCCGGCTTCCTCGGTATGGCCGCTGAAAAACAGCAGGTTGGCCGCCGGGTTCAGCAGGTCCGTCGACAGAAAGGCATTCTTCTCGCCGCCGCAGAGATCGCTGATGCCCTGCAGCACCTCCGGCCAGCGTTCCGGCGCCAGCGTGGCGTCGTAGATGTCACCGATCAGCCGGTTTTCCAATGCTTGCTGCTGTTTGTCCATGGCATCCCCTGTTCTGTCGCACCGGTTTGATCACGCCCCGGACACGCCGGGAAGCAGGGCTGCATCACCGCTGGCGGTCAGAAAACCGCCGGTTTCTCTACCCCTGAATGAGGGTACAGAACAGCACAACACTCGCGTTACTGTCAAACGATAACCATTTCCAAGGAACCCGGCTCCGGTCGGCATAGAGACGCATGTTGAATTCCCGCGCCCTCATCTTTATGGGCAACCTGATCCTGCTGATCGCCCCGTTACCCGCAACGGCCCTGACGCCGGGACCGACCGATCCGGGTCAATGCCCGACGTACTGGCAAATTTCGAATGAACGCGCCGAGACGTTCAAGCGCACCTATCAGGCCGTCTCGGACCAAACCAACGCCAACTACCGGCAATGTAGCCAATATGGTTCGATGACAAAGGAACGCTTTGCCTGCGACGGCCGGGCGCATGAATGGTACGAAGCCAACAACGCCAAGGCCAAAGCCGAATACGAGCGCGCCAAAGCCGCCTACGAACAACGACGCGATCAATGCCTGGGCATCGCCAACCAGAACAAGGCCGAACTGGAGGCCCGGGACAGAGTGGCCGAAACGCAACGCCGCCTGAATGAACAGGCGGAGCGCCAGCAGGAACAGCTCCGCACCGAAGCCTTCAACGCCGAAATGCGTCGGGGGCAGGCCGAGCGCGACGCCTGGAACCGCGCCGCCGAGGAGCGCAACCGTCAGGCCCAGCAACAGTATCAGGCGCAACAGCAGGCCCAGCGGCAGACCGCCATCGCCCGCCAGGCCGAAGAACAGCGCCAGGCGCAAATCCGGGCGGAGCAGGCCGCCCGCCAGGCAAAGGCCGAAGCCGAACAACAGCAGGCCATCCATGACCTGCGCATGGGCCTGCTGGAAAAGTCCGGCCGGGAAGCACAGGAACGGCTGGACAGCGCCCGGGAGAACCACGAGGCCGTGGCCGCCGCCAATACCGATGAAGAGTCGATGCTGACCGCGATGCTGGCGAAAATGGAGGCCGCGCCGCGCGCCGTGCGCGAGGTCAAGGCGGATATCGCCAACTCACCGCTGGGTCAGGCCGTCGGCACGCTGCAAGACCTGGGGGAAAGCTCCGGCGGCGACTCCGGGACGGCGGACGCGCCCGATCGCATCGAGTACCGCCGCGCGGACGACGAACCGGCCCGGAGCACGGCTACACCCGCCGCCTCGGGCAGCGTGCGGCTGTCCGGCGGGGATGAATCCGCCGCTTCGACCTGCCGCATCAACACCGAACCGCTGGGACAACCGCCCGCCGACGCCTCGATCACCGCCCATACCGAAACGCTGATGTACCGGCTGGACCAGGCGCTGGCCCGGCTGGAAAGCGAATGCGCCGGTTCCCCCGATTATGCACGGACGCGCAGCGAGCTGACCGAGGCGCGCAAGACCGCCGAAGATACCTGTAACGCCGTGCAGTCCGGCGGACGGCGCTGTGCGCCCGCCCGGCACTTTTGAGAACCCCCACTGGAGAATCCCGATGAAACACACCCTGCCCCTGACCGCCCTGATGGCCTGCTCGCTCATGCTGACCGGATGCGCCGTCGCCCCGACCAAGCCGATGACCGCCATGTCGCCCATCACCGCCTACCCGGCGCTGGACTGTCAGGGCGTGCGCAACGAACTGGCCTCGGTGCAGACCTGGGAAAACTACTACGCCGCTGAAAAGACCTATCACGACAAGAATGCGGGCGCCAGCTCCGCGATTGGCGGCCTGGGCGCCTTCGTGGCGGGCATGGCGGCGGCGGCGGGCGACACCGCCTCGCTAAGCGAGGCAACCAGGCTGAACAGCGAAAACGCCCGCGACCAGGCAGCTGACGAGACCCGCGCCGCCACCGCCAAGGCGCAGCAGGAAGGCATCAGCCGCCGCCGCGCCGCCCTCGAAAAGATCCTGACCCTGAAAAACTGCGGCTGAACCGCCGGGCGGGACCGGCGACGCCCAACGCCGAATCCCGCCCCATCCCCGCGCGTTCTGGAGTATTCTTTCGGCAAAGATTTTGCCGCGAGAACCTCCCATGTCCCGTTTCACCTTCAACCGCGCCGCCTTCCCCCACACCCGCCTGCGCCGCCTGCGTTCGCAGGAATTCCTGCGCAATATGGTGCAGGAAACGCTGCTGACCCCCGCCGACCTGATCTACCCGATGTTCGTGCTGGAAGGCGAGAACCGCCGCGAGGCCATCGCCTCGATGCCCGGCATTGAACGGCTGTCGATCGACCTGCTGGTGAAGGAAGCGGAAGTGCTGGCGAAGCTGGGCATTCCCGCCGTGGCGCTGTTCCCGGTGACACCGCAGGAAGCGAAAAGCCTGCTGGCCGAGGAAGCGTGGAACCCGGACGGGCTGGCGCAACGCGCCGTGCGTGCGCTGAAAGCCGCCGTACCGGAACTGGGCGTCATCACCGATGTAGCGCTCGACCCCTTCACCACCCACGGCCAGGACGGCATCATCGACGTCGACGGCTATGTACTGAACGACATCACCAGTGAGGCGCTGGTGAAACAGGCGCTGTCGCACGCCGAGGCCGGGGCCGACATCGTCGCCCCGTCCGACATGATGGACGGCCGCATTGCCGCCATCCGCCGCGCACTGGAAGAGAACAACCATCTCAATGTCTGCATCCTCTCCTACGCCGCCAAGTACGCCTCCAGCTACTACGGCCCCTTCCGCGACGCGGTGGGCTCGGCGGGCAACCTCAAGGGCGGCAACAAGAAGACCTACCAGATGAATCCCGCCAATCGCCAGGAGGCCTTGCACGAAGTGGGGCTGGACCTCGCCGAAGGCGCGGACTTGGTGATGGTGAAGCCGGGCATGCCCTATCTGGACATCGTGCGGGAAGTGAAGGACACCTATTCGGTGCCGACGCTGGTCTATCAGGTGAGCGGCGAGTACGCCATGCACATGGCTGCCATCCAGAACGGCTGGCTGGCGCGGGAGGCGGTGATCCTGGAGTCGCTGCTATGCATCAAGCGCGCCGGGGCGGATGCCATTCTGACGTACTTTGCGAAAGAAGCGGCCATGTTGTTGCAGAAGTGAATCAGTAAAATCGGGAACAACAACAAGGAGCCGCCCATGCACCCGTTCACCTTCACCACCGTCAAG
>DASUIM010000386.1:0-4050 GCA_036279775.1 Fluviicoccus sp. | reverse complement strand
CTCAGGCTGGCAGTTGATGGCGATGACGGCTTTGGGACAAGAGGTGCTGAACGCATTCCAGAATTCAGCCCCGGACGTCAGGACGCTGGAGTCGGAATTGGCCGCGCAAACCCGTCAGGCTTTGGGCGATGCCTGCATCGCTGCCTTCGGGGATCTATCCTCGCTGGCGGCCGGTCTGGCGCGCATCCAGGGCGGCGAGGTGGCCGTGGAAACCTGGGAAACACTGGCGGTCCAATGCTTGAGTTGCTCCGGTTGCGTCAACCTTTGCCCCAGTTGTTCCTGCTTTACCACCTTTGACGTCGGCCAGCCGCAAGGCATCGTGCGCGAGCGGGTCTGGGATGCCTGTCTCTATGACGGTTTCCAGCGCGAGGCCAGCGGCCATCACCCCTCACCGACACCGGGCGCGCGAACCGCGCGGTACTGGTTCCATAAATTTTCCCCGCACTTCATCCCGCAACAGGGCAGGCTGGGTTGCACCGGTTGCGGCCGCTGCGACGCCGTCTGCCCCGGCGTGATCGGCGCGAAGGCGGTGCTGGCGAGGATAGGCGCATGCTGAGTCTGGTTCCCGAGGTGGCGACGCTGCTGGCGCGCTATGACGATGGCGAGGATGCGCTGCACCTGCGTTTCCGGCTGGAGGATGGGGCGCGCTGGACCGCGCGGCCCGGCCAGTTCTTCATGCTGAGCATTCCCGGTCTGGGGGAGGCGGCCTTCACCTTTGTCAGCCTGCCGGATGAACGGGGCTGTTTCACGGCGCTGGTGCGCCGGGTCGGCAAGCTGACCGATGCCTTGCAGGACCTGCCGCCGGGCACCTTTGTCGGTGTGCGCGGACCGGTGGGCCAGCCCTGGCCGGAGCTGGCGGACAAGACGGTGCTGGTGGTGGCGGGCGGCTGCGGTCTGGCCCCGTTGTCGGCGTGGCTGTCGCAACGTCTGGCGAGCGGACAACAGGATCGCACCGCCTTGCTCTACAGCGCCCGCAGCGAGGGCAGCCGCATCCTGGCGAAAGAACGCGAAGCTTGGCGGCAGGCGGGCTTGCCGCTGACCCTGCCGGTGGATGATCCCGCCTGGCACACCCCGCAAGAGCTGACCCAAGCCACCGGCCATCGGCTCGATGCCGCCCTGGCCCTGCTGCCGTCCTTCCCCGATGCCGTGCTCTGCTGCGGCCCGGAAGCGATGATGCTGGGCGTGGGCGACCTGCTGGAAAAACGGGGTCTGTCCCCGGATCGTTTCTGGCTGTCGCTGGAACGGCGCATGCATTGCGGCGTCGGCCTGTGCGGACATTGCTATGTCGGCAGCAGCCTGATCTGCAGGGAAGGCCCGACACTGACACTGGCGCGCACCCGCGAGCTGCTGGCGCAACAGGTGGCCACCCGGCCCGCCTGGGTCAGTTGCTGACCGCATGGGTGACTCGGCATCGCTGAAACGCACGATAACCCTGCCGCAGATGGTGCTTTACGGCCTGGGCACCACCATCGGCGCGGGTATCTATGCGCTGGTGGGGGAACTGGCGCGTGTGTCCGGCATGCTGGCCCCGGCCGCCTTCCTGTTTGCCGCCATCCTGGCCGGATTTACCGCCTTGTCCTTCGCCGAACTGTCCGGCCGCTATCCGCGCGCCGCGGGGGCATCGCTGTACATCCGAGAAGGTTTCGGCTCGGAAAGGCTGTCGGTGGCGGCGGGGTTGATGATGGTGCTGGCCGGACTGGTGTCGGCCTCGGCGCTGGTCAACGGATTTTCCGGCTACTTCGAAACCCTGACCGGTTTGCCGCGCGTGCCTTCAATCCTGCTGATCACGTTGCTGCTGGGTGCGGTGGCCGCCTGGGGTATCGCCGAATCGGTGCTGATCGCCACCGCCATCACCGTGGTCGAAGTCGGCGGACTGGTGTGGCTGATCATCGCGGGCAGCGGCCATCTGGCCGAACTGCCGTCGCGCTGGCCGGAACTGCTTCCCGCCCTCAGCCTCAACGGCCTTGCCCCGATCTATGCGGGAGCCTTGCTGGCCTTCTTCGCTTTCCTCGGCTTTGAAGACATGGTTGATGTCGCCGAAGAAGTGAAGGACGTCAAGCACACGCTACCACTGGCCATCGTGCTGACGCTGGTCATCACCACCATGCTGTACCTGCTGATCATGGTCATGGCGGTACTGGCCTTGCCGCCCGGCGACCTCGCCGCCAGCCGCGCTCCGATCGCCACCCTTTACCACCACTACACCGGCCGCGAACCGATGCTGATGTCGCTGATCGGCATGTTCGCCATCATCAACGGCGGCCTGATCCAGATCATCATGGCCTCGCGCGTCTTGTACGGCCTGTCCTCACGCGGCCTGCTGCCCAAACGCCTCGCGCACGTGCATCCGCGCACCCAAACCCCGCTGCGCGCCACCGCCGTCGCTGTCCTGATCGTCCTGATCCTCGCCCTCACCGGACGCCTCGCCGGCCTCGCCGCCGTCACCTCCGTCATCATGCTCACCCTGTTCTCCGGCGTAAACCTCGCCTTGTGGCGCATCAAGCAACGCCAACCCGAAGCCGAAGGTGTCCTGATCTTCCCCCGCTGGATGTCATTGACCGCCGCGATCATCAGCCTGGGATTGGTCGGGCTGGAAGTGGCGGGTTGGCTCAGGCAATAAAACTCAACACCAACCCGATCAACCCCCCCACCAACGTCCCGTTCACCCGGATCATCTGCAAATCCGGCCCGATCGCCTTCTCGATCTCCCGCACCATCTTCTCGGATTCCCAGGCCCTGACCTGATCGCTGACAAAGCGCATGATCGCATCCGCATACTCCTCGGTCACAAAACAGGTCGCATCGACAATGCCCTTGTTCAGGTCCTGCTGGAACTGGCCATCCTGCGCCAGGTTGCGCCCCAGCATCATCAGCGCATCCTTCACGCTTTCCAGAATGTTCGGCTTCACCGAATTCAGATCCTTCTGGATCGCCTCGCGGATACTGATCACGATGCTGGTGAAGAACTTCACCACATCCGGGTTGTTGACCATCTCGTCCTTGAACGCGTTCAGCCGCCGCGACTCCGGTGAATCGACGCTGAGCACGCCGATATAGTACTTGGCCGACTCGTCCAGCTGCAGGCGGAAAGGGTGGTGCGGGTCCTGGCGAATGTCGTGGATGACATTGATCAGGCTGTCAATAATGCGCTGTTCGACGTTCAGCGCCGCATTCATGCCGGACTTCATCTGTTCCACCGCGCGCTTGGTCTCCGGCTTGGCGAAGGCGGTCAGCCCGCCCACCAGCAGCGACAGCGCGCCCTGGGCGTCGGTATTCAGCGAGGTGCGGATCTTGCTCAGCACCGGCCCGATCAGCGCATCGATGACCGGCGCCAGCAGCTCCTGCGCCTTTTCCGGGTGGCGGCGCAGCCAGTCGTCCATGCGCTCCAGTCCGAACTGGAAGGCTTGCTGGTGGTTGCCGTTGTTGAATACCGCTTGCAGGAACTGCGCGGTCAGTGTGTTGGCGGAGGAGGCGCGGATCCAGTCCACCACATTGCGCTGCACGAAGTTTTCCACGGCGGGGTGGCGGAAGAACTGCAGGATGCGCGGCGCGATCAGCCCGATCTCGCGGGACAGCTTCTCGGCATTGGCTTCCTTCTCCAGCCACGAGGCCATCTGCCCGGCGACATTGTTCTGGGTGAAGCTCTGACGGATGGCGGCGGAGGTCAGGAAATTCTGCTGTACGAACAGGCCGATGGTGTCGGCAATGCGGTCCTTGTTCTCGGTGATGATGGCCGTGTGCGGAATGGGCAGGTTGAAGGGCTTGCGGAAGATGGCGGTGACCGCGAACCAGTCTGCCAACCCCCCGACCAGCGCGGCTTCAAAGGCCATTTTCACGTGCGGCATGGCGGCGGCGTAAGCGGGAAAGGCATTGGCCAGCGGATGCTGCACCAGCAGGCCGCCGACGGCGGTGACCAGGACCAGGTTGGCAAGGTTCTGGCGTTTCTCAAGAGTGGGTTGGGGCATGACCGGGTCCGCATTGGTTGTTGTTGAAGCAATCTGTTATTTTTACCAGCATTCATCCGACAATGGAGTGGTCAACATGACAGCC
>DASUIM010000385.1:0-1092 GCA_036279775.1 Fluviicoccus sp. | reverse complement strand
TCAACGGCCTCCGTCACCGAAGGCGGCAGCATCGTGTACACCGCGGCTGTGAACAACGCCGTGACCGGCAGCCCACTGGTCGTGACCCTGAGCAACGGCCAGACCATCACCATCCCGGTCGGACAAAGCAGCGCCGACAGCACCCCGTTTGCGGTGCGTGGCGATGACGCCTACGTCCAAGGCACGCAAGCCCTCAATGTCGGCATCAGCGGCACCAGCGGCGGCAACTACGAAGCACTGACCACGACCAGCACGGTGAGCACCAACGTGGTGGACGACGCAGACGCCACCACAGTATCTATCAGCGGCAGCGCCTCAGTCGCAGAAGGCGCGACAGGTAGCTACACAATCGCATTAACCAGCACCGCCCAAACCGACGTTACCGTGAACCTGAGCTATAGCGGCACAGCCGCAGACGGCAGTGACTACACCGGCATAGCCAGTGTGGTGATTGCAGCGGGCAGCAGCAGCGCCAACTTCAACATCGCCACACTGGATGACGCAATCGCTGAAGGATCAGAAAACTTCACTATTACCATCGCCTCAGCCAGCGGCGGCAGCTTCGAGAGCCTCGTTGTAAGTCCGACCAATGGCAGCATCACCACCGGCATTGTAGACAACGACATCGCGACAGTGAGCTTAAGTGCGACAGCAAGTCTGACTGAAGCTGGCGGCAATATTGTTTATACCGCCACATTGACCCAGGCTCCTGTAAGCGATCTCACAGTGACCCTCAGTAACGGCAGCGCCATCACCATCATTGCCGGACAACTCACAGGCACCACTACAGTCGCCGTGGCTGCCGACGAAGATGTATACGTAGATCCAACAAATATCAGTGCTACCATCAGCAGCACCAGCGGCGGCGGCATTAGCGTTGCTATCGATCCTACTGCTGCGACCACCAGCATTACTGACACCATTGACGCCACCACCGTGACCCTGACCGCCTCAACGGCCTCCGTCACCGAAGGCGGCAGCATCGTGTACACCGCGGCTGTGAACAACGCCGTGACCGGCAGCCCACTGGTCGTGACCCTGAGCAACGGCCAGACCATCACCATCCCGGTCGGACAAAGCAGCGCCGACAGC
>DASUIM010000384.1:0-1671 GCA_036279775.1 Fluviicoccus sp. | reverse complement strand
GCAGGTCGTCGAGGGGGGAGGGCATGATACGGCTCCGTTAGTCCGACTCAGGGGCGGAAGAATCGACGGGACCGCGCACAAATCGCGTCCGTGGCGTCTGGTTGTTCACATCCTCGGCCTCGGCTTTGCCTTCCCACATCGAAAACGACCAGACATGCCCCGGCTGGATCAGCGACGGCGTCACCGACCAGTAACCCAGGTTGCCGAGTCCGTTTGGCGGGAAGAAACGGACATTCTGTGCGGGCAAATGGCAGGCCCGCTCCGCCAGCGAGCGTAATTCCACCAGTTCGGGGATGCGCCAGCCGTTACCGGCCTTGCGCGCCGCCTCGCGGGCTTCGCCCAGGTTGTAGGCAGCCCATTGGCCGCTGCAGGTTTGACCGTCCCAGCGACTACCGGCGTCACAGCGTTGCCACACCAGGCGGGTTTGGCGGTCCAATACCTCTAAGCCGTTGGCCAGCAGGGTGTAGCGGCTGTCCGGGGCCGTGCGCGGGGCATTCGCAAGGCATTCCTTTGATGCGGCCTGCTCCGAGGGTCCCGTAGCCATGGCAGAAGTGCCGCGCACCAGGCGGACGCCCCAGATGTCGCTCTTCTCGTCACCGGGCTCTTCGGCGCCGTAGATGAATTCGGCCTGCCACGCATAGGCCGGATTCCCGGCGACGGTTGTCGCCGACCAGAAAGCCAGCGTGTCCATATCCGGAAAGAAGGTGCTGTCAATGGCGGGCTCGGTCTGCCGGTGATCGACCAGCGTCATGAGTTCATCAATTTCCGGCAGGCGCCAGTCGTGGTATCCGCACCAGCCCTCGCGGTTGACGGCGGCCGCGTAGTCGCGGGTATTGCAGCGGGGCAGGGTGTCATTGCAGCTTTCCCCCGAATGGGTGTCATTCACCAGTTCATGCATGTCCGGGTTGCTTTTCAGGTAATCCAGCATGTCGGGGAAACCCGGCTTTCCCCCGTTCTTCAAGGGGTCGGGTTCATACCAGGTGTAGAGGTTGGTCTGGTCGTGCAGGCCGCCATCACTGGTCTTGGTTTCCCAAACCAGGCCGGTCTGCCTGTCCTCTATGCAACTCCAGGAGGTGCTATTTTCCGGCAGTTCCTGGCCGCCGGCGTCCCGTTTGACAAAGCGTGACATGGGTTTTTCAGGGGCTTTGGCCGCCAGGGAAAATGGCGCTCCTGAATGCATCAGGTAGTAGCCTGAGAGGACGGCAATAAGGATCGCTATCGGGATGAAAATGCGTTTCATGAATGTCTCGGGGGCGCGGAGGTCCGTTTCGGCGTGAAAGAACAGCGCCGTGACACTAGCAGTTGCGGCGGGAGGTTTCCAGCCGATTCGCCCGCCTTCCGCGTGCCCCGATGTGCTTATTGCCCCATTTTTCCCGCCCGGAAATCCGCCAGCCCCTTCGCCGCCAGCTTGCGGATTTTCCCTTGCACCAGCGGCGACCAGCCCAGCGCATAACCCGGCGCGCCCAGCGCCTGACGGCTCCATTTCCAGAGATCGAAACTGTCCTGCTGCACGGCAATCTTGCCGTCGCGGAATTCAAAGCGTGAGTGAATGTCGTTGACCACGGTGCGGCCGGTCTGGCTGAAGGTGTAGGTGGCGATCCAGTGCGCCTCGCCGGTGTGTTCGTCGGCGCGGATGCCGTCAAACACCAGCGAGAAATCCTGCGCCTTGCC
>DASUIM010000383.1:0-10651 GCA_036279775.1 Fluviicoccus sp. | reverse complement strand
TCACCGGCTGCACGCCTTCATTGAAGCGGGTCAGCGCCATGCCGCCCCACAGGTTGGACTGCGTATCCTGCCAGTGACCATCCTTCTGATGGCGCAACAAGCCGCGCACCAGCAACGGCAAATCCTGTTCCCATGCCTTGTCACCCAGCACGCTCAGGATCAGCCGCGCCTGCAGTTGCTCGTTGCTGTCGAACCACCACCAACGGTCAGAACGTCGCTCGTTGAGCACCAGCACGCTGCTGCCCGCCTGCGTCAGTTGTGCTTTCAACTGACGGTCAACTTCCTTCAGACGCGCCTCGCGGTTGGCCAGACCGGGCACACTGCGGAGCAGGTCGCGCCAGTCGATCAGGATGTGCACGTCCCACAGCGCCGGCTGGATGCGGATATTGTCCAGCATCACCGGCTTGAAGCGGTTGTACTGCGCCAGCAGGCTCATCGCCTCCATCTGCCGCTGGATCAGGTCCTGCCGGTTGTCGTAGATCCAGTATTCGTAGGTGGCCTTGGGCAGCTTGCCCTGCACGTAGTTTTCCAGCCCGGTCAGCATGCGCTCCCGGCTTTCCGCCGGAATTGTCCAGTTCAGCGCCTTGGCCAGACGCAGCACATGCACGGTCAGGAAGGCCGAGCCCTTGCCACCGGGGAAAAAGGCTGCGAGACCGTCCTGATCCAGATAGGTCGGCAGGTCGCCCATGATGTCCGCCCACAGTGCCGGGTTTTGCAACCCTGCCGCCTTGGTGGTCTTCTGTTCCAGACAGAGGTAGATGTAGTCGCGGAACCATTGCCGCACCGGCTCCAGCGTACCGGTCAGGGTGGGTTGCAGGTCGAGGTCGATCCTGCCTTCGTCCACACTGCCTTCGTCCACACTGCCTGAGGGCAGCGTCAAAGGCAGGGCATAGGGAACGCCGGGCGACAGCTGGGTGAACGCCCCGGCCAGCGTCTGTAACGGCACGGCGGTCAGCACCTGCTGCGACACCTTCAACCGGTCGCTGAAATGCGGACTGACGGCGCTGATCTCCCAGGCCAGCGAATCAACGCGCTTCGGCACAGTCACCGGCACCGTCACCCGCGTCGACTGGCCGCCGGGCAGATCAACGACGGTCACGAAGTCTTTGGCCAACGCCGGAGAACGCACGGTCAGCGTCACCGCTTCCGGCTGGTCGCTGCTGTTACGCACGGTGAACTCGGCCTGATAGCGGTCGCCCTGCCGCACCACCGTCGGCAGGCCGCTCAGCAGCTGCAACTCGCGGGTGCTGCGGATGGTGGCCGAGCCGTTGCCGAACTGGTCGCGGCTGGACGCCACCGCCACTACGCGGAACGCTGACAGTGAATCGTTGAGCGGGAAGCTGAACGTGGCCTTGCCCTCGGCATCGACCGGCGCCGTCGCCTTCCAGTACACCAGGCTGTCCAGCAGTTCGCGGGTGGAGCCGCCGCTACCGCCGCCACCGCCCGAAGGCAGCGCCTTCTTGCCGAAATGCCGCTTGCCCACCACCTGCAACTGGTTGGTGGCGGTGTTCAAGTCATAAGCCCGCGCATTCACCAGCGAGGGCAACGGATCCCAGGAGTTGTTGTCCGCCAGCTCCAACAGCGCTTCATCCACCACCGCCAGCGTCACTTCGGTATTGGCGGGCAGGCGGTCGCGCCCGGTGGCGTTGCTCACTTGCACGGTAGCCTGCACGGTGTCGCGGGGGTGGTAAACCGCCTTGTCGGTCTGCACCTTCACGCCCAGCTTGTAGCCTTCCCAACCCACTTTCAGTTGGGCGATGCCCAGCTTGAAGGCCGGTTTGCCCAGATCGACCAGCGCCGTCGGCTGGATGGCGTTGTTGCGGCCGCGCACCACCATCACCGAGACATAGACATTCGGCGCGTAATCCGGCTTCACCGGCACGCTCACCACCGGGTCCTTGCCGTCCAGCGTGGTCACGAAACTGTCCATGACGCCGTCGCGGGCCACCGTCACCAGCGCCGTCGCCTCGCGGAACGGCATGCGCACCTGCAGGCGCGCCGTGTCGCCGACCGCATACTGTTTCTTTTCGGCGATCACGTCGATGCGATCGTCATTGCCCTGGTCGAACCACCAGTCATCGGCCCCGGCCACCCACACCGTGTTTTCGGTAGCGGCGCGACGACCGTCGCTGTCGGTGGCGATCACCTTCAGTTTCAGCTCCCCGGAACGCTTAAGCGGCAACTTGCACAGCAGCCGGCCCTGGGCGTCGGTGCGGTTGGCGCACGGCACTTTCACCGCCTCTTCACGGCGGGTGGAGTCGTAGGCGTAATAACCGCCCAGCGTGCGCTTACGGTGGGAGTCCCAATACATCAGCGCGCCCTGGATTTCCACGGGCGAATTCGCCACCGGCTTGCCGTTCCGGTCGACCACAATGGCTTCCACCACCACCGGCCCGTCGCCGCCCAGCCAGGACGACAGCACGCGCAGGCCCGGCAGCACGGCCGCAGGCCACAACTGGGTGCTTGCGCCGACGGTCTGCGTTTCGCCGCTGGGATCGCGGAATTCCATTTCCATGCGCAGGCGGCTGACACGATCCACTTCCGGCAACGTCGGCGACAGCGCGTTCAGGCCGCCGGCCTCATCCAGCGTCAGCGCGGTTTCGGGCAGATCCTTGCTGGTCCACTCATAGTCGTCCGGGCTCTTAGGCGGAACCACCGGCACCGAATAGAAGCTGAATTCGTCGAAACCGCTCACCACCGGATAACCGTCGGTTTCAAACTTGCCGCGCAGCGTCACCGGCGCGTTGCTGTAGCCGCCGCCGTTCAGGTACTGCAACTGCAATTGCAGCGGCAGGTTCGGCGCGGGCAGCACCGGCGCGGCGGGCAGGCCCAGGTCGGCCTTCAGCACCGGCAGCCGGAACGCGGACACCTTGAAGCAACCGCCGGACAGCCGGTTGTCATCCGGCAATTGCAGGGACACACAGTACTCCCCCAGCTTGGCCGATTTGGGAATGGTCCATTCATTGCTGCCGTTGCCCATGGCCGTAAAGGAAGCAGGCAGTTCGAAACGGGTTTCGCTGGCGGGATGCTCGACAATCACCGCCTTCACCTTCAGCGAGGCCTCGGGCGCACTGATGCCGCTCAGCTTGTTGCGGCGCAGCAGGTGGCGCATGTGCACCGTTTCCCCGGCGCGCAACAGCGTGCGGTCGAAGATGGTATGGGCGACATAATCGCCGGTGCGGGTTTCGCCATAGCCGTAGCCGCCGCACTCATATTCACAGGCATAGTCGCTTTCGCCATACAGGTTGAAACGCCACGACTCAAGACCGCCGTTCCACTCCGACAGCGCAAAGCTGCGGTCCGTGCCGCTGGCGGCCATGATCACCCACGGTGAACCCTGACAGTTACTCTTGTTCTCGATTTCCTTGTATGGACGCTCGGTGAAAACGCCACGATCGACGCGCACCAGCCCCTGCTCGTTGGTCTGGCCGCTCCACAGCAGGCGTTCGTCATAGCAGTCCCAGACGCTGACCGCCGCGTTCGCCACCAGCTTGCCCGCCGCCAGGTCGGTCACCCAGACCTGGCCGTTCACCTTGCCCATCTGCACATGCACGCCAAGGTTGGTCACCAGGCTGAGCGCATGCACATACGCCGGTTGCGGTTTCTGCGAAATCCACTCGCCCAGATAGCGGCTTTCCACTTCATGAAGGTACAGGCCCTGCGTCACCGGCAACCCGATCACTTCGAACTCCTTGGCGGACAACTGACGCGGCAGCTCCTGCGCGGTCACGCCGGGCTGACGGGCAATCCACGGTTTGTCCAGCAGGCCGTAATTGCCGGGACTGTAGCGTTTCAGCGCCTGGATAAAGGCCTGCTCGCTGTTGTCCATTTTCCGGGTATAGAGCGTGACGCCGGTCTTGCCCGGCAGCGTGTTTTCCAGATTGCGCACCGTCAGCGGCACCGCGCCGACGGCCGTTTCCACCACGCCGAAATCGGCGGCGAACTTGGCCAGCGGCGGCCAGGTGTCAGTACGCACCGCCAGCGGGAAACGGGCGGCGTTGGCCAGCGGCCGGTTAAAGGGGTCCACCAGTCCGGCGGGCAGCGTCAGCGTAAAGGCGGCATTGGCCGGGAACGGTCCCTTGAAACGTACCACCGTACTGTCGCCGCCGTCATATTCCTCCCCTTCCGGCAGCTCCGGCGACCAGCTGGTCGCTCCCGATTGCAGGCGGATGGCGGCCAGCTTCTCCGAGGTCACAACCTCCGAAAACCTTACTTCCATATCCGCCAGCGGCACGCAGGGCGCGGTCGGGCTTTGCCGCGAGCAGCTAAAGGCGGCGGTGAACGATTTGCGGATATCAAAGGACAGAACCTGGTCGGAGCCGCGCTTCGCCCCGGCGGCGGTGGCCACGTTCTTGCTGAACACCAGCCGCAACCCTTCGCCGCCGGTCAGGCGGCGGCTGCAACTGACGGCGCGCCACTCCTTGACGGCAGCGCGGCGGACGACCTTGGTGGAAGCATCCCACCAGTCATGGCCGGTCTCGCGCCGCCACCATTCCCGCACTTCCGGAATCTGCTGCTGCACGAACGCGGCGGTCTCGGCCACCGTCAGGAAGCGTGCGGGCAGACGCTCCGGCAGGTTGCTGGTCAGACACCAGACATTGCCGGGCAAGGATTTCACATCGGTCGGCTTGTCCAGCTTCAGCAAAAAGGTTTGATCCTCGATGACCGAATTGCCATGTTGCGGCCACGAATCGACAATGCGCGGGCCGCGCTCGGCGGTGGTGTCATAACCGACCGTCGCGAAGATGCGGTTGAAGTGATACAGCGGATAGGCGCTCAGCGGCTTGCCCTGCACGCTTTTCAGATTCGGAACCAGCCGGAATTCACAGCGCAGCGCGGGCAGGTTGTCGTTAAACTGGTAAATCCAGGTACGGGTATCCAGCCAGCGGCCGCGTCCGAAGTCCTTGCAGTTGCTGCTGATGATGAACGGATTGCGTACGGCGGGATCGCCCACGCGCACCATGTCTTCCGAGAACCGCGCCCGCGCCTGGCTGACCACGCCGACATCGCCCTGCGGCGAAAAGGATTGCAAGGTCACGGACTGGCCGGCGGCGCGATAGGCCGCCCCCTTGGCTTGTGACATCAAATCGTTGATAGTAAGCGCGTGGGTCAGGGAAGACAGAAGAACAAGGCTCAGGCCGAACCACCTGACTACAAAGGACTGCATATCGCCTCCATGGCGAAGGATTTTGCGGATAATTCTAATATTGATTTCGGCATGATGCCGGTACTTTTATGCGCTATCTTTTCATCCATCCGGTCTTTCCCGGACAGTTCCACCGCGTCATGCAGCAACTGGCCGCCCAGCCGGGCAATGAGGTCGTGCACCTGTCGCGGCAATCGGCGCTGGAGTCGGTCCCCGGCGTGCGCAAGATCCGTTTCAGCGTCCCGGAGGGCGCCGTACCGACCGGTCACCCCTATGTCCACAAGCTGGAAGAAGCCGTCATCCAGGGCCAGGCCGTGGCGCGCGTGGCCTCCGAGCTGAAGCGCAAGGGCTTTGTGCCGGACCTGATCTACGGCTACGCCGGTTGGGGCCAGATCATGTTCATCAAGGACATCTATCCCAACGTGCCGCTGGTCGGCTATTTTGAATGGTTCCTCAATGCCTACGGCTCGGAGTACAACTTCGACCCCGCCTACCCGCTGGCCCCGGAGCACCAGCTCTACCTGCGCGCCGCCAACAGCCCGATGCTGCTGGACCTGCAATCGTGCAACCACGGCATTACCCCCACCCGCTGGCAGCAGCACCAGTTCCCCGAGGAATTCCGGCACAAGCTGACCGTGCTGCATGACGGCGTCGATACCGACCGGTTCCGGCCCAATGCCGATGCCGGGCTGAACATCCCCGGAGTCAGCCTGCCGCCGGGCACGCCGCTCGTCACCTACTCCACGCGCGGCATGGAGCCGTTTCGCGGTTTCCCCCAATTCATGCGGGCGCTGGCGGAATTGCAGGCGCGGCGGCCGGACTGCCATGCCGTGATTGTCGGCACCGACAATGTCTATTATTCGAAGGCGCTGCCGGACGGACGCACCTACAAGCAGCAACTGCTGGAGGAGTTGTCGGGACGCCTGGACCTCTCCCGCATCCACTTCACCGGCTGGCTGGACACCCCGCACTACCTGCAAGTGCTGCAGGCCTCAACCGCCCATGTCTACCTGACCCGGCCCTATGTGCTCTCCTGGTCATTGATGGAGGCGATGGCGGCGGGCTGCCTGATCATCGGCTCGGACACCGCGCCGCTGCAGGAAGTGATCCATGACGGTGAAAACGGCCTGCTCACCGATTTCTTCGACCACCACGCCCTGGCCGACCGCCTCGAAGAGGCATTGCACCGGCCCGCGCGATTCCGTACGCTGCGGGAGAACGCCCGCCAGACCGTGATGCAGCGCTACCGCCTGGACAAGCTGCTGGGCGCGCATGTGCGCCTGCTGGAACATTGGGCCGCCGAACCCATCCACCCGGCGTTTCACCCGGATCACTAACCCCCAGGAGCCCCGGTCATGAGCACCCCCGACATCATCACCTTCCATCCCCGGCTGGACGCGTTGCTGGAAGAATGGCACGACGCCCTCGACCGGGACTTCACGGCGTACCACAACCATTGCTACCGGGTGCTGAACTATTTCGCCGCCCTGAGCAACGCCGATGATGAAACCACGCTCGACAAGGCGGCAATCGCCCTTGCCTTCCATGATATCGGCATCTGGAGCCACGGCACCCTGGATTACCTCGAACCGTCGGCGCTGCTGGCGGAAGCCTGGCTGCTGGATCACGGACTGGAGGACTGGATTCCGGATATCACCGCCATGATCGGCGACCATCACAAAGTCACCGCCTGCACCGATAATCCGCTGGCCGAAGCCTTTCGGCAGGCTGACTGGGCCGATGTCACCCAGGGCCTGCGCCGCTTCTCGCTGCCGCTGGGCTTTGCCGTCCGCGTCATGCGCACCTTCCCCAACGCCGGATTCCACAAATTCCTGATGCGGCAATCGGTGCGACAGGCCCTGAAACATCCGCTGAACCCACTGCCCATGTTTCGCTGGTGAAGCCGGGCATTCTTGGCGATAATCCGCCCCCAAGACTGAACACGCGCCCGGAGCCGACATGACCACCCTCACCCTGAGCCGTTACCTGCAACAGAAACTGGACCTGCCCGGCGTCACCCCGGAACTGTGCGAACTGATCCGCCAGACCGGCGACGCCTGCCACCGCATCAGCGACGCCATTGCCAAGGGCGCGCTGGCCGGAGTGCTGGGCCAGGCCGGATCCGAGAACGTGCAGGGCGAGGAACAGAAAAAGCTCGACATCATCACCAACGACCTGATGATCGCCGCCACCCTCGGCGGCGGCTGCGTCGCTGGTCTCGCCTCCGAGGAAATGGACGAGATCCTGCCGGTGCCGGACGGCATGAAGGAAGGCCGCTACCTGATGCTGTTCGACCCGCTGGACGGCTCATCCAACATCGACGTCAACATTTCCGTCGGCACCATTTTCTCCATCCTGGAGCGCCCGGACGGTCACGGCCCGGTCACCGAACAAGACTTTCTGCAACCCGGCAACCAGCAGGTGGCGGCCGGTTATGTGGTTTACGGCCCCTCCACCCTGCTGGTGCTGACGCTGGGCGACGGCGCCGACGGCTTCACCCTTGACCGTGAACAGGGCGTGTTCTACCTGACCGCGCCGGGCCTGCAGGTGCCGAAGGACACCAAGGAGTTCGCCATCAACATGTCGAACATGCGTCACTGGGAACTGAACATGCAGCGCTACGTGCGCGAACTGCTGGAAGGCATCACCGGCGTGCGCGAGAAGGACTTCAACATGCGCTGGGTGGCCTCGATGGTCGCCGACGTGCACCGCATCATGACGCGCGGCGGCATTTTCATGTACCCCTATGACATGAAGGATCCCGGCAAACCGGGCAAGCTGCGCCTGATGTACGAAGCCAACCCGATGAGTTTCATCATGGAACAGGCGGGCGGCGCGTCCACCACCGGCCGCCAGCGCATCCTTGATATCGCCCCGACCAGCCTGCACCAGCGCGTGCCGGTGGTGATGGGTTCCGCCAACGAAGTGGAGCGCGTCACCGGCTATCACCTCGAAGCCTGAGCTGACGCCCACCCATGAAAAAGGGGCCGCAAGGCCCCTTTTTCATGTCCGCAATCCGGTCTCCCGAATCGTCATTCGCGCAGTTTCGCCAGGAAGCGCAGCGCTTCCATGTACAGCCAGATCAGCGTCACCAGCAGCGCGAAGGCGCCGTACCATTCCATGTACTTGGGCATACCGGCCTGCGCGGCGTTTTCAATCTGGGCGAAATCGATCACCAGATTGAACGCAGCGATACCGATCACCACCAGACTGAAGCCGATACCCAGCGGGCCGCTCTGGTGGATCAGCGGCGCTTCCGCCCCGAACATGCCCATTACCATCGCGATCAGGTAGTAAATGGCCACGCCCATGGTGGCGGCGAAGACAGCCTTCATCAGTCCAGGAGTCACCTTGACGATGCCGGTCATATAGGCGAACAGCATGGCGAACATCACACCGAAGGTGAGCAGCACCGCCTGCAGGACAATGCCGCCGTACATCTGCTCGAAGCTGGCCGAGATCGCCCCCAGGAACAGGCCTTCCGCCAACGCATAGGCCGGCGCCAGATACGCGGCCAGATGCCGCTTGAACATCATCGCCAGCACCAGGAGCAACCCCAGCACGGCGCCACCGGCCGCCCAGAGCATGCCCGCGCCGGGATCCACCCGGAACTGTTGCCACGACCAGCAGGCGGTAATCAGCGTCATCGCCAGCAGCATGGCCAGGCGGTTGATGGTGCCCTTGACGGTCATGCCCGTCACACCCACTTCGACCTTCTGGTACAAACGGTCGCCAAACAACGGATTTCCCGACATCATCTTTCTCCATTTGAACAGGAAACAACCGGCCGAGCATAGCACGCCCGGCCCTACCGGCCCTACCGGCTTGCGTCGTCAGGGTGCTTCAGGCAGCCACTACCTCAGCTTGCCCATAAGCCCCAGCACCTTCTCAACCACGCGGGATGCCTGCTGCCTGATGAGCCTGTCCCAAACCGGCAATCCCAAAACCGCCACAGTCACGGCGCTTAGCCCTAACAGCAGCAGTAACAAGCTGCCGGTGGAATAATCGGCCAGCTTGCTCCCGACCAGGACTCCAAACGGCTTAACCACGAATCCATGCAGGAGAAATACCGCCAGACTGGCAGAGCCCAATTTCGTCAACCAACTCTGGTTGGCGGGTAATGCGATCAAGAACAGGATCAGCGCAATCGATGCCAGCCCTAACAATCCCGCCCGAATCAACAATCCATCCGCTTCTCCGGAGCCTAACGCCGCATAGCCCTGAGACCCCCGAAACCAATTCCCGGCCAGATCGGCCTGCATCAGGAAAAAGGCGGCGACGGACAGGAACAGCACCATACCGGCCAACCCGAACAAGGATGACAACTGCTTCAGCCATGCCAGTAATCGCCAGCCATAAAGGTTCCCGGCCACAAAGAACGGCAGGTACACCAGTGTCCGTGACAGGGAAAAACCATAATCAATACTGGGAACCAGCCCCGCCCCCACGGCAAGAGCCGTGCTGATCACCAAGGGATACGGCAGCCTGTTGACCACTGGCAGGAACAGCATCCACCAGATCATGGAAAGCAGGAACCACATCATCCAGTAAGGCTGAAATAGGCCCACCGGAGACTTGCCGCCTGCCATCGCCGTCAGTGGTATCACGAGCGCAAGGTGAAAAAAGACCAGCAAAACCGCCATATTCAAAACGCGGCGCAGCAGGTTATCGGATTTCGCCGTCATTCCCGCCAGAAAGATAAATGCCGGCATATGAAACAGGTAAATGGCCGTCCAGAGCCCTCGCAGGTCTGTGGCTTCCCACCCCTTGACCGCCTCAATAAAGTGCCCCAGCACAACCAGAAAAATCAAAATCCCTTTTGCATTATCCACTCGCAAATCACGCATCCGAATGCCTCCCCTTAACCTTTCACCCTCAAGAATACGGATCCTTCAGGCTGCGTTCCGCGCCCTTGGGTAGGGTTGCCAGCGCCGTCAGCGTGGTGCCGAAGGGAATGTTCAGCTTGGCCTTGGTGTTCACCGCCCAGCCGTTGGCATCCAGGATCGGGGCCAGGTTGCGCTGGCGCAGCTTGAACCAGGCAATCACCATCGACGGCCCGGAAATCAGCAGCAGCAGCCCGGCGATGGCGATCGGCATCTGCCACCACACCAACGCCAGGAAGCCGGAAATGACCGACGCGATCGCGGTGCCGATGGCCCCCAGCGCCAGCCCGAGGGCGGCGAAGATACCGGCGAAACGCGCCACGTCAAAGGGCGCGGGCGGCGTCTTCGGTGCATCCTTGGCGTCCTTGGGCGTCGCGGCGGCCTGTTCAACCTTGGCGGTGCCGGTGGTAATGTGCAGGGATGCCTTGCTTTCAATGGCCTTGTCCTTGTCGGCCGCCATCTTCTGCAACTGTTCGGACACCATGCGGCTGATACGGCGGTAGGGACTCCAGAAGGCCTCGCGCACCGAGATCGCGTTTTCCACCAGCTTGACGACGGTGGCGTCCCAGTCGTTGCCGTCGCGGTCATAGAAAATGCCGTTGCGGCCGACAATCATCTTGCC
>DASUIM010000382.1:0-3203 GCA_036279775.1 Fluviicoccus sp. | reverse complement strand
CCAGGAAGCCGTCCTCACCGTTCCTGCGAGGGACAGCTCGCGGACATAGTCTCTTGGGCGGCCGCGGAAAACAAGAAATTTGAGGTCGTCGCTGGCGATAGCAAGCGCGCGCTGGGCCGGTCCACGATGGCTGAGCACACTCTCGACGTTTCGCAAATCTGTAGGATTATCGACTACGAGCCTGCTGAGCTTATTCTGACCGCTCGTCCCGGGACCCCTCTGGTGACTATTCAGGCGGAGCTCGAAGCCAAGGGTCAGATGCTGGCTTTCGAGCCACCCAATTGGCGCAGTTTGCTTCAGTCCACGGGAGAGCCGACGCTCGGCGGAACTTTGGCCTGCAATCTTGCCGGGCCACGGCGGGTTCGTGCAGGCGCTGCACGTGATTTCCTCCTGGGCTTTTCCGCAGTCAATGGCAGGGGAGAGGTATGGAAGGCAGGCGGCAAGGTCGTAAAGAACGTCACTGGCTTCGACATGTGCAAGCTGCAAGCCGGCCCCGCGGGTCACTTCAAATTCCTCCGGGTGTGGTCAGTCAAATTCCTCCACCCGCGAGGCAGGACAAGGGACTGTTAGTTTGAGTTTGTTTCCCGGGCAAGAGCTTCAGCGGCTTCTTTGAGCCGATAGCTGCGTCCGTCGAACTCAAGCAGATGGCAATGATGCATAAGGCGATCGAGGATCGTCGTGCTCATAGTGTTGTCCCCAAGGTATGCCCCCCAATCCTGCACGACGCGATTGGAGGTGACGATGACGCTGCGGCGCAGTTTGTAACGCTGATGGATCAGGGTCTGCAGCAAAGTGCCGGCGTCGTCGGGGATGGCGCGTGCGAGGAATAGATCGTCCAGCACGAGGAGATCGCAGTCGATGATGGTTCGCAGCCGGACCTCGCGTTGTGCCGGAGAGTTCAGGGCGTAGCGGTGGAAGAAGTCGTCGGTCTCAAGATACTGGACCTTGTGGCTTTGCAGGATCGCCTGATAGGCAATCGCCTTGGCGATGTGCGACTTCCCGGTGCCAGGTTTGCCAACAAGCAGAGCGTTCTCGCCAGCGGCAATGAACGCCAGGGTGTGGAGCTGGAAGCAGGTCTGACGTGGCAGTTTGGGATTGAAGGACCAGTCGAACTCGGCGAGCGTCAGCTTTTCGTCGAGCCCGGATTGCTGGTATCGCCGCTCGATAAGACGGGACTGACGACGGTCCAGTTCATCCTGCAGGATAAGGGAGAAGGTCTCGAGGAAGGGCTGGTTGGCGCCCTGCGCCTGGAGCACGCGCGTCTGCAGCGTGTCGCGGACACCCGACAGGCGCAGCTGTCGTAGGCAACGCTCAATTTCCGGCATGGTCATCATGTGGCTAGGTCTCCAGTTTAAGGTGAGAAGGTGCAGCGGGAGCGCTCGTGGCGCCGGAGTTGGCCGGGGTTGCGCAGGCGACACGAGCGCGGATTGCCGTGGCGTGATCGTCGTGAGCCTCGGCCTGCCGACCATTGTCGTCGGCGTCGCGCCGCACAGCGCGGCTGAAGAGGTCGCCGTATTCCGCGGGGGTACGGATCAGCGGATGATCCTGGGTGAGCGGCGATGCCGGCTGTGGCGTCACTCCAACCTGCTCGATCGCCTGTTCGAACAACCGCTCGACGGTCGCACGCACGTGCTTGTAGCGGTAGATGCGGTTGTCGATGGCGTGCGCGCAGGCCTGCTCGACCAGCCGCGCCGGATACTTCCGGCCCAGCCCGACAATGCCCCACATCGCGCGCTGTCCGGGGCGCCCTTCGGTGTCGAACACCTGCTGGCACAAGGCCCTGGTCTGCGGTCCGATGCGCTCGGCGCTCGCCAGCAGCACGGCGGTTTGCCGCGACGGGTTGAACGGCCGTTCGCTGGTCGGCAGGACGACAGAACCGGGGTGCGCCATCCGGGAATGAACACGCAGCAGCGCACGGGTGTGGCGATCACGGATCTCGATCGTGGTGGTGTAGATGCGCACGACGACCTGGCTGCCGATCGGCGCGGGCCGCGCGGCGTAATAGCTGTTGTCGACGCGTACGGTGGTGTCGTCGCAGACAGTCCGGACGACTTCGGTGAAGATGCGGAAGGGAGCGACAGGCAGCGGCCGCAGGTGCGGCTTCTCTTCCTGGAACATCGCCTCGACCTGACGGCGCGTGCTGCCGTGGATGCGTTTGGAAGCCCAGTTCTCCTCCCAGTGCCTCAAGAACTCGTTTTGCGCCTCCAGCGTCTCGAAGCGCCGTCCGGCCAGCGCAGTGCCCTGGGTATGTTGAATCGCATTCTCGACGCATCCTTTCCGATTTGGATCGGCCACGCGCGCGGGATCGGCGACCACGGCGTAATGAGCCAGCATCGCGCTGTAAATCGGGTTGAGCTGGGGCTCGTACAAATCCGGCTTGAGGACGCCTTCCTTCAGGTTGTCGAGCACGACATAGCTGGGGACCCCGCCAAAATACCGGAACGCCTCTTCGTGGAGCTGCGCCCAGACTTGTTGGCTGGACTTCCAGACTACCCGCCGGAAGCTGCGCCGCGAGTAGCGTAGCGTCATCACGAACAGGCGGGGACGACGGTACCGCCCGCTCTTCGGATCAACCGTCGGCGCGCCCTCGCCATAGTCGACCTGAGCTTCCTCGCCGGGGAGGAACTCAAGACGATCAAACTGCTCAGGATCAGCGTGCCGCAACCGGCGCACAAACCGCTTGACACTCTGGTAGCTGGACGGAAAGCCAAATTGATCAACCAGGTCCTGGTAAATCGCCTGCGCGTTCCGCTTCAGCCGGACCTGTTCTTCGATCCACGTCCGATGCGCTTCGCAAGCCGAACGGGCCAGGCTGCTGGTGACCGTCGCTTCCGATGTCCCAAAAGCCGGTGGTCGGGGTGGAGGAATTTGGCCGTCCGCGCTCACCGAGCCGGTGGTCACTTCCCCGGGGGAATTTGCCTCCGCACCGGCCCGCAGCGCCTGATAACGCCGGATCGTCTTGCGATCGACACCCGTCAGCCGGTGAATCTCGCGCTGGCTGGTGTTGCGATCAAGTAATGTAAGTACGGTGCTTTGCAGATGTCGCTTCAAGACGTTCAACTCCCCGGCCCCTTGCTGGCTAAAGGGGTCGAACATAAACGTCCTGCCTGACCGGCTACTGCTGTTCAGCGGCGCTGACGGCGATCATCAGGTGGGGGAGTTTCAAGTGACCATACCCGGGGGATTTTGACCGACCCACGGGG
>DASUIM010000381.1:0-1869 GCA_036279775.1 Fluviicoccus sp. | reverse complement strand
GCCCTTCCGCAGTCACCCCGCCTTCTGGCGACGGTGGCCAGCCGAAAAACCCCGACGAAAGAACTTTTCGAAGGTGTTGACAGCAACGGAAACTGCCGCATAATAGGCGGCTCACCTCGGCTAGTTCTGAGGTCGTTCTTTAAAAATCGAATCAGGTAATTTGTGTGGGGACTCGCGTCGATCGTTTGTGAGTGCAAACATCGGAACGAGAACCAATTGATAGCCAGTTAATTACTGAAAGTTAGTTGGGATTCTCTCCGAACTAAAGTCGCAAGACTTCAAGTGAAGAGTTTGATCCTGGCTCAGATTGAACGCTGGCGGCGTGCTTAACACATGCAAGTCGATCGGTAACAGGTGTAGCAATACATGCTGACGAGAGGCGGACGGGTGAGGAATATTTGGGAATCTGCCTATCAGCGGGGGACAACCCGGGGAAACTCGGGCTAATACCGCATACGCTCTACGGAGGAAAGCCGGGGACCGCAAGGCCTGGCACTGATAGATGAGCCCAAGTCGGATTAGCTAGTTGGCGGGGTAACGGCCCACCAAGGCGACGATCCGTAGCTGGTCTGAGAGGACGATCAGCCACACCGGAACTGAGACACGGTCCGGACTCCTACGGGAGGCAGCAGTGGGGAATATTGGACAATGGGGGAAACCCTGATCCAGCGACGCCGCGTGGGTGAAGAAGGCCTGCGGGTTGTAAAGCCCTTTCGGTAGGGACGAAAACTCTTGCTCTAACACGGCAGGAGCTTGACTTAACCTACATAAGAAGCACCGGCTAACTCTGTGCCAGCAGCCGCGGTAATACAGAGGGTGCGAGCGTTAATCGGAATTACTGGGCGTAAAGCGCACGTAGGCGGCTTTGTAAGTCGGATGTGAAATCCCCGGGCTCAACCTGGGAACTGCACCCGAAACTACATTGCTAGAGTATGGGAGAGGGAGGCGGAATTTCCGGTGTAGCAGTGAAATGCGTAGATATCGGGAGGAACATCCGTGGCGAAGGCGGCCACCTGGACCAACATTGACGCTGAGGCACGAAAGCGTGGGGAGCAAACAGGATTAGATACCCTGGTAGTCCACGCCCTAAACGATGAATGCTAGTCGTCGGGAAGCTCGTCTTTTCGGTGACGCACTTAACAGATTAAGCATTCCGCCTGGGGAGTACGGTCGCAAGATTAAAACTCAAAGGAATAGACGGGGACCCGCACAAGTGGTGGAGCATGTGGTTTAATTCGAAGATACACGAAGAACCTTACCTGGCCTTGACATGGTAGGAACCCTTAAGAGATTAGGGGGTGCTAGCTTGCTAGAACCTACACACAGGTGCTGCACGGCTGTCGTCAGCTCGTGTCGTGAGATGTTGGGTTAAGTCCCGCAACGAGCGCAACCCTCGTCGTTAGTTGCTAACAGTTCGGCTGAGCACTCTAACGAGACTGCCTTCGCAAGGAGGAGGAAGGTGAGGACGACGTCAAGTCATCATGGCCCTTACGGCCAGGGCTACACACGTGCTACAATGGGGCGTACAGAGAGCTGCAATACCGCGAGGTGGAGCCAATCTCTTAAAGCGTCTCTCAGTTCGGATTGTTCTCTGCAACTCGAGAACATGAAGCTGGAATCACTAGTAATCGTAGATCAGCTATGCTACGGTGAATACGTTCCCGGGTCTTGTACTCACCGCCCGTCACACCATGGGAGTTGATTTCACCCGAAATCGGGATGCCAAACTGGCTACCGCTTACGGTGGAATTAGCGACTGGGGTGAAGTCGTAACAAGGTAACCGTAGGAGAACCTGCGGTTGGATCACCTCCTTTCTAAGAGTAACGAGGAGTCATTCATTTGACTGCCTCATCTTAAAAAATCTCACA
>DASUIM010000380.1:0-1398 GCA_036279775.1 Fluviicoccus sp. | reverse complement strand
GCGTCAAACACGGTTTGGGCGATGTCGCGCATGTAGTCGCCGCGATAGCCGTTCGACGGGAACTTGAAGCTTTCGCCGCACAGTTCGATATAGCGCAGGAAGGTGCTGGTGGCCAGGATCGCCATCTGGCGTCCGGCGTCGTTGACATAGTATTCGCGCTGCACCTGGAAGCCAGCGGCTTCCAGCAGGGTGGCGACGGTCATGCCGTAGGCCGCGCCGCGACCGTGGCCGACGTGCAGCGACGAGGTCGGGTTGGCGGAGACGAACTCGACCTGGATCTTCTTGCCTTGACCGGCATTGCCGCGGCCGAAGGCCTGCTTTTGGCCGAGGATGTTGCCCAGCACGGCATATTCGGCCTGCTCTTGCAGGAAGAAGTTGATGAATCCCGGACCGGCAATATCGGTCTTGACGATGACGTCGTTGGCGGGAATGGCGGCCACGACCTTTTCGGCCAGATCACGCGGTTTCATGCCTGCGGCCTTCGACGCCACCATCGCCAGATTGCTGGCCCAGTCGCCATGCGAGCGGTCCCGGGTTCGTTCCAGCGTGCTCTTGTTGGCCCAGTCGGCGGGAATGACGCCGGAGGCTTGCAGTTGCTGGAGGGCGAGGTCGAGAAGGTGTTGCAGTTGGCTTTTCATGGCAGCGGGGAGGGTCCGGGGAAAACAGCCCGCGATTCTAGCCGAAAAATCGCGGCTTCTCACCCGCTAAATGGACGGAAGGCCCCTGCGGACGGGGCCTGACGGCATCCTCAGCCCTTGGACGGCTCGTCCGGAGCTGCGGCGGGCGGTTCCTTACGCGATTCGCCCATGCGGTCAACGAAATCAAGCAGCTTGGCGACCTTGCCGCCCAGGCGCAGCAGCCGCTTCAGGGTTTCCGGGGACAGTTTCTGGATGTCGGTCAGCCAGTCCATCAGCAGCTGCATCATGTTGTACATTTCGTGCATGCGCTGCTGGGCGACGCGGTCGATTTCGCTGCCGACCTCCTGTTGCAGTGAGTCGCGCAGCAGGGTCAGGGTCGGTTCGACTTCGCGCTGGCGGCGCTCCTCGACCAGAATGCGGAAGATTTCCCAGACATCCTGCGGGGCGGAGTAGTAGTCGCGGCGATCGCCGGGCAGGTGCTGCAGCCGCGTCAGCTTCCAGGCCTGCAATTCCTTCAGGCCCAAGCCGACGTTGGAGCGCGACATGGTCAGGGTTTCGGCGATTTCATCGGCATGCATCGGGCGGTTGCTGATGAACAGCAGCGCGTAGATTTGACCGACGGTGCGGTTGACGCCCCAGCGACTCCCCATTTCGCCAAAATGGAGAATGAAACTGGCGGCCAGCGGGGAGTGCGTGTGCATATTGAGAACTTCCAGTAATTGCTGGAAGTCTAGTGAAAAGTAGGGGAATTCTCAACCTG
>DASUIM010000378.1:0-7303 GCA_036279775.1 Fluviicoccus sp. | reverse complement strand
CAGCAGGCAGCGCCCTTCCACCATCACGCACAGGCTGCCGAAACCGAAGACCTCGATCTCCACCGGCGTCTGCCGCAGCACGGCGGCGATCTGCCCCAGCGACAGCACGCGCGGCAGCACCGCCCGCGCAATGCCGAACTGGTTGTAGTAGAACTCCAGCGCCCCGGCGGTGGTGGCCGAACCCTGCACGGAGAGATGCAGCCGCGCATCCGGATAGTGGCGGCGGGCGTATTGCAGCAGACCGAGATCGGCAATGATCAGCGCGTCCACCCCCGCCGCCATCGCCCGGTCCAGCGACGACCGCCAGCGCCCCATGCCGCCCGCCTGCGGGTAGGTGTTGAGCGCGGTGAAGACCTGCTTGCCGCGCGCATGGGCGTAATCGACCGCCTGCCGCAGCGTCGCCTCGTCGAAATTGAGACCGGGAAAATTGCGGGCATTGGTGTCATCGCGGAAGCCGGTGTAGACGCAGTCCGCGCCGTTATCGATGGCGGCCTTCAGCGCGGCCAGCGACCCGGCCGGGCACACCAGTTCAAGCGGCGATGCCGTCATGCACACTCTCCTGACGATAGGGGCGACCCAGCGCCGCGCCTTGCGACAACCCGCGCGCCGCCAGCCCCCGGGTAATGGCGTTGATCACCGGCCACTTGTGCTCGCACCAGGCCGGAGCCAGCAGGATCTCGGCGGCGGCGGTGCCGGTCAGGCGGTGGAACACCACCTCGGGCGGCGTGTGCGCAATCAGGTCGATGCACTGTTCCACGTACTCGCTTTCCCGCATCGGTGTGTACTCGCCGCGCTTCCACTGGAAGGCCAGCATCGTCGCCTTCACCACATGCAGCGGATGCAGTTTCAGGCCGTCGGTACCCACCTCCAGCACCTGCCGCAGCGTCTGCCGTGCATGGTCGGCGGTCTCCCCCGGCAAACCGAGAATAAGGTGCGTGCAAACCGGCAGCCCCCGCGCCCGCGCCTGGCGCGTGGTTTCCGCGTATTCGGCGAAGCCGTGGCCGCGATTGACCTTCACCAGCGTCTCGTCAAACGCGCTTTGCAGGCCCAGCTCCAGCCACACCTCGTAGCCCTGCTCGCGGTAGCCGGCCAGCAGGTCCAGCACCTCCAGCGGCACGCAGTCCGGCCGGGTGCCCACGGACAGGCCGATGACATCGGGGTGCGCCAGCGCCTCGTCATAGAGGCGGCGCAGGCGGTCGATCTCGGCATAGGTGTTGGTATAGGCCTGGAAATAGGCCATCAGCTGGCGCGCCCCGGTCAGGCGCCGTACCGCCAGCGCGCCGGACCGGATCTGGTCGCTGACGCTGCGCGAGGGCTGGCGCTCCGGGGCGAAGGAGTCGTTATTGCAGAAGGTGCAGCCGCCGCGACCCTTGCTGCCGTCGCGGTTCGGGCAGGTGAAGCCGACATTCAGCGCGACCTTGTGCACGCGCTGGCCGTGGCGGGCATGCAGGTCGTGGCCGAAGGTGTGGACATACTGCGAGAGATCCATGGGGGCGCGGAACGTGGGGGAAGTGCGGGGGATTTTAGGCGGGAGGGGGAAAGGGAAAAATGACGAAGGACAAGGCGGGTTGTAGCCCTAACGCTCCAGGGGCGTTTTCCATTGCCACAAACGGGTCAAGGCATCAACGCCGCCAAGAAGCTCACGCGCACTCCGAAGCCGCTGCTCCGCCGTCCGTCGCTCATCCTCCGGGAGATCATCAAGCCGCCGTTCCGCATCCGCCAGGAAAGCCTCGCATCGTCGGGCAGCATCCCACTCGTTGACGAGCCTGACCAACTCATCCCGACTGTCCAGACGCGCCTTGGCCAGACGGCGCTCTGCTTCTTCACGCTGCCAGCAGGCGAACTCTTCTTCCCTGCGCTGTCGTTCCAGAGCCTCCAGCCGTCTGGCCTCCTCAACCCGCGCCACAAGCTCCGGCGTCAGATCCGTCATGACTTTGATGATCGCCGGGATCCGGCTCTCCAGAGGATGCCCCGCCGATTCGCGCCATTGCTGCACCCACTTGACGCCTGTATAGGGGGAGTAAACTTGCAGGCAAAGCCGTCCGGTTGGAAAATCACGCTTGCTGGTCCATCGCGGCTCTGGAACTCGCTTCCCCCGTTTGGGGACCTCCTGATCCAGTCTCACATAAGCACCCTGGTGGTAATAGACCTCCGCCTCTTCAGAAAGTTCGGCGATGGTCAATCCGAACGCCAGCGTGCCAACATAAGCCACCGTGCACCGTCCGGGTGACCACGGACGGTCATAGCCGTATGTCTTCCGGGGCACCTCATGCTCATCCAACTCGGCTCGGTGCAATCGTTCTCCGGCCGGAGCAATAACGACACGGCAACCTTTTGCTTCCAGTGAGAGATATAACCGGTTAGCCAAGGCCAGCGCCTTGTCCAGAGCGGGTTCAGAGACCACCAGATCCGGCAGCAGTATCTTGGAGGGCTTCAGATATCCATCACTTGTTACCCGGCCTTTGGTGAACAGAGTCCTGGCCCCTGCCAGAAGCGGATGCAGGTCCGGCAACGACCGCGAAGCGCGCCGCCTTGGCGCAGCCTCCGGCGGTCTCGGTGCGGGCGGGTCCAACAGCCAAGCCCCGCCATCCCGCGCCCAGACCCTGGCATCACCCGGCCTGACCCCGGGTAGCGGAGGACGGCGGACCGACTTACCGGCCGCCTGTTTCGCCCAATACCCCCGCTCAGGGCGGGGCACATTCAAGAGCGTGCAGATTCTGGCCAGATAGCTGGAAGACACCCCGTAATCCGCTGCAACCTGCAACATGGGCCGCGCCCAGACCTGCTCATAGAGCGTTTCGCGGGTCACCGGCTCTCTCACAAATCCAGCTCCGCTCCATGCAGCCGCAGCCACTCCTTGCGATCCCGGTAATCCGGCAACACCTTGTCCACTTCATTCCAGAACGCATCGGTATGATCTCGGACCTGCAGGTGACACAACTCATGGACCACGATGTAATCAATCACGGTCAACGGGGCCATCAGGCATTTCCAGTGGAAGTGCAGTTCGCCGTTTTTGAGGCAGGACGCCCAGCGATAACCCAGATCCTTTACCTGTACCGCCCCGGCGGCAACCCCGACGCGCGGGGCGAAATGCGCCACCCGCTCCCGCAAACGGCGCAGACCCTTCTCCCGGTAAAACGCTTCGAACGCAGCCTGAGCCGCACTTGCCCCTCCCTGTTCAACGGCAGATCGCTGTAACAGGAAGCGTCCGTCCTTGAGCTTCAGGGTCTCCTCCTGACCGGTCACCAGTTGCAAGCGATAGCGGCTGCCCAGGTACAGGAAGGTCTCGCCGCTGACCCATTCCCGGGTAACGCGCGTGGCGTTCAGATCCCGCCATTCCGCCAGATTACGGTAAATCCACAACCGTTTGCTGAACACGGTTTCATCCACCTGCTCCGGCGTCATATCCCGCGGCGGACGCACCGTAATGATCCCGTCACGCTCGATCACGATATCCGTGGTCAGCCGCTCAGATCCCGGCAGCAAACGGTATTCAATATCCCTCACCTGACGAAGCTGCATCACTCACCTCCGGCGCGAGTCTGGCGCGTCAATTCATCATGACGGTTTCTGGCCAGTTTCATGATCTCCACCGTCACCCGCTCACGATTCTGCTTCAACTCGTCAATCCCGGATTTAGAGATTTCGGTTTTCAGCAGACCGCGCACGCGCTTCTGTTTGTCCGGGTTCTGCCAGAAGTCGATGCTGGCAATGGTTTCCTGCAACACCTCCACCACGGACTCCATGAGCGCCTTGAGTTTCGGCTTGTCCGCTTCCGGCACGGCACCATCCGCAAAGCCCACCTGGACAATATGCTCGTAAAAGGTGGTCGCCTCCCGGCTCATGCCATCCTCGCCCTGCCGGCGGCCGGTGATCGCCTCCTGACGCAACTCCGCCAGCTTTTCCACCAGCAATTCCCATTCTTCCTGATGTTTGCCGATCAGCGCATCCACCTTCTCGGACAGACTCTTGTAGAAGGCCGGGTCTTCGTCATGATGCACCGTACAATGCTTGCGAATGGCGTGCTCCATTTCGCTGGCCTTCGCTTCGTTGTTCTGCCCCGCATGCGCGGCCAATTTGTCGAGAAAATCCTCGGCCAGCAACTCCACCGGCGCAATCTTGGGATTGATTCCCAGGCTGATCAGATGCTCATTGATCAGCGCCTTCACTTTCTCACCGGCATCGCCCAGATCCAGGCTGGTGTCCTTGTACCGCTCCTTGGTGACTTGCAGGATGTAGCCGAAACGCCGGGCCGGAACCCGGTAAGGCTGGGCCGAGACATGCGGCAGAATGATGTCCATGCTCATCAGGAATTTCTTCAGGTACACCTCAAAATCGGCGCGCTGTTTTTCATCCTTCAGCACCTTGACCGCCGCGTGCACCACGGCGGCGTCCGCCTCCAGTCCCGGCAGGCTGCCGGTCACGAAAGCCTTGATCTGCCGGACCCCCAGTGCCGTAAACAGTTGCAGCAAGCGCTGGTAGCGCTCCTCCAGTACCGGCAGCTCCGACGTGATATTGCGCATGCCGTCGTGCAGCTCTTGCAACTCATCGCTGGCGGCATACAGCGTCAGCGCATCGGTCAGGTGATTGGCCAGGCCGATGTAATCCACGATATAGCCGCGCTGCTTGCCCTTCTTCACCCGGTTGGTGCGGGCAATGGCCTGCAACAGCGTGTGCTCCCGCAGTTTCTTGTCGATGTACATGACCTGCTCGATGGGTGCGTCGAAGCCGGTCAGCAGCATGTCGCAGACGATCAGGAAGGCAATCCCGGTGTTGGTTTTGTCCGGGTCATCCAGGTCGAAGCCGCGACAGAAATTATCCACCGCGTTCAGGCGCGCCGCCTCCTTGCGGGCCTGCGTGATGAAAGCCGCCTCGTTGGTGCCGTCGGATGACACCACCACCGCCGTTTTCAGGAAACGCAGCCGCCGGATTCGTTCGGCATCCGGCGCGGGCCTTGCTTCTTCCATGGCGATGCGCTCGGCCAGCGCTGCCCGGATGCCCGCCTGATAACGGATGCAGGCCAGCTTGGAATGACACACCACCTGCGCCTTGAAGCCGTTGGGCAGGATGTTGTCGATGTAATGCGCCACCAGATCGCGGGCAATGGCATTGATGCGGTTTTCCGCCTCCAGGATGTCGCCCGTCGCTCCGTATTTCTTGCGGATCGCCTGCAATTCCTCGTCACTGCGCTCGCGGAACAGGTCTTCAAAGGCCTCGTCGAAGGCGTGCTTTTCGGTCAGGGCGCTGTCTGCGGTCTTGCCTTCATAAAGGATTTGCAGCGTGGCACCGTCGTTCACCGCATCCAGCAGGCGATAGGTGTCGATGTATTCGCCAAAGCGCTTGTGCGTCTTCTTTTCACCGTGCCGCTCGGTAATCAGCGGCGTGCCGGTAAAGGCGATGCGGGTGGCGTTGGGAAAGGCCTCGAACAGGTTATCGCCCAGATCGGAACTCTGGGTGCGGTGCGCCTCGTCAATCATCAGGATAATGCGGTCCGAGGTGTTGACCACGCCGAAGATCTTGCCCGAAGGCATGGCCAGATAGGTGCCCAGCGCCTCGGCAACCGTATTGCTGAGCGTCTGCTTGTGCTCCTGGAATTTGTGCACCATCACCATGTTGATATCGGAACTGTCGGTGGCCAGATGCCGCCGCAAATCCTGACGGCTTTCAATCACATTGACCCGGCCGCCAATCAGCGTGGCGGTGTCGCCCAGCTGTTCCTCCAGATCCTGACGGTCATTGACCAGCACGATCTTGTAGTCGTTGAGGTCGCGGCCCGCGCGCAGCATGCGCGCCAGAAACACCATGGTCAGCGACTTGCCCGAGCCCTGGGTATGCCACACCACCCCGCTGCGGGCCATGGCGCTTTCCCCGCTGCGCAAGCGCTCGACAATCTTGCCCGCCGCGCGGTATTGCTGGTACCGGCACACCACCTTGACGCGCGGGCCGCCGTCGGTGTCCATGAACACCGAACAGGTGCGCAGGATATGCAGCAGCGTCGCCCGCTCCAGCATGCCGGCAATCAGTTGCTGCTGCGGGTTCAGTCCGTTCAGGGCGCTGTCCGGTTGCGGGTACAGGGTTTTCCAGGCGTAAAAATGCTCGTCGCCGGAGGTGATGGTGCCGTAATCCGCCTGCAGTCCGCTGCTGCGCACCAGCATCAGGTTGCTGTGGAACAGGCGCGGCTCGCCTTCCTTCAGACCGGCGGCTTCGGTGTCCTTGCGCTTGCGCATGTAGCGCTGCAACTGCACGAAGGCTTCCTGCATGGGGTTGGCGCAGGTTTCCGAGCCCTTTTTGCACTCCACCACCACCAGCGGAATGCCGTTCACGAACAACACGATGTCCGGGATGATGAAGGCCTTGACGCAACCGGGCGTGTCAATGCGGAACTGGTTGATGGCGTGAAAGCGGTTGTTTTCCGGGTGATGGAAGTCGATCAGCCGCACCACCGGGTCGGCTTCGCCGGTCAGTTCGTTGAGGTCCGTTTGCGCCTTGAACAGCAGCGACTGAACGGCCTCATTGGCTTCCGGAAGGCTGCGGTTGGGCTGGCGCAGCAACTGGGTGCGCAGGTCTTCCAGTTGCCGGTCCGTCAGCCAGGCCTGGCCCTCGTCGGTGCGGTTGAGGGCGCGCACCGCGTCGTCGAACACGTGGGGCAGCAGCCATTCGCGGAAGTGGCCGCGCAGGCTGGGCGCGGGGTCTTGCGGAATGCCCGCGCCCTGGTCGATGACGGTCCAGCCCTGGGCGGCCAGTTGTTGCAGGAAGGGGCGTTCGACTTCCGTGTATTCGCTCATGGTCGGCTCCGGGCCGGGTTGGCCTGAAGCCATTGTTGCCCTTTGGCGGTGAGACGGTAGCGTTGCAGGCGGCTGTTGGGATGGTCAGGCAGGGTCATTTCCAGATAACCATCCATCAGTGCGGGTAACAAATACGCTTGCCGAAAATGCGGTGTATGTTTCAGCCCCAGAGCAGCTTGCAATGCGCTACGAGGCTGTTCACCTTGCAATGCAGCCCGAAGCAGCCGCTCGACCTCCCCGGTGACTTGATCGGTGACTTGATCGGTGACTTGATCGGTGATTTCCATGGTAACCGCCGATGTCTCCTTCGCCAACGGATGCACCGGCAACCGGATGACATAGGCGCACCTATCATCATCGGTTTCAAACAACGGTGCGGGCGAGCCATTGGCGGTCATCGCCTTCAATATCTTGGGCATCCCGGTCGAGCGGCCTTCGGTCAAATCCAGCTCTTTCAGGAATTCGCCGATGCGCCGGTTGCGGTAACGGCGGCTGACCGCGCGACCGGCCTCAAA
>DASUIM010000376.1:0-1397 GCA_036279775.1 Fluviicoccus sp. | reverse complement strand
TGTTGACTCAAATCAAGAAACCGCTATTATGAGTGTACAGACGTTCACCAAGGCACACAGGAGCCTGACCATGACCACTTTCAACCCCATCGCCAAGAAGCTCGCCGGTAAATTCGTTCGTGAAGACTGGCTGGATTTCGTGTTCTCGCATGTCGACCCGATGCTGGCCGTCAACCGCGTGCTGGCGGAAGTGGTCTCGATCTCGCAGGAAACCCCGGACATCAAGCGCTTCGTGTTCCGCCCGAACGCCAACTGGAAAGGCTTCGTCGCCGGCCAGTTCATGCCGGTGCGTGTGCAGATCGACGGCATCTTCCACGAGCGCTGCTACAGCCTGGTGAGCGAGCCGACCGACGGCCTGCTGGAAATCGGCGTCAAGCGCCAGCCCAACGGTAAGGTGTCGAACTGGCTGCATGACAACCTGCAAGTCGGCGACGTGATCGAGCTGGGCGATGCCTCCGGTGAGTTCGTGCTGCCGTCCGTGTTGCCCGCCAAGCTGTTGCTGATTGCCGGCGGCAGCGGCGTCACCCCCATCTACAGCATCCTGGTCGAAGCCCTGAAGCAGAAGCCGGCGCTGGACATCGCGGTGGTCTACTACGCCAACAGCGAAAAGGATCTGGCCTTCGCCAAGGAAATGGTGGAACTGGCGGTGCAGCATTCCGGCCTGAAGCTGAACTACGCGCTGTTCAGCGCCGGTGAAGGCGGCAAGTTCAGCGAAGCGCAACTGACCAATGTCTGCGCCGATTACACCGAGCGCTCCGCCTTCATCTGCGGCCCGCAAGGCCTGATGAAAGCCGCCGCCGACCTGTGGGCCGCCAAGGGCATCGCCGGTCAGCTGAAGCAGGAATTGTTCGGCCCGGTGGGTCTGGACAGCGACGCCGTCGGCAACGCCATGCCGATCACGCTGCGCCGCAGCCAGCAGGCCATGCTGCACACCAAGACGACGCTGCTGGAAAGCGCCGAGGCCGGTGGCGCCCGTCCCGCCTACGGTTGCCGCATGGGTGTCTGCAAGCAGTGCAGCTGCACCAAGGTTTCCGGCGTGGTGCGCGACAAGGTGACCGGCGCCATCGACAGCAGCCCCAACACCCAGGTCCGCATCTGCGTCACCGAGCCGCTGAGCGCTGTAGTGCTCGATATCTGAATTGCATAACCCTCCCCGCACCGGCGGGGAGGGACTAAAAACCCAATTGAACACCGAGGAAGACACCATGGGCACCATCAGCAAAAGCCGTGAACTGAGCTACGACGAAATCCAGGCCTTTGGCGCGGAACTCGACGCGCTGCGCAAGGAAACGATTGCGAAGCTGGGCAAGGAAGACGCCGACTACATCTACAAGATCCGCAACTTTGTGCGTTACAGCGAAATCGGCAGCCGCGCCGCGCTGATGACCCTGGGCTGG
>DASUIM010000375.1:0-2348 GCA_036279775.1 Fluviicoccus sp. | reverse complement strand
GACAACGCGATCTGCCGCGCGGCGCGCAACAGTTCGTCGTTCGGCTCGCCGATGATGTCCGCGCCAAAGCCGGTGTGCTGGTTGAGGATTTCCTGCTCGGCCGGGTCCAGCGGCCCGCGCTTGAGCATGATGCTGTCGGGAATGCCGATCTTGCCGACATCGTGCAGCGGCGCGGCGTGGAACAGGATATCCACCGACTCCGCACTCATGCCCAGCGCCTGGCCGATCAGCCGCGCGTAGTGGCTGATACGGATGATGTGGTTGCCGGTTTCGGTATCGCGGTACTCGGCCGCGCGCGCCAGACGGCGGATCAGCTGGTGACGGCTTTTCTTCAGCTCGGCGGTGCGCTGCTCCACCAGTCGGGCCAGCTCGCGGGTCTGGTCGTACAGCGCCAGGTGCGTGCGCACCCGCGCCAGCACCAGCGCCGGGCTGACCGGTTTCACCAGATAGTCGACCGCCCCCAGCTCCAGCCCCAGGCGCTCGTCCTCCGTCTCGCCCATCGCCGTGACGAAGATCACCGGAATGCCCCGCGTGTCCGGGTTCGCCTTCAGCCGCTCGCAGACCTGATAGCCGTTCATTTCCGGCATCATGATGTCGAGCAGGATCAGATCGGGACGGGACGGCCCGGCGGCGACCTGCAAGGCCTTGGCGCCCGAGGGCGCGGCCAGCACCCGGTAGTGCGGCGACAGCACGTTGACCAGGATATCCAGGTTGTCAGGCATATCGTCGACGACCAGCAGGGTATGCGGCGGAAGGGACTCAGGCATGATGGGCGTTACCGGGGACAGGGGACGGGGAAGCGCCGCCGGGCGGGAGCAGGGACTCCACCACGGCCAGGGCGCGGTCAAAATCGTAGAGGGCGGCATGGCGGCGCAATTCGGCCGCCGGGGCGGCATGGCCCAGTTGTTCCAGCAGGCCGCACAGCGCGGGGGCGATGCGGGCGGCGCGGGCGTCATTGGCGCGCAGCAGCAGGGCCAGCTGATGCAACTCGCCCTGCACCGCCGCGCGGCTGACCGGTGCGGCGGCGCGGGCGTCCGGGGCGGCGGCCTCGTCGCCGGGCAGCGTCACGGCGGCCAGCCGCGACAACAGCGCCTGCATGTCGCGCTCCAGCACCGCCAGGGCGGGAACGACGGCGTCATGCAGCCCTTGGCGCAAGGCGGCCTCGACCGCCACGGCCTGCGCCGCCAGCGCCGTGGCGCCGATATTGGCCGCCAGGCCTTTCAGCGTGTGCGCGGCGCGGATCGCCGATTCGCTATCGCCTTCGGCCAGCGCGGCGCGGATGCGCGCCGGGGCATCGGCCTGATGGCTGCGAAAGCGGCTGAGCAGGCGGAACAACAGCGCCGCATCACCTTCCAGCCGCGCCAGCGCCGCGTCCAGCGCCAGGCCGTCAATGACGGGCAGCGCCGTCGCGGGGACCGGTTGGGTTCGCGCCGCCGCGACGGCGGTCGGCGCGGCGGGCCGCACCCAGCGGTGCAGCGTCAGGAACAGCTGCGCCACGTCAATCGGTTTGGCGATGTAATCGTTCATGCCCGCCGCCAGGCACTTTTCCCGGTCGCCGCTCATGGTGTTGGCGGTCATCGCCAGCACCGGCAGATTTGCGGTCGCGGCTTGCCCCCGCAAGCGGCGCGTCGCCTCGAACCCGTCCATCACCGGCATCTGGCAATCCATCAGCACGCCGTCGAAGGCCGAACGCGCCAGCGCGGCCAGCGCCTCCTCGCCGTTATTCGCCACCTCGACGCGAATGCCCGCCCGTTGCAGAATCTCGACCGCCATTTCCTGGTTGTCGGGATTGTCCTCGGCCAGCAGCAGATGCGCGCCCGCCAGCGCGGCGCGCGCTTCGCGCACCCGGACCTCCCCCGAGGCGGCCTGGCGCGCGGCGCTGGCGGGCATGAAGACAGCCGCCTTGTCGGGCAGGCCGAACCGCGCCGTGAAATAAAACAGGCTGCCCGCCCCCGGCTCGGACTCCACGCCGATCTCACCGTCCATCATCTCCACCAGCCGCTGGCAGATGACCAAACCCAGCCCGGTGCCGCCGTATTTGCGCGAGGTGGACGAATCCGCCTGGGTGAAGGGCTGGAACAGCTTGCCGGTCTGCTCGCGGCTGAGACCGATGCCGGTGTCGCGCACCTCAAACCGCAGCCGCACACCGTCGGCGGACGGCGGATCACGGCGCACGGTCAGCGTCACGCTGCCACGCTCGGTGAACTTGATGGCGTTATTGACCAGATTGGCCAGTACCTGCCCCAGGCGCAGCGGATCGCCGATCAGGCGGCGGGGCACGTCCGGGGCGATGTCGACGCGGAACGACAGCCCCTTTTCCCGCGCCTTCATCAATTCCATGTCACCCA
>DASUIM010000374.1:0-3119 GCA_036279775.1 Fluviicoccus sp. | reverse complement strand
TGCATCAAGCGCGCCGGGGCGGATGCCATTCTGACGTACTTTGCGAAAGAAGCGGCCATGTTGTTGCAGAAGTGAATCAGTAAAATCGGGAACAACAACAAGGAGCCGCCCATGCACCCGTTCACCTTCACCACCGTCAAGACCGTGATCAGCGAAAGCGGCTCCAGCGCCCGCCTGGGCGAGATCGCGGCGGGCCTGGGCATCACCCGCGCGCTGATTGTCACCGACCCCGGCATCGTCCAATTCGGCCTGCTGGAGCCGGCGCTGGCCAGCCTGCAGGCGGCCAACATCCCGGTGACGATCTACAGCGACGTAGTGGCCGACCCGCCCGAAGCCAAGGTGCTGGATTCGCTGCAACTGGCGCGTGACGCGGGCATTGACGGCGTGATCGGTCTGGGCGGCGGCAGCTCCATGGACGTGGCGAAGGTGATCGCGCTGCTGACGAAGTCGGCCCAGACGCTGCCCGAAGTCTACGGCGTCGGCAACGCCAGGGGCGCGCGGCTGCCGCTGATCCAGGTGCCGACCACGGCGGGCACCGGCTCGGAAGTGACGCCGATCGCCATCATCACCACCGGCGAAACCACCAAGACCGGCATCGTTTCCCCCCTGCTCTACGCCGACGTGGCGCTGCTGGATGCCGACCTGACGCTGGGCCTGCCGCCCGCCGTCACCGCCGCCACCGGCATTGACGCCATGGTGCACGCCATCGAGGCCTACACCAGCAGGATGCGCAAGAATCCCTATTCCGACGTGCTGGCGCGCGAAGGGCTGCGCCTGCTGGCCGCCAACCTGGTCACCGTGGTGGAAGACGGCCGCAACCGCGAGGCGCGGCAGGCGGTGCTGTTCGGGGCGATGCTGGCCGGGCAGGCCTTCGCCAACGCCCCGGTGGCCGCCGTGCACGCGCTGGCCTACCCGCTGGGCGGGCATTACCACATCTCGCACGGGCTGAGTAACTCGCTGGTGCTGCCCGCCGTGCTGCGCTTCAACCTGCCCGCCGCCGCGCCGCGGTACGCCGAGCTGATGACCGTGCTGGAGCCGGAAGCCGAAGGCACCGAGGCCGAACTGGCCGCCGCCTTCGTCACCGCCATGACCGAGCAGATTGCCGCCGTGAAGCTGCCGGTGCGCCTGCGCGACCTGAACGTGCCGGAAGCCGACCTGCCGATGTTGGCCCGCGACGCCATGGCCCAGCAGCGGCTGCTGGTGAACAATCCCCGGGAAGTCAGCGAAGCCGACGCCCTGGCCATTTACCGCGAGGTGTACTGATGTCCCGTCCCGTTCCTTCCAGCCGCGACGCCTACCGCTGGTTCTGCCCCATCACCACGCGCTGGCACGACAACGACATCTACGGCCACGTCAACAACGTCACCTATTACAGCTACTTCGACACCGTGGCCAACACCTACCTGATTGAACAGGGCGGGCTGGACATCCACCACGGCGACACGGTGGGTTTCGTGGTCAATTCCGGCTGCAACTACTTCGCCCCGATTGCCTTCCCCGACAAGCTGGACGGCGGGCTGCGGGTGAACAAGCTGGGCAAGTCCTCGGTGGAATACGGCATTGCCATTTTCAAGGCGGGCGAGGACACGGCAGTGGCGGAAGGCCACTTCGTGCATGTCTTCGTGAACAAGGCAAACAATACCCCCGTCACCATTCCGGAAAACATTCGCGCCGCGCTGGCTGTCCTAGTGGCATCGGCCTGAGTTTCGCCTAGAATGACGGGAAGAAGAACGACATAAGGGCCCCGACCGGGTCCACGGAAGATCGGCCATGACGTCCACCGCCACAGACGACAGTATCAGGAACGCGATCCGCGAAGGGGTGTGCATGCACCCCTACGACCCGGCCTGGCCGAGCCATTTCGACCAGGAACGGTCGCGGCTGGAATCCTTGTTTCCCGGCCATTTCCGCGCCATCGAGCATATCGGCAGCACCGCCATTCCCGGCCTGCAGGCCAAGCCGGTCATCGACCTGCTGGCGGGCGTGGATTCGATGGCGGCGGTGGAGGCGCTGGTGGACCCGCTGCGGCTGGGCGGCGACTATGTGTATGTGCCCGAACAGAACCTGATGCTGCCGGACCGGCGCTGGCTGTTGCGGCAGAAGGACGGCCACCGCACCCATCATCTGCACCTGGTGGCCTATGAAGGCGAGGAATGGTTCCGGCTGCTGCGTTTCCGCGATGCGCTGCTGCGCGACCCGGCCCTGGCCGCGCGCTATGCCCGGCTGAAGACCGATCTGGTCGGCCTGTCCGGCGGCGACCGCGACACCTATACCCGCTCCAAGTCCGACTTCGTCAAGGCGGTGCTGGGCGAACGCTGAATCCCGATTTTTGTCCCGACGACGCCCGGTGCGTCCCCTGCCCGCGAGCCCCTCATGCTGAAAGCCGCCTACCCCTATTTCCTGGCCAATGAAGCCGTCTACGCCAACACCGACCTGGCCGTCACCGACAAGTACACCGGCGAGATCGCCACCCGCGTCGCGCTGGCCGACAGCCTGGCTATCGACGCCGCCATCAGCGCCGCCGTCAAGGCGCAGGGCGCCATGGCGCGCCTGCCCGCCTACGAGCGCCAGCAAGTGCTGGACCACTGCGTGCGCCGCTTCCGCGAGCGCGCCGACGAACTGGCGGAAAGCCTGTGCATCGAGGCGGGCAAGCCAATCAAGGACGCGCGCGGCGAAGTCACCCGCCTGATCGACACCTTCCGCATCGCCAGCGAGGAAGCCACCCGCATCACCGGCGAAACGCTGCCGCTGGACATCAGCCCCCGCGCCAAGGGCTATCGCGGCATGACCCAGCGCGTGCCGGTGGGCGTCTGCTCGTTCATCAGCCCGTTCAACTTCCCGCTGAACCTGGCCGCGCACAAGGTGGCCCCGGCCATCGCCGCCGGCTGCCCCTTCATCCTGAAACCCGCCAGCCTGACCCCGATCGGCGCGCTGGTGATCGGCGAAGTGCTGGCCGAGACCAGCCTGCCGGAAGGGGCGTTCTCCATTCTGCCGTGCAGCCGCGACGGCGCCGACCTGTTCACCACCGACGAGCGCCTGAAACTGCTGAGCTTCACCGGCTCGCCGGAAGTGGGCTGGGCGCTGAAGGCGCGCGCGGGCAAGAAAAAGGTGGTGCTGGA
>DASUIM010000373.1:0-2096 GCA_036279775.1 Fluviicoccus sp. | reverse complement strand
CAGTTGGCCGACCATCATCACCCAGTCACTGTTCCAGGGCATTCTGGTGGTGATCGTGGCGATGATCAGTTTCATCGAGGCGCAGCGGCGGTTGGGGCCGTTCACGACCGGCGCCTTCCTGGCGCTGGCCCCGGTGCTGGGCGCGACACTGGCGGTACCGCTGCTGGGCGAGCCGCTGACCCTGAGCGTGGTGCTGGGGTTGGTCGGCGTCAGTCTGGGCGCGATCCAGCCGTGGAAGTGGATGCAGCGCACTTCCGCCTGAAGATATCAACACATGACCGGCCCGGACGGGCGGATTTTCAACAAGGAGCAAGACGATGGATATTTCCCTGGGCAAGACCGTGTCCGAAGTGCGGATCAACGAGCGCCTGTCCTATGCGGTGAAGGGCGAGGACCTGCAGTTTGTGGAGGTGACCCTGCAACCCGGCGCGGCGGTGATCGGCGAGCAGGGCGCGATGATGTACGTGGACGGCGATGTGCAGATCGACACCGTGCTGGGCGACGGCACCGATTCCGCCTTTGGTGCGATCGGCCGCCTGTTCAAGGCGATCAAGCGCAGTTTTACCGGCGAGTCGCTGTTCAGCAGCCGCTATACGGTCAAGGGCGCACAGGCGCAGCGTGTGGCGTTTGCCGCGCCCGGTCCGGGCCAGATTTTGCCGATCCGGTTGGGCGACATGGGCGGCGAGCTGATCTGCCAGAAAGGCGCGTATCTGGCGGCGGAACAGGGCGTGGAGGTGAATCTGGCCTGGCAGAAGCGGCTGCGCGTCGGCTTCTTTGGCGGGGAAGGATTCATCATGCAACGCTTGAACGGGCAGGGCGTTGCCTTTGTGCATGCCTCGGGCACGTTGACCGAGCTGGACCTGCAACCGGGCCAGGTGCTGCGCGTGGATACAGGCTGTCTGGTGGCGCTGACACCGTCGGTGCGCTATGACATCAAGTACGCGGGCAAGGTGAAAACCGCGCTGTTTGGCGGCGAAGGCCTGTTCCACGCCACGCTGACCGGCCCCGGCAAGGTCTGGCTGCAGTCGATGCCGATGTCGCGGCTGAGCGGCGCGCTGTTCGGCAGTGCGGTTCGCGGACGTTCGGGCGGATTGACCGGGAAGATGTACCTGATCTTCGTGATCTTCGTGATTATCCTGTCAGTGGCCACCGGCGGCGGCAAGTGACGATGATTGCCTGCCGTTTGTTCGGGCCGGGCCTGCCGGTAGCGGGCGAGGCGGTGACGGTGTCGCTGGACAGCGGCAGCTTGCGGGTGCATGTGACGCCGGAGCGCCGGGTGCTGCTGTCGGCGCTGGCGGTGTCGGTGGGCGGCTTTGACCATGACGAGCTGTTTCTGGCGTGGACCGATGCCGACGGCCGCTGGACGGTGAAGCCGGAGGGCAGGGCGGGGCGTGACGCTTTCGTGGCGCAAGCTCCTGAAGTGCTGACGGCGCAATTGCGGCAATGGCGGCGGCACACCGGCGCGCAGCAGTGGGTGCTGCGCGGGGTGCTGGCCTCGGCGGCGTTGCTGCTGGTGTCGGCGTTGCTGCTGTGGTGGCAATATGACGCTGCGCTAAGCTGGGCGGCGGCGCGCATTTCCCCGGAAACCGAACTGCGGCTGGGGGATGCGGCGCTGGAAGGCCTGCGGGAGAACCAGACTTTCCTGGAGAAGGGTGAGGCCGTGGATGTCGTGCGGCAGATGGGTGGCAATCTGACGAAGGGTTCGCGCTACCGTTACCGTTGGATGGTCAGCAGCAGCAAGCAGGTGAATGCCTTTGCCCTGCCGGGCGGCATTGTGGTGGTGAACCGGGGGCTGATCGAGGCGACCCGGTCGGCTGATGAGCTGGCGGCGGTGCTGGCGCACGAAGTGCAACACGTGGAGCAGCGGCATGCGCTGAAAGGCATGCTGAACAGCGTGGGCGTGGCGGCGGTGTTGCTGGTGGCGCTGGGCGACGCCAGTGCGATGACGGCGGTGCTGGCGCATCAGGCCGGGTCGATGGCGTTCGGCCGCGATCTGGAGTCGCAGGCGGACCTGGACGGGGTGAAGCGCATGCAGCAGGCCGGGATTGACGGTCAGGGCATGGTACGGATGCTGGGCAGGTTGAAGGAGGCGGCGG
>DASUIM010000372.1:0-1756 GCA_036279775.1 Fluviicoccus sp. | reverse complement strand
ATTGCCATCCCGCAAATCCGTACTCATCCACACCGGCGCCCGATCAATGACCTTGCTTGGCCAGGTACGGTCCGGAAGATTCACCGGCGCAAAAGGACGGTACTTCGCAGCAGGATTCGACAACATGACGGCAGCTCCACGGAAAACGGTTTCAATGAAGGCAGAATACGGCACAAGAAAGGGCAGGGGATTGCGAAGTGAAGGTTAAATGCCAACAATAAAAGCAGAAAATTGCCAAATAATAACAAAAACAGCAATATATTAAGTAATGGCGGTCCGCAGCCAACTGTCTGAGCCAACATGCCGGGGAGCGAAGGGATGGAAGCGGGGAGGTAGGAACAGGGAAATCCCGGCCAGCGAGTTTTGGCGAAGGACACGGTTTTTGCCTTCTTTTTGCCAAGACAAAAAGAAGGGCCCGCGGCAGGCGGGAGGAAAGAATTAACGTAAACAGAGGGGCGTGTTCTGCCCAGAACCCCCCACCCCTCCGGGGAGCCCCCCTGTTCCACAGGAGGGCGTAAAAGCAGGAGCCCACACATGCAACTCGACCGCTACGACCGCCTCATCCTCCAATCCCTGCAGGAAGACGGCCACCTCAGCAACCAGGACCTCGCCGACCGCATCGGCCTCACCCCGTCCCCCTGCCTGCGCCGCGTCAAGGCGCTGGAAGAAGCGGGCCTGATCACCGGCTACCGCGCCCTGGTCGACGCCCGCAAGCTCGGCCTCACGCTCATGGCCCTGATCCACATCTCCATGGACCAGCACACCCCCGAACGCTTCGACCACTTCGAAGCCCGCATCGCCGATATCCCGGAAGTGCTGGAATGCCTGCTGATCACCGGGCAGTCCGCCGACTACCAGCTGAAGGTGGTGGTGCGCGACATGGACGCCTACCAGGAGCTGCTGCTGAACCGCATCACCCGCATCCCCGGCGTCACCGGCGTCCATTCCAGCTTCGTGCTGCGCCGCGTGGTTGACCGCACGGCGCTGCCGGTGGGCTGAGCGCTACACGCTCAGGTACTCGGCAATGATCTCCTCGCTCAGGTCGGCAATCGGCCCCTCGGCTACCAGCCGTCCCTTGTCCATCAGGTAGAAATCGCTGGCCACCTGCCGCGCGAAGGGCAGCTTCTGTTCCACCAGCAGCACCGTCAGGCCGTGCTCGCGGTTCAGGCGCTTGATCACCTCGCCGATCTCGCGGACGATGTTCGGCTGGATGCCCTCGGTCGGTTCGTCGAGGATCAGCAGCTTCGGGTCGAGGATCAGCGCCCGGGCGATGGCCAGCTGCTGTTGCTGTCCGCCGGACAGGTCGCCGCCGCGCCGGTGGCGCATTTCCTTCAGTACCGGGAACATCTCGTAGATGTGCGGCGGAATGCCCTTGGCCTTGTCCGCGCGCGCCCCCAGCGAGATGCGCAGGTTTTCCTCCACCGACAGCAGCGAAAAGATTTCCCGGCCCTGCGGCACATAGCCGATGCCGGAGCGCGCCCGGTTTTCGGTGGCCAGCTTGTGGATGGGCTGGCCGTTGAACTGGATCTCGCCGGTCTTCACCGGCAGCAGGCCCAGCAGGCATTTCAGCAGCGTGGTCTTGCCGACACCGTTGCGGCCCATCAGGCAGGCGCAGGAGCCCTCGCGGATGTTGATGCTCAGATCCCAGAGAATATGGCTCTGGCCGTAGAACTGGTTGAGATGACGTACCGACAGCATGGTGTTTCTCCCTCTTATTCGCCCAAATAGACTTCAATGACCTTCGGGTCTTGTTGAA
>DASUIM010000371.1:0-2269 GCA_036279775.1 Fluviicoccus sp. | reverse complement strand
CCGTTCCTTTTCCTTGAAGGCATCCAGTTCCTTGGGATCGGTGCGCATGTGGCCGTCCACAATCAGCTTGAAGAACAAGGGGACAAAGAACACCGCCAGGAAGGTGGCGGCCATCATGCCGCCCATGACGCCGGTGCCGACAGACTGCCGCGCCCCCGCGCCCGCGCCGTGGCTCAGCGCCAGCGGCAACACGCCCAGGATGAACGCCAGCGAGGTCATGATGATCGGCCGCAGACGCAGGCGGGCAGCTTCCAGCGAGGCCTGCGCCGCCGACATGCCCTCTTCCATCTTCAGCACCGCGAATTCCACTATCAGGATCGCGTTCTTCGCCGCCAGGCCGATCAGCGTCACCATGCCGATCTGGAAGTAGACGTCGTTGGTCAAGGGCGGCGCGGGAATGCCCATCGCCATGAACACCAGATTGCGCACCCAGATGATCGCCAGCGCGCCGAAGATACCGAACGGCACTGCCAGCAGCACCGCCAGCGGCAGCATCCAGCGTTCATACAGCGCCGCCAGGATCAGGAACACCATGATCACTGCCAGCACCAGCGCAATGGCCGAACTGCCGTCAGACTTCTTCTCCTGGAAGGACGCACCGGTGAACTCATACTGGAAGTCGGCGGGCAAGGCCTTCTTCATGGTCGCTTCCACCGCCGCCAGCGCCTGACCGGAACTGATGCCGGGCGCGCCGCTGCCCATCAGCTTGACGGCAGGCAGGTTGTTGTAGCGGTCGATACTGTCCGGACCGGAACTGAAACGCACGTTGGCGATCGCCGACATCGGCACCATCGCGCCCTTGTCGCTGCGCACGTAGATATTGCCAATGTCTTCCGGGGTATGACGGTACGGGGCGTCAGCGCTCATCAGCACCTGCCAGGCGCGGCCGTACTTGTTGAAATCGTTGACGTAATAGGTGCCCAGCGTCGCCGACAGCGTATTGAAGGCTTCGTCGACGTTGACGCCCAGCGCCTTCGCCTTTTCCCGGTCCACATCCACATGCAGCTGCGGCGTGTTGGGTCGCCACAGGGTGTTGATCATGCCCAGTTGCGGGTTCTGGTGCGCCGCGCCCAGCACGGCGTCCTTCACTTCCGCCATCCGCTGCGCGCCGCCTTCGCCCTTGTTCTGGATATAGACCTCAAAACCGCCGGTGCTGCCCAACCCGAAAATGGCGGGCGGCGGGAAGGCCAGCGCCAGTGCTTCCTTGATGCCACCGGTCTTGGCGAAGAAGTCGCCCACCAGCGCGCCTACCGGCACGTTGCGCTGGCTCCAGTCCTTCTGCGTGACGAAGATGGTGGCGGCGCTGTTCTTGAAACCGCCGCCCAGGAAGTCGAGGCCGGTAAAGGCCACCACGTCCTCGTTGTTGGGGTTGGACTTGATGGCTTCGATCACCTGATGGACGATCTTGTCGGTGCGCTCCAGCGATGCCCCGTCCGGCAGGAACACAGCGGCGATGTAGAAGCCCTGGTCTTCATCCGGCACCAGCGAACCCGGCGTCTTGCTCCACAGTCCTGCGGTCAGGGCGATCATGCCGCCGAACAGGAACACGCTCAGGAACGACCGTTTCAGCAGGAACTTCACACCGCCCAGATACCGGTGGGTGATGCGGTGGAACCAGTCGTTGAACCAGAGGAAGAAACGCGCGGTCTGCTTGTGCTCGTTTTTCAGGATCAGCACGCACAGCGACGGCGTCAGCGTCAGCGCCACCAGTCCCGACAACACCACGGCGATGGAGATGGTGATGGCGAACTGGCGGTACAGCTCCCCCGTCAGCCCGCCCATGAAGGCAATCGGCACGAACACGGCGCAGAGCACCAGCACAATGGCGATGACGGGGCCGCTGACCTCGTGCATCGCCTTGAAGGCGGCTTCCTTCGCGGGCATGCCCTCCTCGTGCATGATGCGTTCGATGTTTTCCAGCACGACGATCGCGTCATCCACCACGATGCCGATGGCCAGCACCATGCCGAACAGCGTCAACGTGTTGATCGAATAGCCCAGCAGGTACAGCCCGGCAAAGGTACCCAGCAGCGACACCGGCACGGCCAGCGTCGGGATCAGCGTGGCGCGCCAGTTCTGCAGGAACAGGAACACCACCATGAACACCAGCAGCATCGCCTCGCCCAGTGTCTTCAGCACTTCCTTGATCGACACCTCGACGAAGCGGGTGGTGTCGTAAGGCACCTTGTAGGTGAGGCCATCCGGGAAGGTCTGGGAGAGATCGGACAAGGTCGACTTCACATCCTGGGCGACGCTCAGCGCATTGGCG
>DASUIM010000370.1:0-5780 GCA_036279775.1 Fluviicoccus sp. | reverse complement strand
GCGATTTACGATCGCACACGCTATAGGGGCGTCGCCAAGCGGTAAGGCAGCGGGTTTTGATCCCGCCATGCGTTGGTTCGAATCCAGCCGCCCCTGCCATCTCTACAATGTGTTCATTGCCATGCCTAATCTGGTCGTCTTCACGGGTAACGCCAACCCGCAGCTAGCCCAAAAAGTCGTTAGTCATCTGCATATTCCGCTCGGTTCCGCCGAGGTTTCGCGTTTTTCCGACGGCGAAATTGCCGTGGAAATCAACGAGAACGTGCGAGGCAAGGATGTCTTCATCATCCAGTCCACCTGCGCGCCGACCAATGACAACCTGATGGAACTGATCGTGATGGCGGACGCGCTGCGCCGCGCCAGCGCCGGCCGCATCACGGCGGTGATCCCCTACTTCGGCTACGCCCGCCAGGACCGCCGCCCGCGCTCGGCCCGTGTACCCATCACCGCCAAGGTGGTTGCGGACATGATCACCAGCGTCGGCATCGACCGCGTTCTGACCGTCGACCTGCACGCCGACCAGATCCAGGGCTTTTTTGACATACCGGTGGACAACATCTACGGCTCGCCCGTGCTGTTGACCGCCCTGCAAAAGCAGCACTACGACAACCTCGTGGTGGTCTCCCCCGACATTGGCGGTGTGGTTCGCGCCCGCGCCATCGCCAAGCAGCTGGGCGACGTGGATCTGGCCATCATCGACAAGCGTCGCCCGAAGGCCAATGAATCGCAGGTCATGCATATCATCGGTGAAGTCGCCGGTCGTGACTGCGTGATTGTCGACGACATGGTCGACACCGCCGGCACCCTGTGCAAGGCCGCCGCCGCCCTGAAGGAACACGGAGCGCGCCGCGTCGTCGCCTACTGTACCCATCCGGTGCTGTCCGGCGCCGCCATCCAGAACATTACCGGCTCGGCGCTGGATGAACTGGTGGTGACCGATACCATTCCCCTGTCGGATGAAGCCCGGAATTGCGGCCGCATCCGCCAGATGTCGATGTCGTCGCTGCTGGCGGAAACGCTGCGCCGCATCAATAACGAAGAATCCATCAGCGCCATGTTCGAGTTGTTCTGAACACGCTGATACCCCGGGGCGGCTTTAGCCGCCCTTTTTAGCAACAGCCGTATTTGGTCGCGAAATACGGCTTAACCGGAGACAATCATGTCCGTTAACTTCACTCTGAATGCCACTAACCGGACCGACGAAGGGAAAGGTGCGAGCCGCCGCCTTCGCCGTCTGGAAAAGAAGATCCCCGCCGTTATTTACGGCGGCGGCAAAGACGCCCAGTCGATCAGCATCGAACTGCGCGAGCTGGTGAAGGCCATCGAAAACGAAGCCTTCTACTCGCACGTGCTGACCCTGATCATTGACGGCCAGCCCCAGCAAGCCGTGATCAAGGCCATGCAGCGTCACCCGGCCAAGAACACCCCGCTGCACGCGGACTTCCTGCGTGTTGACGCGGCCCAGAAGCTGACCATGAAGGTGCCCCTGCACTACACCAACCAGGAAGCCTGTGTTGGCGTGAAGACCGAAGGCGGCTCCATTTCCATCATCGCCACCGAAGTGGAAATCGCCTGCCTGCCGAACAACCTGCCGGAATACCTGACGGTTGACCTGCTTGGCGTGCACATCGGCACCACCCTGCACCTGTCGGACATCAAGCTGCCGGCAGGCGTGGAAATCCCCGCGCTGGCCCAAGGCCACGACTACGACCAGCCGATCGCCAACGTGCACAAGGCCTAAGTGTCATCATGGCGGGTTTGCAACTGATTGTCGGTCTGGGGAATCCCGGACCGGGATACGAGCAGACCCGCCACAATGCGGGTGCGTGGTATGTCAGCCGCCTGGCGGCAAACCACGGCATCCGTCTTGTTTCCGAACCCAAGTTTCATGGCTTCACCGGACGCGGCAGCATTGCCGGTCACGAAGTCCGTTTGCTGATTCCCACCACTTTCATGAATCGTTCCGGTCTGGCCGTTGGCGCCATGGCCACCTTCTTCAAGATTCCCCCCGCCGCCATTCTGGCAGCCCATGACGAACTCGACCTGCTTCCCGGTCATATCCGCCTGAAAACCGGCGGCGGTCATGGCGGTCATAACGGCTTGCGCGACATGATTGCCTGCCTCGGTAACAACAACGGCTTCCACCGCCTGCGGATCGGCATCGGTCATCCCGGCGAGGCGCGACTGGTCTCCAATTTCGTGCTGGGCAAGGCCCCGTCTTCCGAACAGGAGAAGATTGATCTGGCGCTGGATGAAGCGTTGCGGCTGTCTGATACATTCATTGGCGGCGATATCGCCAAGGCCATGAGCCAGCTCAACGGCTTCAAAGCCTGACTTTCCCCCACCCTTTTTGCTGATTACTTCACATTTTGCTGATTGTCAGAATCATAACCATGATTTAATTGTGGCTATTTGATACCATACGCCATCTTTACAATGGCAGGTTTCCCGAATGAGCATTTCCTCCTCTCAAGTACTGTTTGATAATGGCGAACACAAGTGTGTGAGCTTCACGCATCTGGTCAAGGGAGAAGGAGTTCAGGCGAACCAGTTTCTGATCATCCACGGCAAGCATGCCGCCATCATCGACCCGGGTGGAGACCTGACCTACACCCCGCTGACCATCGAAGTGCTGAAGTACGTCCGCTTGCAGGAACTGGACTATGTGATTGCCTCACACCAGGACCCGGACATCATCGCCTCGATGCCGCGCTGGCTGGCGCACACGCCCTGCACCATCGTCGCCTCGAAGCTGTGGGCGCGCTTCCTGCCGCACCTGACCTCGGCGTTCATGGCCGACCGCATCCGCGATGACTTCTCGGACCGGTTGATCGAATTGCCGGACCAGGGGCAGGACATTCCTTTTGGCGACACCGTCATCAAGGCCGTGCCCGCGCATTTCCTGCATTCGGTAGGCAACTTCCAGTTTTATGATCCGGTGTCGAAAATCCTGTTCTCGGGGGACATGGGTGCCTCGATGGTGGATGACGCCGGTGAATTCGTGACCGATTTCGACCGCCATATCCAACACATGAAAGGATTCCACCAGCGCTACATGTGCTCGCGCAAGGTGACGCGCCTGTGGGCGAACATGGTGCGCGACATGGATGTATCGATGATTGTTCCGCAGCATGGCAGCCCGTTCAAGGGTTCAGTCATGATCAACCGCTTCCTGGACTGGATCAGCGAACTGGATTGCGGCATTGATCTGCTGACTCAGGCCAGCTACAAGGCTCCCTGAGCCGGTATCCCCCGCCCGCCGGCTTCGGCTGCGGGCGGGAGTGTCAGGCGGTTTTCACCAGACGATAATCCCGTTCATCAAACTTCCGCGTTTCCAGCCAGTACTGCACGGTAAAGCCCGGCCACAGCGTGGTGTTCTTGCCGTTTTCATCCAGATACCAACTGGCGCATCCCGCTTTCCAAACCGTGTTCTTGGAACGCCGCTGCATTTCCTCGACAAACGCCTTCTGGATGGCGCGACGCACTTCCATCTGCTGGTAGCCCTTCTTCAGCATGCGCGTGATGGCCTGCATCACGTAATTCACCTGCGCCTCGATCATGAAGATGATGGAGTTATGGCCCAGCCCGGTGTTCGGCCCCAGCAGCATGAACAGGTTCGGGAACTTGTTGATGGTGATGCCGTAATAGGCCTCCATACCGTTTTTCCAGGCGTCGGCCAGATTGAGGCCGTCCTTGCCGGTGATGCTGAGACCCAGCAGCGAGTCGGTCACGTGGAAGCCGGTGGAGTAGATGATGGCATCCACCGGGTGTTCGACGCCGTCCGTGGTCACAATGGCATGCTCGCGGATTTCCTGAATGCCGTCGTTGATGAGCGCAACATTGGGCCGGTTCAGCGCCGGATAATACTCATTCGACATCAGCACGCGCTTGCACCCCATGGTATAGGCCGGTGTCACCTTGCGCTGCAGTTCCGGATCGTCAATCGAACGGCGGATAAAGTTGCGGGCCACGGCCTCACCCAGCTTCATCAGGCGCGGATCGACGACAAAGCCCAAGGCCCGGCTTTCGAACATCCAGTACAGGCTGTTGCGGTGCAAGCGGTTGAGGCGCGGGAACTGCTTGAACAGGAACTTTTCAATGCCCAGGTAATCGCGGTCCATTTTCGGCATCACCCAGGGCGGCGTGCGCTGGAACAGATTCAGCTTTTTCACCTGTACGGCAATGGCGGGGACAATCTGGATGGCGCTGGCGCCGGTGCCGATCACCGCCACTTCCTTGCCGCTCAGGTCGACATCGTGACGCCACTGCGCGGAATGGAAGGCATCACCCTTGAAGGTGTCAATGCCGGGAATGGCGGGCAGCGACGGGATTTGCAGCGCGCCCTTGGCGGAAATGACGATATGTACCCGGGCCATCATGCCGGTGGCGTCACGGACTTCCCACAAGGCCATTTTCTCGTTGTAGCGGGCGGAGACAACCTCGGTATTGAAGCGGATGTGCGGCCGCAAGTCATACTTGTCGACGCAATGGCGGATGTAATTCTGGATTTCTTCCTGCGGCGCGTAACTTCGGCTCCAGTCCGGATTGGGTTCGAAGGAATAACAGTACAGGTGCGACGGCACATCGCAGGCCGCGCCGGGGTAGGTGTTGTCCCGCCAGGTGCCACCGACATCATCCGCTTTTTCCACAATCACGAAATCGTGGATGCCCGCCTGCTTCAAGCGTATGCCCATGCAGATACCCGCAAAGCCGGCGCCCATGATGCCAATGAGGGCATCAGCCTGCGGGTGACGGATGTATTTCTGGTCGAGCATGGCGGACTCCGTAATTATTATGGTCTGGTCTTGTTTTTAGCGTGGGACGGGCGTACCAGCAATGTGCCGGAAAAATGTATTTCAGGGAAGTACGGCCAACCGCCACGCGCCGGATTATTTCCAGTTGCCGCGTGAGTTCCGCTCTTCGGCGTACAACCGGAGGATCCAGCGGCCGAAGGGACGACGCAGGGTATCTTCATAGACCTGCTGGAAAACGGGCGAACGGATGGTAAAGCTTTCCCAGGGCGTGCCGGGAATGGCCAGCAAAGGGGCGTACAGCGAGGCGGCGGCGATATCAGCCAGCGTCAGCTGCTCTCCGACCAGATAGCGGCCGCCGTTGTCGACCAGCGTCTGCTCCAGCCGGGTCATCACCGCCAGCATGTTTTCCAGGGCCTTGGGCGTCTTTTCCGGGGTAACGCGGTACAGGCGGCGAATGCCCTGTTGCAGGAACGGCCACAGGTATTCCTTGACCGGGACCGCCCAAGCATAGCTGTCCAGCATCACGTTCATGACGGCGTCCTGGTCGAGGATTTCGCCATATAACCAGCGCCGCAAGTGCACGCCGCCCTCGTCCGCCATCTCTTCCAGCATCGCCACCTTGCCACGCTTCAGCGGATCGTTGGGCAGCAAGGGATGCTGCGGGTAGCGCGCATCCAACCAGAAGGCCATTTCCGTGGAGTCTCCGATCCATTCCCGGCCATCCTTCAGCAGCGGCACGGTGGTGCCGTGGGCGCGCCACCAGCTCAGCAGGCGGTGGGCGCCGGGAAACAGGTTACGGACATCGTATGCAAGATGTTTGAAGTCGAGCATCCAGCGGGCCTTCTCGCAATAATGGGAGAGCGGGAACTGGTAGAGAATGCGGTTCATGGGGCCTTCACCTGAGCAAAACAAGTCGTTTTCGTGTACGATGCGCGCCATTGCGAACAGACAGACGAGGAAACAGACATGGGGTTCAATTGTGGCATTGTGGGCCTGCCGAATGTTGGCAAATCTACCCTATTTAAT
>DASUIM010000369.1:0-3145 GCA_036279775.1 Fluviicoccus sp. | reverse complement strand
CCGCAATCCTTCAGCAGCGCGGTCAGCACCAGCGCCTCGTCCGCCAGCCAGCTGTCGCGCAGGGTGCGGAAATCACAGGGAAATTCGGGCAGGTCGCGCAGGGGGATCATGGCGGGCTTCCTTCGGGCCGTGGTTCCTGTTAAGTAAAGGCCCGTCCGCGCAGCCTGTAAACGCTTGGGCGGGGAAATAATCGCGTTCCGGGCCGCGAACAGGGTAAAATCGGCCATCCGCTTTTCCGAGCCCGCAAGTCTGCCATGAACAACCTGATTGATAACGCCGCCAAGGCGCTGGTGAAGGATTATCTCGATCACCTGCAAACCCCGCACGAGCCGGTGATGTCGCCGGCGCGCAAGGAGGAACTGCGCGCCCGAATCAAGCAGTTGCTGAAGGAACGCGACGCCGTGCTGGTGGCGCATTACTACACCTCGCATGACTTGCAGGCGCTGGCCGAGGAAACCGGCGGTTGTGTCTCCGACTCGCTGGAAATGGCCCGTTTCGGCACCAAACATCCGGCCTCGACGCTGGTGGTGGCCGGGGTCAAGTTCATGGGTGAAACCGCGAAGATCCTCAACCCGGAAAAGCGCGTGCTGATGCCGACGCTGGAAGCGACCTGTTCGCTGGACCTGGGTTGCCCGGTGGAGGAATTCACCGCATTCTGCGACGCCCATCCCGACTATACCGTGGTGGTCTACGCCAATACCTCCGCCGCCGTGAAGGCGCGCGCGGACTGGGTGGTGACCTCCAGCATCGCGGTGGATGTGATTGATTACCTGGCGGGCAAGGGCGAGAAGATCATCTGGGCGCCGGACAAGCATCTGGGCGGCTATGTGCAGAAGGTCACCGGCGCCGACATGCTGCTGTGGGACGGCGCCTGTATTGTTCACGAGGAGTTCAAGGCGCGCGGCGTGCTCGACCTGAAGCACGTCTATCCCGACGCGGCGGTGCTGGTCCATCCCGAATCGCCGGAAGCGGTGGTGGACATCGCCGATGCCGTCGGTTCCACCTCTCAATTGATCAAGGCCTCGCAGACCTTGCCGAACAAGCGATTCATCGTCGCCACCGACCGCGGCATCTTCTACAAGATGCAGCAGCTCAGCCCCGACAAGGAGTTCATGGAAGCTCCGACCGCCGGCAGCGGCGCGACCTGCCGCTCTTGCGCGCATTGCCCGTGGATGGCGATGAACGAACTGGAGAACCTGCTGGCAGTGCTGGAAAACGGCGGCCAGGAAATCCATGTCGATCCCGCCATTATCCCGCAGGCGGTGGTGCCATTGCAGCGCATGCTCGATTTCGCCGCTGGAAAACGTTGAAAAAACAGGCGCCTATTTAAAAGGGGATTGACTCTCCGGTACCCGCTGCGTATTATGCGCCCTCGCATTTGGCAACAAGTGCAGCTTTGATAGTCGGGGCGTAGCGCAGTCTGGTAGCGCATCTGGTTTGGGACCAGAGGGTCGTGAGTTCGAATCCCACCGCCCCGACCAACTTAGCAAAAGTTCCTTGCGCTCGTAGCTCAGCTGGATAGAGCATCGGCCTTCTAAGCCGAGGGTCGCAGGTTCGAGCCCTGCCGGGCGCGCCAGTTGCCAGTGTTGGTTGTTGTCGTTGTACCTTTGTGGTGGTCGTAGCTCAGTTGGTAGAGCCCCGGATTGTGATTCCGGTTGTCGTGGGTTCGAGCCCCATCGATCACCCCATTCCCCCTCTTGTTGTTCCCCGTTGAATTTCCTGATTTTAATTTATTCTCGTCACCGGTTCCCGGCCGTTATGGGCTTTTTAAGCCGTTTATCGCCTTGGAAACGTCATTTTCCCGAAATTGTGAAGTGATGGATTTACAAATCGCTATTATTAGCGTATATAGCGCAACCTTGCGTAGGTTGAGGTGGCTATGTCAAACGGTAAATCAGAAGATTTCGAGCTGGACGATGCCTTCATTGATGATGACGGCGGTGATTTTGATGCTGGCGGTGGTGGTGGTGATGATGTCGCCAAGGCGGCCAGTGTCAAGAATTCCCTGCTGAAGCGGCGGGTGATTGATGACATCCTGGAAGAACGTCGTCTGGAACGCAAGTTGAAGGATTACGACTATGACCTCGATGATGGCGAGGAATAGCGCGCGTTGATCCAGAGCCGCCGGCAGGCGGGCGTCATGCGCCCATTTGCCAGCGGTTGGTGATTCGGCAAAACAGTTCCGCGGTTTTTTCCGCATCGTACAGCGCCGAGTGCGCGTCCTCATTGCTGAAGTCGATTTCCGCACTTTCGCAAGCCTTTGCCAGCACCGTCTGCCCAAACGCCATTCCTGCCAGCGTTACCGTGTCAAACACCGAGAACGGGTGGAACGGGCTGCTGTTCTTCAGGTTGTGGCGATCTACCGCCGCCTGCAAAAACCCCAGATCAAAATGCGCGTTATGCCCGACCAGAATGCAGCGCTTGCAGTGATGGGCGCGTTGCAGTTTTTTCAATTCCGCAAAAATGCGCTTGAGCGCTTCACCCTCCGGTTCGGCTCCGCGTAACGGATTGAAGGGGTCAATGCCGGTGAACGCCAGCGCCGCCGGGTTCAGCACCGCGCCTGCAAAGGGCTCGATATGGGCATGCAGCGATGGCAGCGCGTGCAGTTGCCCGTTCTTGTCCAGGGTTAGCGGCACGAAGGCGATTTCCAGCAGGGCGTCCGTGGCGGCATGAAAGCCGCCGGTTTCCACATCGACCACAACCGGCATGAAGCCGCGAAAACGCTGGCTGAGCGGGTGAATGTCACTCATGCGCGTACTTTCCAGCTGATCGCCGCACCGGCGCGGATCGGCACCACCGAGGTCGGCCCGAACGGTAGCGCGTCCGGCACCTCCCAGCTTTCCTTGACCAGCGTCACGGTATCCCTGTTGCGCGGCAGGCGGTAGAAATCCGGGCCGTGGAAACTGGCGAAGGCTTCCAGCTTGTCCAGCGCGCCCAGTTGTTCAAAGACCTCGGCATACAGTTCCAGCGCGGCGTGCGCGGTGTACGACCCGGCGCAGCCGCAGGCGGCTTCCTTGGCGCTGATGGCGTGCGGGGCGCTGTCGGTGCCCAGGAAGAAGCGCGGGTTGCCCGACACGGCGGCGCGCTGCAGCGCTTCCTGATGCACGTTGCGTTTCAGGATCGGCAGGCAGAACAGGTGCGGGCG
>DASUIM010000368.1:0-20839 GCA_036279775.1 Fluviicoccus sp. | reverse complement strand
TCAGGTCTGGGTCACCGCCCGCAGCATCATTCCGCAAACCACGCTGCACGGGCGGGGACGCCGCCTGCGCTACCTCGGCTCGCGCTCGCTGGGCACGGTGCTGTTCAAGGAGCACGCCCGCCGCGAGCCGCTGGACATCCGCCATCAGGACGGCAGCTGGCAGCGCCGCTCCTGCTTCCGCTTCCACGGCCGGCCGCTGCTGGTGCAGGAACGATTCCTGCCCGCCCTGTTTGCAGCGGCGCAGGCCGCCAAGTTGCGCTAGAATCGGCGCACTTCACCGACTGCCCCGACCCGTCCATGACTCCTTTCTCCCTGCGCCAGCGCCTGCCCCTGTACGCCGAAGTCATGCGTCTGCACCGCCCGATCGGCATCTGGCTGCTGCTCTGGCCAACGTTGTGGGCCGTCTGGATTGCGGGCAACGGCCAACCCGCTTGGAATATCGTGCTGATCTTCACGCTGGGCGTGGTGCTGATGCGCTCGGCGGGCTGCGTCATCAACGACTGGGCCGACCGCGACTTCGACGGCCAGGTCAGCCGCACCAAGGGGCGTCCGATCGCCGACGGCCGCCTGCCCTCGCGGGAAGCGCTCTACCTGTTTTTCTTCCTGATCGCCTGTTCCGCTGCGCTGCTGCCCTTCCTGAATCTGGCAACCTTCATCTGGTCCTTCGGCGCGCTGGCGCTGGCCTCGCTCTATCCGTTCATGAAGCGCTTCACCTACTTGCCGCAGGTGGTGCTGGGGGCGGCCTTCTCCTGGGCTATCCCGATGGCCTATGCCGCCCAGGACCGCACGCCTGACCTGATCTGCTGGCTGCTGTATGCCGCCAATCTGGTCTGGACGGTCGCCTATGACACCCAGTACGCCATGGCCGACCGCGAGGACGACCTGAAGGCGGGCATCAAGTCGACGGCGATCCTGTTCGGCCGGTACGACCTCGCCATCATCGGCACATTACAGGTGCTGTTCCTGATGATGATGGCTGCCATCGGCCTGAAACTGCATCTGGGTCCGGTCTGGCCGGTCTGCCTCGGCGTGGCCGGCGGCCTGTTCGTCTGGGAATACCGGCACAGCCGCGACCGGAAGCCCGCCCACTGCACCGAAGCCTTCCTCAACAATCACAAGGTCGGCATGGCCTTGTTCGCCGGATTGGCGATAAGCTATGTCCTGCAATAATTCTGCAATATCATTGACATCTAATACGGCTATCGCAGAACTGTGGCGCAGGAGCCGGCCGTGAAGAATGAACGCATCTTGATTGTTGACGATGAAGCCGCCATCCGGGAGATGATCGGCATTGCCCTGGACCTGGCCGGTTTTGACTGCCTCGAAGCCGAGGATGCCTTGCAGGCCCATCACAAGATCGTCGACGAGCGTCCCTCGCTGGTACTGCTGGACTGGATGCTGCCGGGCATGACCGGCATCGAGTTGTGCCGCCGCCTGAAGCGTGACGAGAACCTCAGCGAGATCCCGGTAATCATGCTGACCGCGCGCGGCGAGGAAGACAACATGATCCAGGGCCTGGACGCCGGGGCCGACGACTACATCACCAAACCGTTCTCCACCCGCGAACTGGTGTCGCGCATCCGCGCCGTGCTCCGCCGCACCTCCGCCCTCAGCGCCGAAAAGGCGATTGAGGTGGAAGGACTGAAGCTCGACCCGGTCAGCCACCGCATCACCGCCAACGGCGACCCGGTGGAAATGGGCCCCACCGAATACCGCCTCCTGTCCTTCTTCATGAGCCATCAGGAGCGAGCCTACACCCGCGCCCAGATGCTGGATCAGGTCTGGGGTGGCAATGTCTATGTGGAAGACCGTACAATTGATGTGCATATACGCCGCCTGCGCAAGGCGCTGGAACCGTTCGGCTTTGACCGGTTTATCCAGACCGTGCGCGGCACCGGCTACCGTTTCTCGGTCAAGGCTGATCCCGGAAAAGTAACCCCATGACCCTGCTCCTGCGCCGGCAACTGTTCCGCCTGCTGCAACTGCTGACGGTATTCGCCGTCCCTGCTTCATTCTTTCACCTGACCGGCGTCGGCCTGTTCACCGGGCTGCTGGTCTTTGTCATCATCCATCTGCAAGGCCTGCATCACCTGCATGCCTGGCTGAAAAAACCGCCGGGCGAACCGCCGCCCGAAGACCTGACCGGCATCTGGGAAGACATCGCCGATACGGTCTACCGCCTGCGCCGCAACGAGGACACCGCCCGCACCAATCTGCTGGGCATCATCGCCCGCGCCCGCATTTCCATTTCTGCGCTGGATGAGGCGGTGGTGATGATCGACAGCCAGGGCAATCTGGAATGGTGGAATCCCGCTGCCGAGCGCCTGCTGGGTTTCAAGGACATTGACGCGGGCAAGCCGGTGGTCAACCTGATCCGCGACCCGGCCTTCATCCGCCAGTACCAGAACCCGACGCCGGACGGCCTGAAGCTGCCATCCTGGGTGCATCCCAACCGTTTCCTGCAATTTGAGCTGACCCGTTTCGGCCACAATGACCGTCTGCTGATTGCTTATGACATCACGCGGCTGCAACAGCTGGAACAGATCCGCACCGACTTCGTCGCCAACGTCTCTCACGAACTGCGCACGCCGCTGACCGTGCTCAGCGGTTATCTCGAAACGCTGTCGGATCATCAGGAGGATATTCCGCCGCGCTGGGGACGGGCGCTGAAACAGATGCAACAGCAGGCCACGCGGATGACCAATCTGGTCAATGACCTGTTGCTGCTGTCACGGCTGGAAAACGACAGCCACAAGGCCGAACCGCGCACGGTCACGATTGCGCCATTGCTGGAACAGCTGCGCACCGAGGCCTTGGCCTACGACCCCGAGAAGGAGCACCGGATTCTGGTGCAGGCGGACAGCGCGGCCAACCTGACCGGCATCGAGGCCGATTTGCGCAGCGCCTTCAGCAATCTGATCACCAATGCCATCAAGTACACACCGCCGCGCGGCGAGGTTGTCATCCGCTGGCACGAAGATGAGCGCAATCTCTACTTCAGCGTCAAGGACAGCGGCATCGGCATCGAGGCCCGGCATATCCCCCGCCTCACCGAGCGTTTCTACCGCGTCGACGCCGCCCGCAGCTCCGCCACCGGCGGCACCGGCCTGGGGCTGGCCATCGTCAAGCATGTGCTGTTGCAACATGGCGCAACGTTGAATATCAACTCCGCGCCCGGCAGGGGCTCCACCTTCAGCTGCGTGTTCCCGAAAACCGGATCGGCTTGAGACACACAGCTCCCGGGCATAAAAAAACCTCCGCATGCGGAGGTTTTTTTATGCCCGGCAACGGCTCAGGCGGTCCCGCTCAACTTCTTCTCGATGACTTCATAGCTGGTGTGGCGCACATCCGCCCCCTTCACCATGTAGATCAGCTGTTCGGAAATATTGCGCGCATGATCGCCGATCCGCTCCAGCCCGCGCAGCACCCACAACACGTTGAGCACGCGGGTGATATAACGCGGATCTTCCATCATGTAGGTCATCAGCGCCCGCGTCGCGGTCTTGTACTCGATGTCGATGTTGCCGTCCTCGCGCATCACCTTGAACGCCTGGTCGGCATCCAGACGGGCAAACGCGTCCAGCGTGTCGTGGATCATCAGGCGCACCTGGTTGCCGATATGGCGGGTCTCGACATAACCGCGCGGCGACTCTCCTTCTTCACACAGGGCTTTCGCATAACGCGCGATTTTCGCGGCCTCGTCGCCAATGCGCTCCAGGTCGGTAATGGACTTGCTGACGGCGATGATCATCCGCAGGTCCGAGGCCGCCGGTTGCCGCCGCGCCAGGATCCGCACCAGCTCCTCGTCAATGCGGGTTTCCATCAGGTTGATCTTCTGGTCATTGGCCATGACGGCGTCCGCCATGGCCGAATCGGCGTCCAGCAGGGCGTGCATGGCGTCGCTCACCTGTTTTTCCACCAGGCCGCCCATCGCCAGGAAATGGGTGCGGACCTCTTCCAGTTCGGCGTTGAACTGCTGGGAAATGTGATGGCCGTAATCTTCTTTGGTCATGGCTGCGTGCTCCCTGATCTCAGCCGTAACGGCCGGTAATGTAGTCTTCGGTCTGCTTGTTCGACGGATTGGTGAACAAGGTGTCGGTGTCGCCGTGCTCAATCAGCTTGCCCAGGTACATAAAGGCCGTGTAATCGGAAACGCGGGCGGCCTGCTGCATGTTGTGGGTCACGATCAGGATGGTGAAGCGGTCCTTCAGCTCGTGAATCAGCTCTTCAATCTTCAGGGTCGAAATCGGGTCCAGCGCCGAGGCCGGTTCGTCCAGCAACAGCACTTCCGGCTCGATGGCAATGGCGCGGGCGATCACCAGACGCTGCTGCTGGCCGCCGGACAGGCCGAGGGCGGAGTCATGCAGGCGGTCCTTCACTTCGTCCCACAACGCCGCGCCCTTCAGCGACTTTTCCACCACTTCGTCCAGCACGCGCTTCTTGTTGACGCCTTGCAGGCGCAGGCCGTAAGCCACGTTCTCGTAGATGGACTTGGGGAAGGGGTTCGGCTTCTGGAACACCATGCCGACACGGCGGCGCAGGCTGGTGATGTCCATGCCGCGGTCAAAGATGTCGTTGCCGTCCAGCAGTATCTTGCCGTCAATGCGGCAGCCGTCCACCAGGTCGTTCATGCGGTTGAAGGTGCGCAGCAGCGTCGACTTGCCGCAGCCCGACGGACCGATGAAGGCAGTCACGCGCTTGCGCGGCACCAGCATATTGATATCAAACAGCGCCTGCTTCTGACCGTAGAACAGGTTCAGGTTCTTGGCCTCCAGGCAGATGTCCTCGTTACCCAGCACCAGGCTGCGGCTTTCACGGCCCATGGCGTCCAGATCCATGGTGACAGCGGCGGCGGCGTTCGTGTTCGCATTCATGGCGGTCTTTTCCACTACGTGATTCATGTGCTTTGCCTCGAAAGTGTACAACAGGGCGCGGGCATCAGCTTTCCAGCGCCTTGTATTTTTCACGCAACCGGTTGCGCAGCGCGACAGCGGACAAGTTCAGTACCGCCACGACCAGCACCAGCAGGAATGCCGTGGCGTAGACCAGGGGCCGCGCCGCTTCGACATTGGGGCTCTGGAAGCCCACATCGTAAATATGGAAGCCGAGGTGCATGAACTTGCGCTCCATGTGCAGGAACGGCGCGTTCGCGTCCAGCGGCAGTGTCGGGGCCAGCTTGACCACGCCAACCAGCATCAACGGCGCCACTTCACCGGCGGCGCGGGCAATCGCCAGGATCACCCCGGTCATGATGCTGGGCGTCGCCATCGGCAGCACCACGCGCCACAGCGTCTCGGCCTTGGTCGCGCCCAGCGCCAGCGAGCCTTCCTTCAGCGCGCGCGGAATGCGCGCCAGCCCTTCTTCGGTGGACACGATCACCACCGGCAGCGTCAGCAAGGCCAGCGTAATCGACGCCCACAACAGGCCGGGGGTGCCGAAGACCGGCGCGGGCGCGGCTTCCGGATAGAACAGGCGGTCAATGCTGCCGCCCAGGAAGTAGACAAAGAAGCCGAGGCCAAAGACGCCATAGACAATCGATGGCACCCCGGCCAGGTTGTTGACGGCAATACGCACCGTCTGGGTGACAAATCCCTGACTGGCGTACTCGCGCAGGTAGACCGCCGCGACCACGCCCAGCGGCGTCACCAGCACCGTCATCAGCAGCACCATCAGCACGGTGCCGAAAATGGCCGGAAACACACCGCCTTCGGTATTGGCCTCGCGCGGGCCTTCGCTCAGGAACGCCCAGACATTGCCGAAGTAAGCGCCGGTCTTGGCCAGCACGCCCATTTCATTGGGACGGATGGCGCTGACAATCTTGCTGAGCGGCAACTCCTTTTCGCTGCCGTCGGCGATAGTGAATACCGCGCTGTCACGCCCCACGGCCTGATTCAGCGCCTGCAGCTTGTCGTTGAGGACGGCGTACTGCTTGTTGAGCTCATCGCGACGGGCCGCCAGACTGGCCCGGGCCTGATCGGTCACGCCGCCGCCCAGCTCCAGCTTGCGCTCATCCAGACGCAGCTTCTCCAGCGCATAGTTGATGCGGCCGATCTCGCCGCGCTCAATGTCCGCCACCTGCTCGTGAATGCCGTTGCTGCGCTCCAGGCGTTGCTGCAAGGCCGCCCAGGCTGCCGGGCCGGCCGCGACTTCCGCGCCGTTTTCCTTCACCGCCTTCAGACGGCCGTAGAAATTGCCCCACTCGTAGCGTTCCAGGCGGATCAGGTCGGCCGGATATTGCTGCTGCGACAGGCCGGTCGCCATCACCCAACGGAAATCCTGACCGGTAATGTCACGGTTGCCCTGCTTGATCGAGTAGCGGGTCACCGTGTCCTGATCGGCAGGGATGGCGACACCGGCCTCGCGCAGACGCTGGGCGGTATCAATCTTGTCGTCATAGACCTCGCCGATAATGGTCTGCACCGCACCGTTGTTATCGGTGTACTGCGCCTGCAATACATCCGCAGGCCAAAAGTGCCCCAGCCCGCGCACCGCCACCAGTCCCAACAACCCGGCCACCATGATCAGACAGATGGTGACGGCACCGGCGTTCATCCACACCCAGGCCTCGCCGGACTTGAAATACTCACGCACTTTCATCGACATGGCCTCACAGGGAACCGTATTTCTTGCGGAGGCGCGTACGCACCACTTCCGCCACCGTATTCAGGACAAAGGTCAGCACGAACAACACCAGCGCCGACAGGAACAGCACCCGGAAGTGCGTCGAGCCGACTTCGGCTTCCGCCATTTCCACCGCCACGTTGGCGGACAACGTGCGCATCCCCTCAAACATGTTCCAGTTCATCACCGCCGTGTTCCCAGTGGCCATCAGCACGATCATCGTCTCGCCAATGGCGCGGCCGAAGCCGATCATCACCGCCGAGAAGATACCGGGAGAGGCCGTCGGCAACACCACGCGCACCAGCGTCTGCCACTGCGTAGCGCCAAGCGCCAGCGAACCGTTGGTCAAATGGCGCGGTACCGCGAACAGCGCATCCTCGGCAATCGAGAAGATCGGCGCGATCACCGCGAAACCCATCACCAAGCCGACAATCAGGGCGTTGCGCTGGTCAAACTTCAGGCCGACATGATCGGACAGCCAGTGCCGGACATCGCCATTGAACAGCGCCAGCTCCATCGACTGCGAGAAATGCATCGACAAGCCGCCCGCCAGCACCACCGGCAGGATCAGCAGCACCGGCGCCCAGCCGTCGGGGACGCGGCTGCGCTTTTCCAGCGGAATCTGCACCCAGGCGAAACCGCACAACAGGATCACGATCGGCGTAACGATCAGCAACGTCACAATGCCCGGCAGGCTGGCCTCGACCAGCGGCGCCAGCCACAACCCGGCCAGAAAGCCCAGAATCACGGTCGGCAGCGCCTGCATCAGCTCCACGGCGGGCTTGACCTTGGTGCGCAGCCCCGGCGACATGAAGACGGCGGTGTACATCGCGCCGCAGATCGCCAGCGGTGCGGCCAGCAGCATGGCGAAAAAAGCCGCCTTCAGCGTCCCGAATGCCAACGGCACCAGGGACAACTTCGACTCGAAGTCAGCATTGCCGGAAGACGACTGCCAGGTATAGGTCGGCTCAGGATAGGACTCATACCAGACCTTGCCCCACATCGAGCTCATGGAAATATCCGGGTGCTCGCTGTGCAGCGCCCAGAAAGCCGAGGCCGTGGCGGCCTGCACAAACACCCCGTCCGAGCGCTGCGACAAGCTCAGCGAGGTCACTGGCGCATTCACGGCCTGCTGGATGCTCAGCGTGCGCTCGGAGGTCGTATAGAAATACCCGACCCGACCCTTGGCGTCACCGGCGACAAAGCCCTTGCGCTTCAGCTCCGGCGTAATCGCCGTCACCGCCGCATCGCCCAGCCGGAAACTGCGGATGCGTTGCAGGCTGAACTTGTCTTCCGCACTCTGGGTGTCGCGCACCAGGAACCACTGGCTGATTTGGCCGGAGCTGTCGCCGACCAGCAGCGAAATTTCCCCTTGCAGGGCGGCGACACTGGTGACATGGGCGTTATTCAACGCCAGCGGTGCCTGCTGGTACAGCGACACCCCGTCATCACCGCGCTTGAACACCGCCACCGTATCATCTTGCGTAAACGCATAGAGCCAACGCGAACCCTGGCCGATCAACACCTGCCGGATGCCGCCATTGACGGCGGGCAGCACTTCACTCTTCCCCAGCGCGTAGGTCTTGGGTTGATCCGACGCGGTATCGTCGGTTTCATCATGCAGGCCACCGCCCAGACTGAATCCTTCGCCATCCGCCGCCGCGCCGTCAGCGGCGGGCGCCTGCTGCTCGGTAAATTCCTCCCAGAGCACGCGGTTACCGGTCACCGCCATCACTTCCAGCGTACCGTCATCTTCCCGGATCGAGAAATTGGCCAGCGGTTGCGGCTCGGTCATCACCGTCAACGGCGCTTCACCGAACGGGAACGCCACATTCGCCGTCACCACCCGGGCATCGCCCTGATGATCCACGGTGTAATCCGGCTTCAGCACAATCAACTGCCCGTTGGACAGGCCGACGCCCACCAGACCTTGCAGAACCGGTCCCGGCTTCACAGCCGAGACGGTTACGCCCTGCGGCAGATTCAACGAGCGCGTTCCGGTTACCTCGCCGTCACGCACGCGGAAGAAACGGATTTCGCCGTCCGGCTGCAAACGAATACCGGTTTCGTTGTACTCGTCCATGTCCACCCAGCTGGCGGGAGCCGTGGCGGCATACTGGCGCTCCTGGCGCAGTTCCGCCTGGCGGAACAGCGGCCAGCTCTCAAACAGCAGGTAGAAGAAAATCAGGGCAATGGCCACAATGACGAAAACACCGCCGAAGGCGATGGTCAGATTGGCAAAACGGTCCTTGATACGGCGGCGGCGGTCCATCGCCGCGAGGGTGGCGGCATCAAGTCGGGCGCGTTCGGATTGACTCATGGTTCTCTCGGAGGTCCGGCGGGGGCGGCATTATCGGCGAATACCGGAACAAACCCCACGGTTTTTGTCGGATGCTTCGACACGAAAAGGGGCCGCAGCCCCTTTTCGTGTCAGGAGTCCTTACAGACCCAGCTTGGCGCGCGCCTTCTTGACGTCGGCGGCGGGCAGCGGGATATAGCCGTCCTTTTCCACAATCGCCTGGCCCTGTTGCGACAGAACCAGCTTCACGAACTCGGCCTCCAACGGCGACAGCGGCTTCTTCGGGTTCTTGTTGACATAAACATACAGGTAGCGGGCCAGCGGGTACTTGCCACTCAGCGCGTTCTTCGGAGTCGGCTGGACAAACTCACCGTTATCATTCTTCAACGGCACCGACTTGACGCCGGAAGTGACATAACCGATGCCGGAGTAGCCGATGCCGTTGATCGAATTGGAAACCGACTGCACCACCGACGCCGAACCGGGCTGCTCGTTGACATTGGTCTTGAAGTCCCCCTTGCACAGGGCGTGCTCCTTGAAGTAGCCGTAGGTGCCCGAAACCGAGTTGCGGCCGAAGAGCTGGAAGTCACGGCCGGCCCAGGGACCGGTCAGACCGGCATCGCCCCATTTCTTCACTTCTTTTTCGAAACCGCACTTGCGGGTGTTCGAGAAAATGGCGTCCACCATCGGCATCGACAGGCCCTTGATCGGGTTGTCCTTGTGGACAAACACCGCCAGCGCATCCACGGCAACCGGAACGGCGGTCGGCTTGTAACCATACTTCTTTTCAAAGTCGGCGATTTCATTGTCCTTCATGCTGCGCGACATCGGGCCGAAGTTGGAGGTGCCCTGGGTCAGCGCGGGAGGGGCGGTCGAGGAACCGGCAGCCTGAATCTGGATGTTGACGTTGGGGTATTGCTTCTTGAAGTCTTCCGCCCAGAACGTCATCAGGTTGGCCAGCGTATCGGAACCGACGCTGGACAGGTTGCCGGAAATACCGGAGGTTTTCTGATAGGCCGGAATACCGGCATCGACCGCCGCATTCGCCGCGGTCACACCCAGGGCCACGCCCATCGCCAACACCAGTTGCAGCTTCTTCATTGTCATCTCCGAAGGATCACGCAGGTCTTTTTGCATGCTGGCGATCTTAAAACCGGTTTATGACGGAAAGATGACAGCCTGTCACCATGGCATCAACTTGCATTTCACGCGATTACTCCTATCATGATCTGAAACTCTGCCGATCAACAACTCCATGCCTCCCTACCATCAGGACTCCGTCCCGCAACCCCGCAGCACCCCGGTCCTCCAGCTGCAGGCGCAGCCCGCCGACACCAACGTCCAGGGCGACATGTTCGGAGGCTGGCTGGTCAAGCAGATGGATATCGCCGGCAGCATTACAGCGCGCACGCGGGCGCAAGGCCGTATCGCCACCGTCGCGATTGACAGCATGGTGTTCCTGCGGCCGGTCCGGGTCGGCGACCTGATGAGCTTCCACACCGAAATCCTGCAAACCGGCTCCAGTTCGGTCATGATCCAGGTTGAAGTCTGGCTGCATCCTGTTGACGGTCCGACCTGCAAGCTGACCGAAGGGCGCTTTACCTTTGTCGCCATTGACAGCCAGGGCAGAACCCGGCCCCTGCCCCGCCCGTCCCGGGATTAAGGCGTCAGGCGGCCGATCCGGACCGGCCGCCCGGGGCATTTCCATTTCCGGGGTTGGTGTTATACTCAAAAGACAAGACGGATGCACCTGTCCGCGGATCTACCCGCGCCAGGCTGGCCGGCGGCGAATACTCCAGAATTATCGCCTCTACAAAAACAATGACTAATCCGCACTCGGCGCCCGACAGCCGGCCATTCCCAACCGGCGGGGCGAACTGGAGCTTGCACGCATGACCAACCAGGATCTCCGGCACAACGCCGAGCCGACCCCGGAACTCGGGCCAGACAAGGCCTCCGGACAGCTTTGCGACCGCATGGACAACCTGCAGGTTCAACAGGTTATCCAGCAATTCCCCTTCTTCGGCCTGGTCACCACCGTCGCTATCGTCGCGGTCGCGGTACTCTATGCCAATGAAATGGAACAACGACCCCAGGCTTTTTATGGCTGGGTGGCCTGGGCGCTGGCCGTCGTCACCGGTTGCGGCGCCGGCATCCGCCTGCTGGGCAGCCGCCCCGAAAAACTGCCGCCGCTCCTGCGGCGGCTGATGATCCCGCTGAGCGCAGCCCTGATGGGCAGCATCTGGGGCATTTCCGGCACGCTCTATGTGGCCGAAATGCCGGACCCGCAGCAGGTTTTCTCCGAATTCTACCGCCCCACGCTGTTTGCCGTGCTGATCTGCTGGCAGGCGATTACCGCCCTGTCCACCTACCTCACCCGCTTCAAGAGCTTCCTGCTCTTCGTCACCCTCGCCTTTGCTCCGGGACTTATTTATCTGGCGGGCACGCCATCGGTGATCAACAACAGCATGGCCGGGGTCGGCAGTCTTTTTTACTGCTTCATCGTGCTGGCGGGACGCCGCCTCGGGGAAATCAGCTTCCGGTCGCAATGGCTGCAACTGCGCAATGAAGACCTGATCCGTTTCCTTGAAAGCTCGAAGAACACCGTTGAAGACATCAACCGCCAGCTGGGCGCCGAGATCCAGGAACGCCGCAACGCCGAAGCGCAACTGCAGGAAATCAACCTCAATCTGGAACAGAAAGTCCGCGAGCGGACACTGGCGCTGTCCGACATCAACCGGGCGCTGCGCAGCAGCCAGGAGCGGCTGACGCTGGCCATTGACGCCTCCGGCATCGGTCTGTGGGACTGGAACCTGGTCACCAACGAGATTTACCATTCCAATTTCGAGCAACTGCTGGGCTACTCGCGGCTGGAACTGAAGGGGTTCATGGGGCAGATGCAGAAAATCATCCACCCCGATGACTACACCGACGTGCGCCGGGCGTTGCTCAATCACCTGCGCAAGCGCCGCCCGCTATACGAAGCGTCTTACCGCATCCGCCACCGCCTCGGGCACTGGATCTGGGTGGAAGACAGCGGCCGCGTGGTCGCCTGGAATGAAAAAGGCCTGCCCATCCGCCTGATCGGCACCCGGCGCGACATTACGCCCGAACGCGAAACAGAAGAAAAGCTGCGTCTGTCCGCCTCGGTGTTCGAGCACGCCGCCGAGGGCATCTATATTCTCGATAACGAAATGCGCTATCTGTCGGTGAACCCGCGCTTCACCCAGATCACCGGCTACACCGACGAGGAACTGCACGGCAAGCACATCTTCGACGAAGGCCAGTCGCAGCCCGGCAAGCAACTGCACTACCCGACCATCATGCAGAGCCTGAACCGCGACGGCGAATGGCAAGGCGAGATTTCCGAAACCCGCAAGAACGGCCAGACCTTCCCGGAATGGCTGCATATTGCGGCCGTGCATGACGGCCACAACCAGCTGACCCATTATGTCGGCATCATTTCCGACCTCAGCCAGCGCAAGGAAGCCGAGGAAAAGCTGCGTTACCTGTCCAACTATGACCGCCTGACCGGGCTGGCCAACCGCAACCTGTTCCGCGACCGCCTGCACGCCTCCATCCTGCGCGCCCGCGACCAGAACAAAGGCTTGGCGGTGCTCTATATCGACATGGACCGTTTCCGCACCATCAACGACAGCCTGGGGCACGAGCTGGGCGACGAATTGCTGAAGAAGGTCGCCGAGCGCCTGATCAATACCGCCGTCTCCGCCGACACCCTGGCGCGCCTGGGCAGCGACGAATTCACGGTCATCCTTGACCAGCAGGTGACGCGCGGCAATCTGGAAACCTATTGTGAACGCATCATCGACGAGCTGCGCCGGCCCTTCCGCATCGGCGAGCATGAACTGCTGCTGGGCGTCTCGATCGGTGTCAGCCTGTTCCCGGAACACGGCCGCGAACTGCAAGTGCTGATGAACCACGCCGACCTGGCCCTGCAACAGGCCAAGCGCATGGGCGGCAACTCCATGCGCTTCTTCAGCGAAGACGTGCACGTGGTTTCGGTGGAGCAGGTCAATCTTGAAAGTGCGTTGCGCAAGGCCATTTTCCGTGATGAGTTCGTCGTCTATTACCAACCCAAGGTTTGCCTGGCCACAGGCCTTATTGTCGGCATGGAGGCGCTGGTGCGCTGGATGCATCCGTCGATGGGCCTGCTCGGGCCCGGCCAGTTCATTCCGTTGGCGGAAGAGGCGGGGTTGATTTCGGCTATCGGCGAGATCGTGCTGGACAAGGCCTGCCGCCAGACCCGGATCTGGCAAGACATGGGGCTGGGCAAGATCACGACCTCCGTGAATGTGGTCGCCCAGCAACTGCATCGCGGCAATCTGCTTGAAATCCTTGACCGGGTGCTGGTCAACACCGGCCTCGACCCCACCCTGCTGGAGCTGGAAATCACCGAATCCTCGCTGATGGAGGATCGTGAGCATGTCAAGCAAATGCTAGAAGACGTCCGGCAGCGCGGCATCAAGATCGCCCTCGATGACTTCGGCACCGGTTACTCGTCACTGTCCTATTTGAAGCGCTTCCCGATCGACATCCTCAAGATCGACCAATCGTTCATTTTTGAAATCGGCCACAACGAGAATGACGAAGCCATTGTCCGCGCCATATTCGCCATGGCGCAAAGTCTGGGCCTGAAAGTCGTGGCCGAAGGGGTGGAAACCGAAGAACACATGGAGTTCCTGCGCGCCGAGTCCTGCGACCTGGTGCAAGGGTTCTATATCAGCCGGCCGGTGCCCGCCGACGATATCAAGGTCCTGCTGGAGCGGCAACGCCAGAGCCTGCCGCTATCCGCATCGGCAGGCTGAATGTGAAAAGGCCCGCATTCGCGGGCCTTTTCACGGGTTTGAGCCTTACTCGACCGTAACCGACTTCGCCAGGTTGCGCGGCTTGTCCACATCGGTGCCGCGCGCCAGCGCGGTATGGTAGGCCAGCAACTGCACCGGCACGGCGTGGACAATCGGCGACAGGATACCGACATGACGCGGTGTACGAATCACCTGCACGCCTTCCGAATCATGAAAATGAGAATCCAGATCCGCGAAGACGAAGATTTCACCGCCACGCGCCCGCACCTCCTGCATGTTCGATTTCACCTTTTCCAGCAAGGCATCGTTCGGGGCAATCACCACCACCGGCATGTTCTCGTCAACCAAGGCCAGCGGCCCATGCTTCAACTCCCCGGCCGGGTAGGCCTCAGCGTGGATATAGGTGATTTCCTTGAGCTTCAGCGCCCCTTCCAGAGCGATCGGGTAATGCACGCCGCGACCAAGGAACAAGGCATGATCTTTCTCAGCGAAGCGATCCGACCACGCCTTGATTTGCGGCTCCAGGTTCAGGGCATGCTGCACGCTGCCGGGCAAATGCCGCAGCGCATCCAGATACCCGGCCTCGGCTTCCCTGGTCAGACGGCCATTCAGCTTGGCCAGCGTCACGGTCAGCGTAAACAGCGCTACCAACTGGGTCGTGAACGCCTTGGTGGACGCCACACCGATTTCTGCGCCCGCCTTGGTATAAAAAACAGCGGAGGAAAAGCGTGGCAGCGCGGACTCGCGCACATTGCAGATCGACAGCGTCCGGGTCTGACCCAGGGATTTGGCGTATTTCAGCGCCTCCATCGTGTCCAGCGTCTCACCGGACTGGGAAATGGTTACGATCAGGTTATCGGGTGACGCCACCGCATCACGGTAGCGGTACTCACTGGCGACCTCCACCGCGCAGGGCAGGCCGGTCAGGCTTTCCACCCAGTAGCGCGCCACCGAACCGGCATAGAAACTGGTGCCGCAGGCGATAATCTGCACGCTTTTGACGCCTTGCAGGATGGAGGCATCACCATCGAAGAGATCCGGGCCAAAACCATGCTCCAGAATCTGCTCAATGGTATCGGACAGGGCGCGCGGCTGTTCGTGAATTTCCTTCTGCATGAAATGGCTGTAAGGCCCCAGTTCCAGCGATGCCAGCGACACATCCGACAGATGCAGCTTACGCGCGACTGCAACTCCCTGGCCGTCAAAAACCTGTACGGCATCCCGGGTAATCCGGGCGACATCCCCTTCTTCCAGATACATCACCCGGCGCGTGGATGACAGCACCGCGGAGACATCCGAAGCCACAAAATTCTCACCCTCGCCCACCCCGATCAACAAGGGACAGCCCATGCGGGCCACCACCAGCAGATCCGGATTGTCACAGGCAATCACCGCAATGGCGTAGGCGCCCTCCAGCTCTTTCACCGCCCGCTGCACGGCGGCAAACAGATCATGATCCTGCTGGTAATGACGATGAACCAGATGCGCGATCACCTCGGTATCGGTTTGCGAGGTAAACACATAACCGAAGCCCTTCAACTCGTCGCGCTTGCTTTCGTGGTTTTCGATAATGCCGTTGTGAACGACGGCGATCAGCTCACCGGAAACATGCGGATGCGCATTCGGTTCGGTCACTCCACCATGCGTTGCCCAACGGGTATGGCCGATGCCAAGCAGGCCAGTGGCATTCTCGGCCTGCGCCGCCTGCTCCATTGCGGCGACGCGGCCAACACGGCGCACCCGGTGGATGGTGCCCTGATCCAGCACCGCAATGCCTGACGAGTCGTAGCCGCGATATTCCAGCCGCTTCAGACCGTCCACCAGGACCGGCGTCACATTACGATGACCAATCGCGCCTACAATCCCACACATATTGCCTGCTCCTCAGCCGGTGACTCCGGCCTCGCTTGACTCGTTTTCCGGCAACGCTCTCGTGACCGGATCCCTCATTATTCCCGATTCTGCTTGACCGGGCGTTTCCAGCCGTCAATCACCACCTGCTTGCCGCGCGCGACCGCCAGGGTGTTATCCGGGACATCCTTGCTGATGGCCGAACCGGCTCCGGTTGTCGCCCCTGCACCCACCGATACCGGCGCGATCAAGGACGTGTTGGTGCCAATGAATGCCCTGTCGCCGATCCGGGTGAGATGTTTGTTGACCCCGTCATAATTACAGGTAATGACGCCGGCCCCGATATTGACGCCGCTGCCTATCTCGGCATCCCCGAGATAGGCCAGATGATTGGCTTTGGAGCCCTGCCCCATCAAGGTTTTCTTGGTTTCAACAAAATTACCGATATGGACGTTCTCAGCCAGTTCCGTTCCCGGCCGCAGCCGCGCAAAGGGTCCGATTTCGGTACCGGCGCCAACCTTGGCGCCATCAATCAATGAATGAGATTTGATGATGACGTTATCGCCGATCTCGCAGTCCTTGAGCTGACAGTTGGCACCGATCCGGACATTATGGCCCAACACCACCCGCCCCTCCAGAATGACATTCGGCTCCACATACAGATCCATGCCATGCGCCACCGTACCACGGACATCCAATCGGGCAGGATCAATCACCGTGGCACCCGCGCGCATCAGGGCATCCGCCTGATTACGCTGGTAAATGCGCTCCAGAGCCGCCAGTTGTAACTTGTCGTTGATGCCTTCGACTTCCCAGGCATGTTCCGGTTGGCACGTTCGGACCTGCACCCCATCCTTCACTGCCAAGGCAATGATATCAGTCAGGTAATACTCGCCTTGCGCATTATGGTTGTCCAATTTTGGCAACCAGCCGTGCAGATGCCGGTTCGGCACGCAAAAAATACCCGTATTGACTTCGCGAATGGCTTTCTCGACCTCGCTGGCATCCTTCTGCTCAACAATCCGACTAATACGGCCTGAAGCATCCCTGACAATGCGACCATACCCGGTCGGGTTTTCCATATGCATTGTCAGCATGCTGATGGCGCCTTCATCAGCCACCTGCGCCAATAACCGCTCCAGCGTTCCAATGGTGGTCAAGGGCACATCACCATACAGAATCAGCGTCTTTCCTTCTGCCGGCAATTGCGGCAGGGCCATCAGCACGGCATGGCCGGTTCCCTTCTGCTCAGCCTGCAAGGCCCAACCCAAGCGAGAGTCGGGAAAGGCCGCGCGCACCTGTTCGCCACCATGGCCATACACGACCAAGGTGCGGGAAGAGCGCAGCTCGGCGGCGGATTGCAACACATGCGAGAGCAGTGGACGGGACGCCAGCGGTTGCATGACCTTGGGCAGAACCGACTTCATGCGGGTGCCCTTCCCGGCAGCCAGAATGACGACACTCAATTCCATTGGAGATACCTGTGAGATTCTGAACAAACAAAAAGGGTAGCATAAGCTACCCTTTTTGACTGCATCTGGCGCATGACCGCGCGCGGAATCACGCGCGGTTTTTGAGCTTCTGCAAAGTACGCAATTGACCGGCCACTTCCGCCAGCGCTGCCAATGCAGCACCAGTATCCATTTCGGACTTCTGGTTCTGCAGGGCCGCCATGGCGGCGGTGCGGGCTTCGATGGCCGCAGCCTCGTCAATGTCGGCCGCGCGAACGGCAGTATCCGCCAGCACGGTGACCACATGAGGCTGAACTTCCAGCACGCCGCCGGAGACGTAGAAGAGTTCCTCTTCGCCGTTTTCCTTGATGACACGCACGGGGCCGGGATGCAACTGGGTCAGCAGCGGAGCATGGCCGGGCAGAATGCCCAGGTCGCCCACCTTGCCGTGCGCAATCAGCATCTGGACGCTACCGGTGTAGATAGATTCCTTCACGCTTACGATGTCGCAGTGCAAACTGTTCGCCATAATATTCACCTCTGAAAGCCGTCCGGATACTTAACGACCCGGACGCCTTGTCCCCTGCTGGATTACAGTTTCTTGGCTTTTTCGATGGCTTCTTCGATGCCGCCGACCATGTAGAATGCCTGTTCGGGCATATGGTCGTACTCACCAGCGAGGATGCCCTTGAAGCCGCGGATGGTTTCCTTCAGCGGCACGTACTTGCCCGGCGAACCGGTAAAGACTTCGGCCACATGGAACGGCTGCGACAGGTAACGCTGGATCTTACGTGCACGATACACCACGAGCTTGTCTTCTTCAGACAATTCGTCCATGCCCAGAATCGCGATAATGTCCTTCAGTTCCTTGTAACGCTGCAGCACGGTCTGCACGCCGCGGGCGACGTTGTAGTGCTCTTCACCGACAACCAGCGGATCGAGCTGGCGGCTGGTGGAGTCCAGCGGATCCACGGCGGGGTAAATACCCAGCGAGGCGATATCGCGGCTCAACACAACGGTGGCGTCCAAGTGGGCGAAGGTGGTCGCCGGCGACGGGTCGGTCAAGTCATCGGCAGGGACGTAAACGGCCTGCACGGAGGTGATCGAACCGGTCTTGGTGGAGGTGATGCGCTCTTGCAGCACGCCCATTTCCTCGGCCAGCGTCGGCTGGTAACCCACGGCGGACGGCATACGGCCCAAGAGTGCGGACACTTCGGTACCGGCCAGCGTGTAGCGGTAGATGTTGTCCACGAACAGCAGCACGTCACGGCCCTTGCCGGACTCGTCCTTCTCGTCGCGGAAGTACTCGGCCATGGTCAGGCCGGTCAGGGCGACGCGCAGGCGGTTGCCGGGCGGCTCGTTCATCTGGCCGTAGACCATCGCGACCTTGTCCAGAACGCCCGAGTCCTTCATTTCGTGGTAGAAGTCGTTGCCTTCACGGGTACGCTCACCCACGCCGGCGAACACGGACAGACCCGAGTGCGCCTTGGCGATGTTGTTGATGAGCTCCATCATGTTCACGGTCTTGCCCACGCCGGCGCCGCCGAACAGGCCGACCTTGCCGCCCTTGGCGAACGGGCACAGCAGGTCGATCACCTTGATGCCCACTTCCAGCAGTTCGGTGGCACCGGACTGCTCGGCATAGGTCGGGGCCTTGCGGTGGATGGCCCAGCGCACGTCTTCGCCGATCGGGCCGGCTTCGTCTTCCGGGTTGCCCAGCACGTTCATGATGCGGCCCAGGGTCGCCTTGCCAACCGGCACGGAGATGGGCGCATTCGAGTTGGACACGGACAGGCCACGCTTGAGGCCTTCGGTCGAGCCCATGGCGATGGTGCGGACCACGCCGTCGCCGAGCTGCTGCTGGACTTCAAGGGTCGTCGCCTTGCCGTCCACGGTCAGCGCGTCATAGACCTTGGGGACGCTGTTCCGCGGGAATTCGACGTCGATAACGGCGCCGATGATCTGCACAATCTTGCCGGAGCTCATGGTTGATCCTCGCAAACTTAAAACGCTAAGGGAGTCCCGCTGCCTTAAACGGCCGCGGCACCGCCCACAATTTCAGAGATTTCCTGGGTGATGGCCGCCTGGCGGAGCTTGTTGTACACAAGCTGCAGCGAGCGAATCAGCTCGCCGGCGTTGTCGGTCGCGGACTTCATCGCGACCATACGCGCCGCCTGTTCGCAGGCGATGTTTTCCACCACGCCCTGGTACACCTGGGACTCGATGAAGCGCACGAAGAGCTGGTCCAGCAGCAGCTTGGCATCGGGTTCGTACAGGTAGTCCCAGTTGTGGTCACGCTTTTCCAGGGCCTGCTTTTCATCAGCGGCCAGCGGCAGCAGCTGCTGCACGCTGGGGGCCTGGGTCATCGTGTTCACGAACTCGTTGTAGACCAGGTACAGGCGATCGATCTGGCCGCTGTCATAGGCGTCCAGCATGACCTTCACGGTACCGATCAGCGCGTCCAGGCCCGGGGCGTCGCCCAGGTGGGTCTTCACCGCGTTGACCTTGCCACCCGCACTCTTGAAGAAGGTGGTGGCCTTCTGGCCGATCAGGCAGAACTCAACCTCGACACCCTGCTCCTGGAAGCCGCGCACGCTCTGCACGGTCTTCTTGAACAGGTTGATGTTGAGACCACCGCAGAGGCCGCGGTCGCTCGACACCACGATGTAGCCGACACGCTTGACCGGACGCTCCGCCATGTAGGCGTGCTTGTATTCCGGGGTCGCCTGCGAGAGATGCGCGATCACCTGGCGGATCTTCTGCGCATAGGGCTTGCCGGACGCCATGCGTTCCTGGGCCCTGCGCATCTTGGACGCCGCCACCAGCTGCATCGCCTTGGTGATCTTCTGCGTGCTCTTGATGCTGGCAACCTTGCTGCGAATTTCTTTCAAGTTGGCCATAAGCCACTCCAACCTAACCTATTCTCCCGCGCCTTGCGGCGGGGCCGGGAACCGGGCTGCAACGCAAACTCCGGTTCGCCCGATGGGCCCTTCGCCAGTGGCGGCCTGCAACACGCCGCCACAGCGAAGGAACAGCAATTACCAGGTCTGGGTCGCCTTGAACTTCTCGATGCCGGCCTTGAACTGGCCCTCGATCTCGCCATTCCAGTCAGCGGTGGCATTGATCTTGTCCATCAGCGCCTTCTGTTCGGCGTTGAAGAAGGCATGCAGGCCGGCTTCGAAGGCCAGGACCTTGTTCACCGGCACGTCGGTCAGGAAACCTTCGTTGGCGGCGTAAATGGACAGGCCCATCTCGGCGATGCTGAACGGCGCGAACTGCTTCTGCTTCATCAGTTCGGTCACGCGCTGGCCGTGCTCGAGCTGCTTGCGGGTCGCTTCGTCGAGGTCGGAAGCGAACTGCGCGAAGGCGGCCAGTTCACGGTACTGCGCCAGCGAGGTACGGATACCACCGGACAGCTTCTTGATGATCTTGGTCTGCGCGGCGCCACCGACGCGGGACACCGAGATACCGGCGTTCACGGCGGGACGGATGCCGGCGTTGAACAGGCTGGATTCCAGGAAGATCTGGCCGTCGGTGATCGAGATCACGTTGGTCGGCACGAAGGCGGACACGTCGCCGGCCTGCGTCTCGATGATCGGCAGCGCGGTCAGCGAGCCGGTCTTGCCGGTCACGGCGCCCTTGGTGAACTTCTCCACGTATTCTTCGGACACGCGCGAGGCACGCTCCAGCAGACGGCTGTGGAGATAGAACACGTCGCCGGGATAGGCTTCGCGTCCGGGCGGACGGCGCAGCAGCAGCGAGATCTGGCGGTAGGCCACGGCCTGCTTGGA
>DASUIM010000367.1:0-5667 GCA_036279775.1 Fluviicoccus sp. | reverse complement strand
AGCAGGATGACGTTGGCCCCGGCCTGCAGGATCTTCGCCAGTTGCAGACGGTTGCGTTCACCGCCGGACAGTTCGCCGACGCGCTTCTGCTGGTCGCCGCCCTTGAAGTTGAAACGGCCGATGTAGGCGCGCGACGGCATTTCAAAGTCACCGACCTTGAGGATGTCGAGGCCGCCGGAGACTTCTTCCCAGACGGTCTTGTTGTTGTCCAGGTTGTCGCGGATCTGGCCGATGTAGGCGATCTTGACCGAGTCGCCGACGACGACTTCGCCGGTATTCGGCTTGTCTTCGCCGGTGATCATTTTGAACAGCGTGGTTTTACCGGCGCCGTTGGGGCCGATGATGCCGACAATGGCGCCCTTGGGCACGGTGAAACTGACGTTTTCATACAGCAGGCGGTCATCAAAGCCCTTGCTGATGCCGCGCACATCCACCACCAGGTCGCCCAGACGCGGTCCGGGCGGAATGTACAGTTCCTGGGTTTCGTTGCGCTTCTGGAATTCCTTGCTGGACAGCTCTTCATAAGCGGCCAGACGCGCCTTGCTCTTGGACTGACGCGCCTTCGCGTTCTGTTGCACCCACTCGGTTTCGCGCTTCAGCGCCTTGTAGTGGGCTTCTTCCTGCTTCTCTTCCTGTTCCAGGCGGGCGGTCTTCTGCTTCAGCCAGGAGGAATAGTTGCCTTCGTAGGGAATGCCGTAGCCACGGTCCAGTTCCAGGATCCAGTCCGCGACGTTGTCGAGGAAGTAGCGGTCGTGGGTGATGGCGACGATGGTGCCGGGGAAGTCTTTCAGGAAGCGCTCCAGCCAGCTGACGGATTCGGCGTCCAGATGGTTGGTCGGTTCGTCCAGCAGCAGCATGTCGGGCTTGGACAGCAGCAGGCGGCACAGGGCGACGCGGCGGCGCTCACCACCGGACAGCTTGGTGACATCGGCATCCCATTCCGGCAGGCGCAGGGCGTCGGCGGCCTGTTCCAGCGTGTTGTCGAGGTTGTGGGCGTCCCAGGCCTGGATGATGCCTTCCAGCTTTTCCTGTTCGGCGGCCAGCTTGTCAAAGTCGGCGTCTTCCATGGCGTATTCGGCGAACACTTCGTCCAGGCGCTTCAGGGCGTCCAGCGCTTCGCGCACGCCGTCTTCGACATTGCCGCGCACGTCTTTGCTAGGGTCCAGTTGCGGCTCCTGTTCCAGATAGCCGATCTTGATGCCGGTCTGGGCGCGGGCTTCGCCCTGGAAGTCTTTGTCCACGCCCGCCATGATTTTCAGCAGCGTCGACTTGCCGGAGCCGTTGAGACCGAGCACGCCGATCTTGGCGCCGGGGAAGAAGGAAAGGGAGATGTCCTTGAGGATTTCACGTTTCGGCGGCACGAGCTTGGAAACGCGGTTCATCGTGTAGATGTATTGCGCCATGGGGAAGACGACCTGTGGTGGTGCTGTAAAAATGGCGCACAGTATACCCCTAACCGTTGCCGATCCGCAGATTTCCGACGGGGATTCCCGGCGTTTGCGACATGTTTGCTTACAGTCGCGGGGTGTCCACGGGTTAACTTCCGGTCTGTCAATCAGGTAGTTTCGGGTCAGACGAACGAAAAAGTGACGCATTGCCGATGAATTTCCACCGGATGACACCCCGATTCGCCGTGTTGCTGCTGACGGTCCTGACTCTGTTCGGCTGCACCACCACCCGCGCCAGCATGCCGCGCGCGCCGCTGTCCCATATTTCCGGCGAGGAGATGCTGATTTCCGCCTACAGCCTGATGGGCACCCCCTATACCCCCGGCGGCAGTACACCGTCCGAAGGTTTTGATTGCAGCGGTTTCGTGCGTTATGTGCTGCTGGAGAACGGACTGTCCCTGCCGGAGCGGTCTTCGGACGAGATGTACCGCGCCGGCTGGCAGCCGGTGGCGCGCGAGGCGCTGAAGCCCGGTGACCTGGTGTTCTTCCAGATCGGACGCCAGTCGCGGGTCAATCATGTGGGCATCTATGTCGGTGACGGCCAGTTCATCCATGCGCCGGCCCGCGGCGGCGCGGTGCGGGTGGAAAACCTGTCGCTGCCGTACTGGCAGGCGGCGTGGAGCGGCGCGCGCCGCGTGGCGGCCGGAGGCTAAGGGCTAGTCCAGTTTTTCCCGGCAGTCGGGAGTGGCCACCCGGTACTGCCGCGCCAGGTCGGCCTGGATGCCGCCGCGCCGCAGCCGGTCCAGGATCTTCTTCAAATTCGCATACAGCACCGTGGCGTTGTCCGCCTGCCGCGACACCGCCAGCCGGTACGACTTGCTCATCCCGCCCAGTTCCACGCAGCCCAGCGGCGCAGACTTGTACAGCCCCATCGTCTTGCCACGCTCCATCACCGACGCTTCGATCAGCAGGAAATCACATTCCTTGCGCTGCAGCTTGTTCAGCGCGTCCTGGATGGATTCCGCGCGCTGCAGCGTCAGCTGCGCGGGCAGGTTGCCGTAGTTGTAGTCCTTGACGCCGCAGGTCTTCCAGCCTTTCAGGTCGGTCATCTGCCGGATCGGGGCGCTGCGCGGGAAGCGGGTTTGCGTGTACATCAGCGTGTAGTGCAGCTTGTAGATCGGGTCGGTGAAATAGAGGTACTCCTCGCGCTCGGGGGTGGCGCTGATGTCCCAGATCATGTCGCAGCGCTCGTCGGGAATAGTGCTGCGCGCGCGGCGGTGCACTTCCGCCCATGGCAGCCGGGCGATGGTGAAGCCCTGCCCCAGCGATTGCAGCGCGGTGGTCGCCAGATCCACGGTGAAGCCCTTGAGCACGGGCGGCGCGCCGGGCGCGGTTTCCTGAAGAAAGGAGTAGGGCGGCCAGGGATTTTCATCAATGCAGACATGCAGCGCCGTTTCACCGGCGCACGCCGCAGACGCCAGCATCCACAAGGCGGCGGCGGTCAGACCGGGGAATCGTCGGAAAAAGCGCATGACAGGTGCCCTGCCGAATTCATGCAGAAAGTATAGGCCTTTGCGTGGCCCGATGTGACGGCTTTTTCCGGATTGGCGCAGGATGTCGCGGGCGGGGGTGAAAACGCACTCGCAGATGCGTTTCGTCATGGTAAAATGTGCGCCTTCTGTCCGCCAGCCCCCGTCGTGAGAGCCTTCATGTTCAGTAATACCCCCCTTTCGCAGTTCGATCCGCAGCTTGCCCAGGCCATCGCCAACGAAGACGCCCGCCAGGAAGCGCACATCGAGTTGATCGCCTCTGAAAACTACTGCTCGCCGATGGTGATGGCGGCGCAGGGTTCGAAGCTGACCAACAAGTATGCGGAAGGCTATCCCGGCAAGCGCTACTACGGCGGTTGCGAGTTCGCGGATGTGGTGGAAACCCTGGCCATCGAGCGCGCCAAGGAACTGTTCGGCGCTGACTACGCCAACGTGCAGCCGCACTCCGGTTCGCAAGCCAACGGCGCGGTGTTCCTGGCGCTGCTGAATGCCGGTGACACCGTGCTGGGCATGAGCCTGGCCCACGGCGGCCACCTGACCCACGGCGCCAAGGTCAACTTTTCCGGCAAGACCTACAACGCCATCCAGTACGGCCTGAACCCGGTCACCGGCGAAGTCGACTACGACGAAGTCGAGCGCCTGGCCGTCGAGAACAAGCCGAAGATGATCATCGCCGGTTTCTCCGCCTATTCCCGTGTACTGGACTGGAACCGTTTCCGCGAGATCGCCGACAAGGTGGGCGCCTACCTGATGGTCGACATGGCGCACGTGGCCGGTCTGGTCGCCGCCGGTGTCTACCCCAACCCGGTGCAGATCGCTGACGTCACCACCACCACCACGCACAAGACCCTGCGCGGTCCCCGTTCCGGCCTGATCCTGGCGCGCAAGAACGAGGAAATCGAGAAGAAGCTGAACTCCGCCGTGTTCCCCGGCAACCAGGGCGGCCCGCTGATGCACGTCATCGCCGCCAAGGCCGTTTGCTTCCTCGAAGCCATGCAGCCCGGCTTCAAGGACTACCAGAAGCAGGTCGTGACCAACGCCCGCACCATGGCCGCCGTGTTCATGAATCGCGGCTATGACGTGGTCTCCGAAGGTACCGACAACCACTTGTTCCTGGTGTCGCTGATCGGCCGTGAAATCACCGGCAAGGATGCGGACGCCGCGCTGGGCAAGGCCGGCATCACCGTCAACAAGAACGCCGTGCCGAACGACCCGCGTTCGCCGTTCGTGACCTCCGGCATCCGCATCGGCACCCCGGCTGTTACCACCCGCGGCTTCGGTGAGGCCGAAGTGGCGCAACTGGCGCACTGGATGTGCGATATCCTTGACGCCCATACCGATGAGGCTGTCATCGAGCGCGTGGCCAAGCAAGTGCACACCATTTGCCAGCAATTCCCGGTCTACCCGGCCTGATTGGCGGGCGGAATGTGGTAAAAGAAAAGGCGCACTCCGGTGCGCCTTTTTTCATGCATTCAGGGCGGAAGCGGCGAGATGACCAAGCACCAGCTGTCGGGGATCTACCGCCGCGAAGGCGAGTGGACGCTGATCGAGATCAAGCTCAGCGAGACCAACCAGTTGTTCAACTCGATGGATCCGTCGCCGTTCCGCGAGCGCGACCTGGATCCCGATGCGGCGGCCTACATCATGGCGGCGGTTCGCGAGCTGCATGATCATTCCCGCGTCAAGCTGGTGGTGTACTTTCCCGGCCCGCATGAAGAGGGGCTGGAGGGCATGATTCATCAGGCGATCCGCAACTATTTCAGCTATCGTGAACGCGCCGCCCGGTTCGGGGTGCGCCAGAAGCTGCGGCTGGGACGCAGCAGCCTGCTGGTGGGGCTGGTGTTCCTGGCGGTCTGCAATGTCTTCCGCCTGTTGTTGCCGGACGAGGGCGTCAGCACCAAGACCCTGAGCGAAGGACTGCTGATCGTGGGTTGGGTGGCTATGTGGAAGCCGCTGGAAATCCTGCTGTACGAATGGTGGCCGCTGCTGACCGACGCCCGGCTGGACGCCCGTATCCGCGAATTGCCGGTGGAGGTGCGGGTCGGCTGAACGGGGCGTCGGTTATCGGTCGTATTCTGCTCATTCGCTGTCGACTGGTTCACAAAATCCCGGCTGCGAATTGACATTACTCATAATGTGGATTTAGATATCCCACAATCTTTATATGCCTATGAGGCCTGTCATGAGCACCGCAACGGCTGAAGACCTGTTCCATTGGTCTGACGATTTCAACGTCAACATCCAGGAAGTCGACGAACAGCACAAGGTTCTGGTGGATCTGCTCAACCAACTGCATCACGCCATCAAGGAACATCGCGGCAAGGCCGCCTCGCGCGTGATCCTGGACCAGCTGGCCGACTACACCCGCACCCACTTCCTGCTGGAAGAAAGCCTGATGCGGGTGCTGCACTATCCCGGCCTGGAAATCCACAAGCAACAGCACGAAGACCTGATCAAGCAGATTCATGACCTGCAGCACAAGCTGGATTATGAAAATGTGACCATCACCTTCGAACTGCTGCATTTCCTGAAGAATTGGCTGATTCACCACATCAACGAAAGCGACAAGCGCTTCGGCCAGTTCTTCGCCAAGTCGCAGAACCTGCAGCAATACCAGACCTGGAACAAGGAAGTGGAGCAAACCATGACCAAGAAGAAGTGGTGGTGGAAGTTCTGGTAAATCCTGCTCCGCGCATGCAGAAAAACGGGCCTTGAAGGCCCGTTTTTTT
>DASUIM010000366.1:0-2132 GCA_036279775.1 Fluviicoccus sp. | reverse complement strand
ACAAACTCGGAGATAGCTGGTTCTCCCCGAAAACTATTTAGGTAGTGCCTCATGTATCACTTCCGGGGGTAAAGCACTGTTATGGCTAGGGGGTCATTGCGATTTACCAAACCATGGCAAACTCAGAATACCGGAAAGTGCGAGCATGGGAGACAGACGGTGGGTGCTAACGTCCATCGTCAAGAGGGAAACAACCCAGACCGCCAGCTAAGGTCCCAAATGATCAGTTAAGTGGTAAACGAGGTGGGAAGGCCTAGACAGCCAGGATGTTGGCTTAGAAGCAGCCATCATTTAAAGAAAGCGTAATAGCTCACTGGTCGAGTCGTCCTGCGCGGAAGATGTAACGGGGCTCAAACTGATAACCGAAGCTGCGGATGCGTACTTTGTACGCGTGGTAGGGGAGCGTTCTGTAGGTCTGTGAAGGTGTGTCGTAAGGCATGCTGGAGATATCAGAAGTGCGAATGCTGACATGAGTAGCGATAAAGCGGGTGAAAAGCCCGCTCGCCGAAAGCCCAAGGTTTCCTACGCAACGTTCATCGGCGTAGGGTGAGTCGGCCCCTAAGGCGAGGCTGAAAAGCGTAGTCGATGGGAAACGGGTTAAAATTCCCGTACTTTCGTATAGTGCGATGTGGGGACGGAGAAGGTTAGGTCAGCGGCCTGTTGGAATAGGTCGTTTAAGCCGGTAGGTGGTTAGGGTAGGCAAATCCGCCCTTTCATTCAACACCGAGACGTGATGACGAGGGTCTACGGACCTGAAGTGACTGATACCACGCTTCCAGGAAAAGCCACTAAGCTTCAGCTATACGAGAACCGTACCGCAAACCGACACAGGTGGGCAGGATGAGAATTCTAAGGCGCTTGAGAGAACTCAGGAGAAGGAACTCGGCAAATTGACACCGTAACTTCGGGAGAAGGTGTGCCCCGGTAGCTTGTAGGAGAACATCCGAAGGGCGAAGGGGTCGCAGAGAATAGGTGGCTGCGACTGTTTAACAAAAACACAGCTCTGTGCCAACACGAAAGTGGACGTATACGGAGTGACGCCTGCCCGGTGCTGGAAGATTAAATGATGGGGTGCAAGCTCTTGATTGAAGTCCCAGTAAACGGCGGCCGTAACTATAACGGTCCTAAGGTAGCGAAATTCCTTGTCGGGTAAGTTCGGACCTGCACGAATGGCGTAACGATTTCCGCGCTGTCTCAACCAGTGACTCAGCGAAATTGAATTCTCGGTGAAGATGCCGAGTACCCGCGGTAAGACGGAAAGACCCCGTGAACCTTTACTACAGCTTGACAGTGACATTCGGAATAGCTTGTGTAGGATAGGTGGGAGACTATGAAGCCGGGACGCTAGTTTCGGTGGAGTCAACCTTGAAATACCACCCTGGTTGTTTTGGGTGTCTAACCCAGGCCCGTCATCCGGGTCGGGGACACTGTCTGGTGGGTAGTTTGACTGGGGCGGTCGCCTCCCAAAGAGTAACGGAGGCGCGCGAAGGTTCCCTCAGGCTGATTGGAAACCAGCCGTAGAGTGTAAAGGCATAAGGGAGCTTGACTGCGAGACCCACAAGTCGAGCAGGTACGAAAGTAGGTCTTAGTGATCCGGCGGTTCTGTATGGAAGGGCCGTCGCTCAACGGATAAAAGGTACGCCGGGGATAACAGGCTTATCGCATCCAAGAGTTCATATCGACGATGCGGTTTGGCACCTCGATGTCGGCTCATCACATCCTGGGGCTGTAGCAGGTCCCAAGGGTTCGGCTGTTCGCCGATTAAAGTGGTACGTGAGCTGGGTTTAAAACGTCGTGAGACAGTTTGGTCCCTATCTTTCGCGGGCGTAGGATATTTGAGGGGAGCTGTTCCTAGTACGAGAGGACCGGAATGGACGAACCAATGGTGTTCCAGTTGTCGCGCCAGCGGCATAGCTGGGTAGCTAAGTTCGGAAAGGATAACCGCTGAAAGCATCTAAGCGGGAAGCCCACCTCAAGATTAGATATCCCTTTCCGGTGGAAACACCGGAACTAAAGGCCCCTTGAAGACTACAAGGTTGATAGGCCCGATGTGGAAGCATAGCAATATGTGTAGCTTACGGGTACTAATTGGCCGTGAGGCTTAGCCACAAAACAGTGTACATAAACGAAAA
>DASUIM010000365.1:0-1457 GCA_036279775.1 Fluviicoccus sp. | reverse complement strand
CAACCGTTCCATGGCGCGGATCAGGCCCAGGGTCTGATGTTCATGACCCGGCTTGCCGTCCGTCAGTTGCCAGACTACGAGGGGTGCTGTCATAGGAAAGGGCTGCAGGCTGGTTGGGGGAAATCCGGAAGACCGGTGTCGGAGCGCCACGGGGGCGCTCCGGGAAGGAACGGCTCAGCGAACCGGTGTCAGCCACTCCAGATGCTTGGCATTGCGGCCATTCACCGTATCGAAGTACAGCTGTTGCAGGCGGGTGCTGACCGGACCGCGGCTGCCACAGCCGATGACGCGGCCGTCGACTTCGCGGATCGGCGTCACTTCGGCGGCGGTGCCGGTGAAGAAGGCTTCATCGGCGATATAGACTTCATCGCGGGTGATGCGCTTTTCCACCACCTTCAGGCCCAAGTCTTCCGCCAGATGGAAAATGGTGTTGCGGGTGATGCCGTTCAGGCAGGCGGTCAGTTCGGGGGTGTAGATGACACCGTCCTTCACCAGGAAGATGTTCTCACCCGAACCTTCGGCCACATATCCTTCCGGATCCAGCAACATGGCTTCGTCCGCGCCGCCCGACAGGGCTTCCTGCAGCGCCAGCATCGAGTTGATGTAATGGCCGTTGGCCTTGGCGCGGGTCATGGAAATATTGACGTGGTGACGAGTGTAGGAACTGGTGCGCACCTTGATGCCGCGTTCCAGCGCTTCCGCGCCCATGTACGCGCCCCATTCCCAGGCGGCGACAATCACGTGCACCTTGAGGTTGCTGGCGCGCAGGCCCATGCCTTCGGAACCGAAGAACACCATCGGCCGCAGGTAGGCGCTGGGCAGGTTGTTTTCACGCACGGCGGCGCGTTGCGCCTCGTTGATCTCGTCCTTCGAGAACGGGATCGTCATGTTCATGATGTGCGCGGAGTCGAACAGGCGGTTGGTGTGTTCCTTCAGGCGGAAGATGGACGTGCCCTGCTCGGCCTTGTAGGCGCGGACGCCTTCAAAAACACCCATGCCGTAGTGCAGGGTGTGGGTCAGGACGTGGGTCTTCGCCTCGCGCCAGGGCACCATTTCTCCATCAAACCAGATTACTCCGTCACGATCGGCCATACTCATGGCAACTTCTCCACAAAATCAGCGGCTTTGCAGCTTTCAAAATAATCAACGACGCGGTCCGCATCCGGACCGCGCCCACCGGGAAATCACACTATTTCAAACAGGTTGTTCCAGCACTGCTGTACCAGCGCCCGGATTTCAACAAATTCCGTTGGAGACACCCGGGCAGGTTGTTGCGCCAGGGCCAGACGGTGACTTTGGGCGCGAAACGCCAGATAGGCTTCCTTGAGGCGCACGGCCAGATCGGCCGGCATGCAGCCGCAGGCGGCAAAGCCGTCAAGGATTCGCACATTGTCGGAGTAGCGGGCGAGCTCGGGATACGTATTCGCCCATGCCAGCACACCATATTGCACCATGAA
>DASUIM010000363.1:0-1281 GCA_036279775.1 Fluviicoccus sp. | reverse complement strand
AGCCTACGCCGCCTTGCGTTGCCGGGGCGGTGATCTTGTCAGACCATTTGGCCGGTTGCGCGGCAATCAGGCGGGACGGTGCATGACCGGCTGCAAAACGAGCCGGTAACACAGCCAGGCGCCGCAACCGCAGGCGCTCATCACCACCATCAGCGGCAGCGCGTCGGGCCGTTGCCACAGCGCCAGCCAGGCGCTGACCCCGGTGGCGGTCAGGAATTGCAATGAACCCATCAATGACGAGGCCGCCCCGACGCGGTGCTGCGGCTGCGAGGCCAGCGCCATGGCCCCGGCGTTGGGGGAAATGAAGCCGAGGCTGGTCAGGTAGAGGAAGAACCCGGCCAGCAGCACCGGCAGCGTCAGCCAATCCATGCGTTCCAGCACCAGCAGGCTGAGCGTCACCAGTCCCGGCAGCCAGATGGCGCGCCCCAGCAGCCGGTTCATTTCCAGCCTGTGCAGCAGCCGCGCGTTGACCTGGCTGGCGGCAATGAATCCCGCCGCGTTCAGGCCGAAAGCAATGCCGTAATGCGAAGGACTCAGGCCCTTCAGCGTGATCAGCACCTGCGGCGAGCCGGCGATGTAGGCGAACATACCGGTAAAGGCCAGACCCGACGACCAGGTGTAGCCCATCAGCCTGCGGTCGCGCAGCAGAAGCCAGAAGGTCTTCAAGGTTTGCGTCACCGACAGCTCCTCGCTGCGGTGCGGGTGGCCGTGCGATTCGGTGAGGCTGCGCCAGGCCCAGATCAGGAACAGCAGCCCCGCGCCCGCCTGCACGGCAAAGATGGCGCGCCAGTCAGCCACCGCCAGCAACAGGCTGCCCAGGCTGGGGGCCAGGATCGGGGCCAGTCCCATCACCAGGATCAGCCGCGACTGCGCCTGGGCGGCAGACTTGGCGTCGCAGCGGTCGCGGACCACGGCGCGGCTCAGCACCATGCCCGCGCACGCGCCCAGCGCCTGCAGGAAGCGCAGGGCGGTCAGTTCGTGGAGGTTTTCCGCGAAGATGCAGGCGAAGGAGGCGACGGTATAAACGCCCAGCCCGAACAACAGCGGCGTGCGGCGGCCAATGCGGTCACTGACCGGGCCGTAGAACAGCTGGCCCAGCACCAGCCCGATGAAGAAGCCGGACAGCGTCAGCTGCGCGCCCGCGCCGAACTGGTGTTCGATGGCGGGGAAGGCGGGCAGGTACATGTCGATGGCCAGCGGCCCCAGGGCGACGATGGCCCCGAGCAGGATCAGCCAGGACGAGGAAGGGCGGGTTTGGGTCAAGAGGGATCTCCGGGCGGA
>DASUIM010000362.1:0-2593 GCA_036279775.1 Fluviicoccus sp. | reverse complement strand
CCACCAGGCCGGTGGCGAACTGGTCGAGGTTGGTTTTGCCCACCACGACCGCGCCTGCTGCAACCAACTTTTCAACAACGACCGCGCTGTATTCCGGGATGTAGGCGAAAGAAGGACAGGCGCAGGTGGTGGGCAAAGGGGGGGCGTCAAGGTTGTCCTTGACCGCAAAGGGAATTCCGTAAAGCGGCAGGCGGTCGAGGTTGCCGTCCACGGCGGCCAGCCGGTCGGCCAGCGCCGTCAGCGCCCGCGCCAGTCCGGCCGGGTCCGGCAGGCTGATCCAGGCGGGATCGGCGGCGGACAGGCGAGCCAGCAAGGCCGTCAGCAGGGCATGGGGCGTCTGGCCGCGGCGGTAGGCCGCCTGCCAGTCTGCCAGTGTCCATGCTGTGGTGTCGACGGTCATCAGTATTTCCTCGGGAGCCTGAACTTGTATACAAGAATGTATTTGCAAGCGGCATGCCAAGGCGGCCTCGGTGATTTGGAGTGCTGATTTGCAAGGGTTTTTCGGGACAACGGCCATTCTTGCTGCCGGAAGGCATGGCTTTTGCCCCGTGTCGGGGCGGTCACGGCACCATGGCGAGGCCTGCCGGGGGCGGTCGTGGTGCATGTGCGAAGATGGCGCAACCCGTCAAAAGGGTAGTCACGGATCGATGCCGGTCCGGGGTATCATGACGGTCCTTTCTTCTGCCCGGAGCATTGCCCCATGTCCACGCCGCAAACCACGGAAATCGCCGGAGTCGTCTTCAACCGGTCGCTGGCGATGGATGGCCAGGCCCTGACCCTGAACGGCGCGGGCCTGCGCAGCCTGTTGATGGTGAAGGTGTATGTGGCGGCGCTGTATGTGCCGCAGCCCTCGCGCCGCGCCGAGGACATCCTGGCGGCGGGCGGGCCGCTGGCGATCGAACTGGTGATGAAGCGCTCCGTGGGTGTGGACACCATTCTCGACAACTTCCATGGCACGCTGCGCGACAATGTCTCGGCGGCGGAATGGGCGCAACTGGCCCCGGCCATTGCCGGGCTGGATGCCGCCATCCATGCGGTGAAGCAGACCCGCGAGGGCGACCGTCTGCGGCTGGAATTCACGGCGGACGGAGATACGCGGATTGTCTTCAATAATCAGCTGCTGCAGACGGTGACAGGCGGCGGGCTGGCGGCGGCGATGCCGCAGATCTGGCTGGGAAAGAAACCGGCGCAGGAGAGTGTGAAGAAGGGAATGCTGGGGGGATAAAAAAAGCCGGGGCGGATGTTCATCCGCCCCGGACGGTTGGCTCAGTGCACCCGTTTCCGGAACACCTTCCCCACCTTCTGCACCCCGTCATCCACAAACGTGAACAGCACCGGAATCACCAGCAGGCTCAGGAAGGTCGAGGTGATCAATCCCCCGATCACCACAATCGCCATCGGCGAACGGAAGCTGGGGTCGGTGCCCAGTCCCAGCGCAATCGGCATCATGCCCGCGCCCATCGCAATCGTCGTCATGATGATCGGCCGCGCCCGCTTGCGGCAGGCGTCCAGCAGCGCATCCCAACGGTTCAGGCCGTGCTCGCGCTGCGCCAGGATCACATAGTCGATCAGCAGGATCGAGTTCTTGGTGGCAATCCCCATCAGCATGATCAGGCCGATCATCGACGGCATGGAAATGGCGGTGTGGGTAACGAACAGCGCCAGGAACGCCCCCGGAATCGACAGCACCAGCGCCCCCAGGATCGTCACCGGCTGCATGAAGCTCTTGAACAGCAGCACCAGCACGATGTAGATGCACAGCACGCCGGTCAGCATCGCCAGACCGAAGCTGGCGAACAGTTCCCCCATCGCCTCGGCATCGCCCACCGTGGTCTGCTTCACGCCGGGCGGCAGGGCGCGCAGGCTGGGCAGCGCCAGCGCCGCCTTTTCCACATCACCCAAGGGTTGCTGGTTCAGTTCGATCTCGATGTTGATGTTGCGCAGGCGGTCGTAACGGTCGATCTGCGCCGGGCCGCTTTCCAGCGTCAGGGTGGCGACATTGGCCAGCGGCACCGGGCCGTGCGCGCCGGGCACCGGCAGCCGTGACAGCAGGTCGAGGTCGGTGCGGGCGTCGGCGGGCAGGCGGACGACGATCGGCACCTGGCGCTGGCTGAGGTTGAGCTTGGCCAGCGACTGGTCATAGTCACCCGTGGTGGCGATGCGCAGCGTGTCGGCGATGGCGGCGGAGGTGACGCCAAGGTCGGCGGCGCGGGCGGAGTCGGGCCGCACCACCAGTTCCGGCCGCACCAGGCTGGCGGTGGAGGTGACGTTGCCGATGCCGGGGATGGTGCGCAGTTCCCGTTCCACCACCAGCGCGTGGTCGGACAGCGCCTTGCCGTCTTCCCCGGCCAGCACCAGGATGTATTTCTCCGCCGAGCCGCCGAAACCGACCTTGACCCGTGCGCCGGGAATGTCGACCAATGCTTCGCGCAGTTGCCGTTCAATGGCCTGTTTGGTGACGCCGGGACGGTTCTGGCGCTTGGTCAGGTTCAGCGTCAGCGTCGCCTTGGTGACATCGTTGCCGCCATTGCCCATGAACGGATCGCTGCCGGTGGCGCCCGCGCCGATGGCGGTATAGACCAGCTTGACGTGC
>DASUIM010000361.1:0-1902 GCA_036279775.1 Fluviicoccus sp. | reverse complement strand
TCGGTGGCGGTCAGCGCGCCCCAGGGATTGACCGGCTCGTTGTAGTAATCCAGCGCGTAGGGATACCAGCGGTGATCGATGGCATCCGCCAGCCGCTGCCTGAACTCGGTCAATTGCCGCACCAGCGCGGGCAGGGCGTCGGCGGGCCAGGCGGCGGGCGCGGCCTGCACCGAGCGCAGCTTGGCGCGGAGGAAGGCGGCGCGACGCAGGGCGGCGTCAAAGCGCGCCTCGCCGTCCTGACCGCCGGGGCCGTACTGCTCGGCGGGTTTTTCCAGCGCGGGCAGCGGCGTGTCCGGGCCGACCTCGCTTTCCAGCCGCTGGAGGGCGGCGGCCAGTTCCGGATCGTCCGGCGTCAGCGACGCCCACAGGTGCAGCACCAGCACGCAGTCGTCCGGGCCGGTGCCGTGACAGCCGTTGTCACCGAGGAAACGGGCGAAGTGGCGGCGCAACACTGGCGTCACCTGCGCGGCCAGTTGCTTGACCTCGGCGGCGTTGGAGCGGGCTTCCGCCGTCGTCCACCCGGCGCGCAGGCCGCTGCGATTGGCCACGCAGTAGCCGAAGTCGAATTCCTGTGTGGCGGAGCTTTGCGCGGCGATCGGCATCAGCGGCAGGCCGCCGTCGCGCTGCCGCCGGGCGAAGGGATTGGTGTCCGGCCGCAGCCACGCCGATTGCTGCAGGCAGTTCCACAGCGTCAGGAAGGCCGCCGGTTCATCCCGCCAGCCCGCGAACGGGCCGTAGAGGTGCAGGTGGCCGAAGAAACGCGGGTCGGGCGCGGCGCGGGCGTTGCGGAATTCGTCGGGAAACCACGCTTCCAGACGCTTCAGGATGTCGGAGGGTTTGTCAAAACGCAGCAATTCGCCTTGCCCGGCGAAGATCAGGCCGTTTTCACGGACATTGCGCGGTTGCGCCGCGATCTCGGGCATGCGGTACAGGCGGTCGATCCGTTCCGGTGTCGCTTCGCGCACCGGGAAATCCTTCACCCGGTTTTCATCGGTGCGGATCATGGCCTGGATTTCGGAGATCACCTTCGCCAGTTCGTCCGGGGACAGCGGCAGGTGTTCATCCGCAGCGGCCGGGCCCAGCAGGGCCAGGCAGGTCAACAGCAGCGGGCGGAAGCGAAGGCGGCGGGCGGGCATGATCGGGGCCGGAGGGACAGGGTGCCCCGGATTCTGTCACCCCGGTCCGCCCCCCACAAGCGGTTCAGGCCGGATCGATCCACCTTTCCCATAACACCGTCATCTCCGGCTTGAAGAAGCCGAAGTGGCCGATGCGCTTCACGCCTTCTTCCGCCGGGTCCAGCCGCAGCATCACCGGGTCGGCGCCGCTGTAGAAGCCGTGCAGCGAGGCGGTGTTCTCCGCCGACATGAATTCATCGTCGGTGAAGGACAGCGACAGCATCGGTGTCTTCACGGCGGCGAACTTCTCGCGCACCGACTTCCCTTCCACCCCCACCGCGTACTCCGGATGCAGGCACCAGCGCCGCCACTGGTCCATGACCCCGCGCGGCAGGTCGCCGACCATGCCGAACAGGTTGCCGGGGAAATAGCCGAACAGCGGCAGGGTCAGCGGCGCGACGCCGAACCACAGCAGCCAGACCTTACGCTTCAGCGCCGGTGAATTCTCCTTCCAGTAACCGCTGCCGCTGCCGACGGTGATGACCTTGCTGACACGCTGGCGGTTGGGGGTGAAAGGCAGGATCTGCCCGCCCAGGCTGTGGCCGATCCAGGTCAGCGGCAGGCGCGGCGCGCGGTCGGCCAGGGCGTTCAGCACGACGGCGGTGTCCTGCTCGGCCCAGGTGAAGATGTCGGCTTCCACCCGCCGCAGCGGCCCGCGCCGGGAACGGCCCATGCCGCGATAATCGAAGGTGGCGACCAGATGCCCGCGTTCGGCCAGCCAGGCGGC
>DASUIM010000360.1:0-11482 GCA_036279775.1 Fluviicoccus sp. | reverse complement strand
TGAACAAGTCCACCCCCGCCAAGCCGCAGCAACCGGGTCAAGCCCAGCCTGCCAAGTCCTCGGAAACCTCCAGACCGCTTGAAGCGGTGAAGGCTGAGCCGGCGAAACCCGCCGAGCCGGAGCCGCGTCGTCAGGAACCGTCCGTGCCGCCTGCGGCCAAGGATGGCGTGCAACCGCATGCGGCCGCCCCCCGGGAGCCCGCCAAGGATGAGGCGCAACCGCAGGCCGGGACGCAGCGCGAGCCCGTCAAGGAGCACAAGACAGCATGACCGCGATCCGCCCTAAAGGGATCAAGGGAATGAAAAGCAGGGGCGCGGTTTCGTCACGAAACTGAATTCCTGAGGATATGCCGATGTCCGCCAACCTGTACGGCGGACATCGGTCGTCCGATGCGGCATGGACGGCCGCGCTGTCCGGCCCGCGCCCGTGCGTCCTCCTGAGCAGAGCCCGCCCGGGTGACGGCCTTCCGGCCGCCTTTGCGGGCGCGCCGGAACAGCTTATTTGACGATGACGGGCGCCGTTTGGGGGGCGGCCGGAACGGGAGGCGGCGAAGCGGCCACGGGCGCCGCTGTTGGCGGTTGCCCCGGCATCGGCACCGGAACGGCGCCCATTTTCAGATACGCGCTTTCGGCATTACGCATTTGCTGTTGGCCCTCATTGACCTGGCGGCGGCCTTCATCCACGGTTTGCTGGGCGTCGGCCTGGGCCTTGATCGCGTCATCCACCTCGTTCTGGCCCTTCCGGATCATATCCTGGCCTTCGGCCACGTTCTCCTTGCTTTCGTTCCACTGCTTGCCGATCTCGGCCGACTTGTCGCTGCGGTTGGACAGTTCATCACCGAATGTTTTCGGTTCCTTGTTGCATCCGGTCAGCGCCAGGCCGGTCAGCATGGCGGTCAGCATCCATATTTTCATGGGGGTATCCTCGGGTAGGGATAAAGGCAGGCCCGGCAGAGGCCGGGCCGGGGTCATTAAGGCTGGGTAGGGTAAGGAACCGGGTTATCCCGCAGATTCTGGTAGTCGGATTCGGAATTGCGCATGTTCTGCCGGTTATCATCGATCATCCGTTGCCCGTCGATGACCATGCGTTCCCCTTCGATCTGGTCCTTGCGGCCGCTCTCGCTCAGCCGTCGTCCCTTCTCGATCATCTTGCCGCCCTTGGTAATGGCGTCATTGCTGTCATTCCACTGCTTGCCGATGGCGTTGACGTTTTCACCGCGTCTGGAAATCTGGTCGCCGTAACTGGGCGGGTTGTTGGTGCATCCGGCAAAAGTCATGGCCGCCAGGGCCGGGATGAAGATCAGTGCTTTCATGGTGTTTTCCTCGGATCTGCGGGCGGAACGCCGCCGGATGGCGGCCTATCCGGCGGGCGTTTAGGGGGCGTAGTTGATGATGATGTTGACGCGGCGGTTCTCCTGCTGTCCTTCCAGGCTGGTGTTGTAGGCAAAGCGCCGGGAGTTGCCGAAGCCTTCGGCGGTCAGCCGGGAAGGATCGACCGCCAGGTATTCCACAAGGTACTTGACGACATTACGGGCGCGGCGCACCGAGATATCCATGATTTCCGCCTGGGTGCCCTGCAGGTTGCCGGTATGACCCTCGACGCTGGCGGTGGCGGTCGGATGCGCCTTCAGGAAATTGGCCACCTTGACCAGCCCGTCGGTGTATTCCGGTTTGACCTCATCCCGGTTGCGGTCGAATTCCATGTGCATGGCCAGGGTGATCCGCGCCGGCTGCACGGCCAGGCCCTCAATGTCGGTTGCGCAGGCGATGACGGCGTCAATCCGCCGGTTCTGCCGTTTGCCTTCCTCGGACCTGTTGTCGGCAACCGGCCGGGTGTCGCCATAGCCCACGGCGCTCAGGCGTGAAGGCTGGATGCCTTCGCTGCCGGTCAGGTAGGACACCACGTTTTCCGCCCGGTGACGGGATAGCTGCAGGTTGTATTCCGGCGTTCCGATATCGTCGCTGTGGCCTTCAATGACGGCGGTGGTTTCGGGATATTTCTTCATGAAGGTGCCGAGCACGGCCAGTTTTTCCTTTTCCTCGCGCTGGATGACATCCTTGTCGATCTCGAAGCGGATATCGAGGATGCTGCAATACTCCCGGGTTTGCGGCGGCACCGGCACGATGACCAGCACCGGCGTCTGGATGACCGGAGGCTTTGCTACGGGCGGCGGCGGCTCGCGGGAGACCGTATCGCCGGCGGGGTCATGCTTTCCGAATCGGTAGACAACGCCCAGCGAGATCAGGTCTATATCGCCCTTGTTGCCGACCGCGTCATCCACCCGGTAGCGCTCGGCCTCCAGACGCCCGCCCAGGGCCGGGGTGAAGTCATATTCCAGACCCAGGCCGATCTTGGGGTTGGTGCCGCGCTCGCTGCGGTCCGGGTCCGGAATGTTTACCGCCCCCGACCCGGCGAACGAGGCGCGGGCGCGGCTGAAGTTGAAACCCGCGCGGGCAAATCCGGACAGCTTGTCGTTGATCGGCAGGCTGCCGACGACATCGACATTGATCCCCTTCAGCTTGATGCCCCCCTTCAGCGTGCCGCCGGGCAGGGTGTCGGCGATAAAGGTGAATTCACCGAGATTGAAATATCCGGCCTCCACCGCGAAGTTGGGGTGGAAGCGGTAGCCGCCGAAGAGCTTGACGCCGGTGTCGCGTTCATCATTGCGGATGGCGGTCGTGGTGAAACCGTTCGACAGCAGTCCGCGGCTGATGCGGGCGTTGTCGATCCGCGCATCCGATTGGCCGATGTTGCCGCCCACGTACCAGCCGTTATCGTCGGCAAGTGCGCCGCTGCCGGCGATGATGGCGAGGCTGATCAGGCCCTGTTTCCCCAATGTCATGTGTTTCATGGTGTTCTCCTGAGCCTTACGGGGCCGGTACGTTGATGACGGTGTTGGTCATGGTCACAGAGGCGTTCAGCCCGACCGCCCGGCCTTCCAGCGTCACGATGCCGTCATTGCCGACGGTCGAGAACGACACGGCGGAGGAGGCGAGGATCGTGCCGACCATGGTGCCGCCGCCTGCCGCATTGATCGTGGCGGAGGTGCCGACATGCCAGAAGACATTTTTCGGTTGCGCGCCATTGATCAGGAGGATGCTGCGCGGCGCGGCGGCGGCGCCGACAGTCAGTGTCGTGGCGGTCTGGAAGACCCAGACGGCATTGGCGTCTCCCTGGGCATCCAGCGTCAGGTCCGCGCCGGTGATGCTGAAGGAGCCGCCCGCTGCCTGGTAGATGCCGGGGGTCAGGGTCAGTCCGCCCAACTGGCCCGCGCCCGGATCGACGCCGCCGGGCATCATGGCGGGGGCCAGGCGGTCGAACGCGGTCTGGGCGTCACTGCGGGCCTGGGTGGCGATACTGCAGGCGGAGGGGTTAACGGCCGCCGAGGTCGGGCCGGTGGTGGACACGGTGCAGCTGTAAATCCTGCCGTTCACCGCGCCCTGGTTGGAGCCGGTCTGGGTGTAGATGTCATTGGCCGAATCGTGGAAGCCGGTAATTGCCGAGGCCGCGGTGGCGGTGGTGCCGATATCGCCGTCAATCACGGTGAGGGTGCCGGTGTTGGTGGTGCCCGCCGTTCCGCCCAGGGTCCCGAACGGGGCGGCCGCGCCCAGGCTGACGCTGCCGTTGCAGGGTTGTGCCCCGGTGGTGAACGACCATGCCTTGTTCAGCGCCAGACGGTTGCCGGCCAGGTCCCGCACATCGGTGGAGAGGGTGGCGGTGTAGCGGGTATTGCCCAGCAGGTCCGCCGCCGGAGTCAGTGTCGCCACCCGGTTGCGGGCGTCATAGGTCACGGTGCCGCCCGCTCCGGCGCCGCCGGTTGTTTTCAGCGTGAAAGCGGCATTGGTCAGGGTCAGCGGGTCCATGCCTTCACTGAAGGTGGCGCTGACGGTCTTTTGCAGGCAGATGCCGGTCGACAGATCCAGCGGATTGACCTTGATCACGGTTGGCGCGGTCGTGTCCCGCGCCGCGCCGGTGGTGAAACTCCACCCGGCATTGGCGGTCAGGGCATTGCCGGCCAGGTCCCGGGCGCCGGTGGTGACCGTGGCGGTGAACACCGATCCGGCCGTGAGGGTGGCCGGATTCGCGGGCGTGAAGGTGGCGGTGCGGGCGCCGGCGGCATAACTGACAGTCCCGTTGACCGGCGAAGCGCCGGGTCCCTGCACCATTACCGTCGTGGCGTTGATGGTGGCCGGATCCATATCCTCGGTGAAGGTGGCGATGATCCGGGCGTTGACCGCAACCCCGGTTTCCGCCGGCGCCGGGGCCTTCAGGGTTACTCTGGGCGGCGTGGTATCCGGTGCGGGGCCGGTGACAAAGCGCCAGACAAAGGCGGCCGCCAGCGGCAGCCCGGCGGTATCCCTGACCGACTTGTCGATGGTGGCGGTGCAGGGGGTATTGCCGGGCAGGGGCGCTGCCGGAGTGAAGGTTGCCGTGCGGCTGGCGGCGACATAGCTGACCGCGCCTGTCACCGGCGTCCCGGCCGGGCAGTCCACGGACAGGGCCGGGGTCCGGATGGTCAGCGGATCCATGTCCTTGCTGAAAGTGGCGGTCAAGCGGCTGTTCAGCGCCACATTGACGACCGGCGGCACAGCCGCCAGCGGCGCGGTTGCCGTGACAGCGGGGGCGAGGGCGGCGGTATTACCGCTTTCGCCGAGGATGGAGTCCGGTCCGCCGCAACCCGCCGCCAGCACCCCAAGCATCAGGACGGGCAGTCGTATCAGGTTTCCGGTACAGCTCGTGGTTATTTTCATCGTCGACATCCTGTGAATATCCTGGAACCGGCCTGAAATCACGGCAATTCAATGGGGTCCGCGACACAGGAGCGGTGAATCAGGATTAAGTGAGGTAGAAATGTTTATCGCAAAAGGCGGGCGATAATGATCCGCCTGGCATCAGGAAAATAATCCATGCGTTAATGTCATCCGCCGAGGCGGGGGATAATCATGAATATTGCCCATTCAAAGGCGGCATTCATGATATCCCCGGCCTAGCCGATACGTTTTCCCTGTATGAGCCGCAGCAATATCACCACGATGGCGATAACCAGCAGCAGGTGGATGAACCCTCCCATGGTGTAGGAGGACATCAGTCCCAGCAGCCAGAGGCCGACCAGGACAACAGCAAGGGTTTCGAGCATGATCGCGCCCTCGGGCCGCTGTGCGGTTCAGGATTTCAGTTTGGCGTAGGCGTCGGTAACGGCGGTTTTCAACGAATGCCACGCGGCTTCGATGTTGTTGCTGACGGTATCCCAGGCCTCCTCGCTGGCGGCGGCCAGCTCCCGCAGCTTCTTCTCCGCCTCGGCGACGCCGCGCTCCAGCGATTCGACCTGCTTGTGGAGAGCCAATTGCGCATCGGCGGATTCGCCTTCGGCGCGGGCCTTCAGTTTGGCGATATCCGCTTTCCATTCATCCAGTTGCGCCTGCAGCTTCTGGGTGTAAAGTTCTTTGGTGGTCATGATTCTTGTCCTGCGTCAGTGGGTTAGCGGCATGATCTTCGTTCAGAAGAAGTTGTACTGGAGAATGGCGGAAAAGTTGTCCACGTCGGTATGGTCCATGTTGAAGCGCTCATACTCGGTCCGGACCACCATGTGATCGGTCACCGGAAAGCGCAGTCCCAGACCCAGGGTCAGGTCCGTCCCCTTTTCATTCCGGCTGATGTTGTTGAAGCGGTTGTCGGTTTTCCAGAACAGGGCGCCAACCTTGCCGTAGGGCGTCATGGCCGATCCCTTCATCAGGTCCATGACGATGCCGCCGGTCCAGCCGCTGGCCTTGATGCGGTCGGTGCGGCGGTCAGCGGCCCCGAAGTCGATATATTGGCCTTCCACAGCCAGGGCGGCATTAACCTTGAGGCCCAATACCCCTTTCCACGACACCCGGCTTTTACTGAGGTCACCGGCCGTATTGGTATAGTCCTGGCCGTTCATGCGGCCATAACCCATGCCATAGCCAAGATAACTGTAGTTTTCAGAGGGTCCGGATTGATACGCGGCCAGCGCGGATTGTGATAAACACGAAAGTACGCCGAAAATAATGGCCGGCATGTTGCGTTGAATGAATTTCATGGTGTACCTCATTATTGATCCGGTGACATTTCGCCAAGGGAACAGGCGGTGATGAGGCATATTCGGCCCCGGGCCGTATCCGGTCTGTGCGATAGCAAACGCAAATGGTCTTTTGTGTGTTTATCCGTTCCGGCGCGAAGCCGTACCTCGGCATCGTTCTATGCGCGCCAGCGCACCGACTTCCGGTTTTGAGGACGTTACTGTCGGTGTCATGCCACGGTTCCGATACCCCTGATCCGTGCGGTTCCCATCCATCCAGCCGAGGTCGCCGTGAACAAGGACACTGAACCCGATGAACCCTGTCTTGACAGCCCTGCGGAGACGCCGTTTTTCCCCTCTGCCCAGACGTCAGGCGATCCCCCTGATGAGCAGCCGGTCGCCAAGCCCGACTCCGTCATTCTTCTGGAGTACGTCGCATGATGCACCCTCTGGGCGGTGACGAAATCAAGGGCGACTGGGCGTCGAAAATCGGACCGGCCGCCATCCTGTGGGGAAAGCTCACGGAAGCGGAGTTACGGGCTCTGGACGGCAGTCCCGAGCGATTGGCAGACCTGATCCAGAAACGTTATGCCATTTCCCCGGCGGAAGCCGGAAAGCAGGTCCGTACCTTTTTCCTGAAATATACCGCCTGACCGTTGTGTCAGGCGCCATGACACCGAACACAGAGCATGAACCCATGAAAATACCCAATCCCGGCCACCGCCGCCTGATGTCCACGAGTCTGATACTGGCCATGTCGGCCATCGGCTGCACGGCCATCGCCGAACCGGCTCCCGCGGCCTCCTCCGCCCTGGAAGTAGTGGATGCCCGTCAGGAAAGCCAGATCTGGACCACGTTCGCCCTCAGTCCCAGCCTGCGCGCCAATGATCTGAAGGTTGTGGTCCGGCGCGGCAAGGCCACACTGAGCGGCAAGGTCGATGACGACATCAACAAGGAACTGGCGAAGCAGATCGCCCTGGGAGTCAGCGGCATCAAGGAGGTGGACAACCAGATTGTGGTCGATGCGGACTATGCACCGACCCGGCCGGCAAGCGAACGTGACTTTGCCGATGTGGTTGACGATGCCTCGATCACCGCTGCCGTGAAGTCCAAGCTGATCTGGAGCAAGCATGCCGACGGTCTGGCCACCACGGTTGAAACCCGCGGCGGTCGGGTATCCCTGCAAGGAACAGCCGCCTCGGCCGCCGCGCGAGACCTGGCGGGACGTCTGGCGCTGAACACGCGCGGAGTCGTCGGGGTTGATAACCGTCTGACGGTGCAGGCGCTGCCCGCACCGACGGCGGAAAAATCCAAAAGCAGCACCGCCGAAGCCGGTCGGGGTATTTCAGACACCTGGATCACTACCAAGGTCAAGTCGACCTATCTCTACTCCAGCCACGTCGACGGTTCGGGCATCAAGGTCAGCACCAGCCAGGGCGTGGTTACGCTCAGCGGCCAGGTGACCGGCAATGCCGAGCGATTGCTGGCCATTGAGCTGGCGCAAAACCTGCGCGGCGTAATCCGTGTCGAAGCCAAGGGCCTGAAGTCCGGCCCCGATTGATACCCAGCGGCGGCGTCCTGCATCCGGGCTGCCGCCACCCTTGCTTTCTGCATAACAGGTGGAAAATTTCATGAAATCATTTATCCGTAATTCCGGCACCGCCCTGGCGCTGGTCGGCATGCTGACCGTCAGCCTGCCGTTGCAGGCCGCCGTCCTGGATACCGAAACCGTCATTGGCGGTGCCGCTCAGGCGGCAGCGTCAGTGCAGCAACGCCAGGACGTGACCGGCTTCCTGGCGCGCGCCGATGTGCGGCAACAGCTGTCGCGGCTGGGCGTCAACCCGGATCAGGCGGCGGCGCGGGTGGCCGCCCTGTCCAATGAGGAAGTCGCCGGCCTGCACGCCAGGCTGCCGCAGGCGCAGGCCGGCGGCGATATCCTGGGTGCGGTGCTGTTCGTCTTTCTGGTGCTGCTGGTCACGGATCTCCTCGGCCTCACCAAGGTGTTCCCGTTCACCCGTTCCCGCTAACCCGTCACGGCGGTCGGGCGCCTGCCCGCCCGCCGGAGATTCCCATGTCCGCATCCAGGATGTCCGGGGTGCTGCTGGCGGTTCTGCTGACCGGCTGCACCGCGCCGCAGACCCGCCAGTGGCTGTCCTCGGAAGCAACCATTTCCCCCGCACGGCAACTGGCCGTGCCTTTTTTTGCCCAGGAAATCCATCAGTGCGGCCCGGCGGCACTGGCGTCGATGCTGCAGGCGAGCGGCGCGGCGGTGACGCCGGAAATGCTGCTGCCCCAGGTCTATACCCCCGGTCGGCAGGGCAGCCTGGCCGTGGAGCTGGTGGCCGCCACCCGCCGTCACCAGCGGCTGCCCTATGTGCTGCCCGGCCGTCTGGAGGCCGTGATCGACGCCGTCAATCACGGTCTGCCGGTGCTGGTGTTGCAGAACAACGGCCTGGCGGTCTACCCGCTCTGGCATTTCGCCGTGGTCACCGGAGTGGATATGTCACGGCGGGAATTCCGGATGCATTCCGGCCGCACCCGGGACTTGCGGATCGGCTTTTCCGCCTTTGAACGGACCTGGGCGCGCAGCGGCTACTGGGCGCTGCTGGTGCTGGACCCGGGCGCACTGCCGGACTGGGCCGAGGCCGGGCGGGTGTTGCCGCAACTGGCGGCGCTGGAGAAATACGGCGAAGCCGCCGCTGCACTGCCGGGTTACCGGCGGGCGGCAGCGCTGTGGCCGAAGAACGCGCTGGCCTGGCTGGGCTTGGCGAATGCGTCCGTTCGGCTGGATCATCGGGAAGAGGCGGAGTCCTCCTTCCGGCAACTGGCGGCCGCTTTCCCTGACTTTGCCCCCGGTTTCAACAATTTTGCGGACTTCCTGCGGCAGCAGGGGCGGGCGGCGGAAGCGCTGCCGCTGGCGCAGCGTGCGGTGGCCCTGCAGGACACCGACCTGACCCGGCAGACGCTGCGTGAAGTGGAAGCGGTGCTGCCGGGAACGGATGCTTTGCCCGGCTTTGTCCCTGTGCCAGACTTGAGGAATCCTTAACCCTGTTGCCCGGACCTTTGCCATGCCCTTTACCCTGCCGCCCCGCGATACCTGGATCGACCGCACCAGCGACATCCGCACGGACCTCGATACCCTGTATGCCTTGCTGTCCGATCTTGACCGCTGGCCGGAATGGACTCCCGGCCTGCGGGCGATTGTGCGGCGTGGGAAGGGGGTTGCCGCTCCCGGTGATGCATTCCTGATGGTGCTGGATGCACCGGTGATTCGGGCCTTGCCCTTGCCCTGCACGGTGTACCGGAACGAGCCGAATTATCTGGAGTGGGGCGGCGGGGCGCTGGGGTCGGTGATCCGCCATTCGCTGGAGCTGACGGCAATCGATGCCAATACGACCCGTCTGCGGCATGTGGAATATGCGACCGGGCTACTGGCGGTGCTGACCCGGCCGGTGGCGCGCCTTGCACGGGGGCATGACATGCGCTGGTCGGATGCGATTGAGGCGAGGTTCCGGGGCTAATGGGGCGCTGAGGCCGGGTTCTTCGCGGCGGCGCAGGGCATCCGCCTGCCGCGGGCCCTACTTTTGGTCTTGGCCAAAAGTAGGCAAAAGCCGTGTCCTTCGCCAAAACTCGCTGGCCGGGAGGTCGCTGCACGACCGGTGCGATTCCGGGACTTCGTTGGTGAGCGTGGGGGCTCGGACAGTTGGCTGCGGACGGCGGTCAGCTGTTCTTTGGCCTTATTCTTCCCACCACCATTTTCCAGATGACTTTGAAATTGACTCAAGCGAGGTGACTATTTTTCGGAGTGAGGAATAGAGGAGGGGAAAATCTATGCTCGGAATCGGATTTCCATGGTACTGGGGCGAGCCGAAAGAGAGGCTATGTGCTGTCGAGATGTCGTGCACGAGTTCACTTCGAATCTGTTGATAGCTGAAGTACGCCATAGAACCTTTGAACGTATTTGCCCTAAGCCATTTCAACTGATCATGATTCAGAATGTTAATTAGTAATGAGATCAGATCCTGTGGGCAAATTAGCTCCATTCCAATCATGTTTATATGCTGCGAAAGCGCAGGGAGCACATCCTTGAAAAGAGGCATGCCAGAGAGTACCGATTTGATTTGGCTCGGATAAATAAGATGCCACAGGTCGTTGCCGCCATGTGACATGAGAATGTCGCAATAGTTTTTGGCCTTGGCCTTAGGGTCAGCTGACAGCCTGCTTCCAAGCGCTTCAATGTAACAACAACATAGCAAAAGGGCTTCTTCTCTGCGGCCCATCGCGTACAGTTCTTGAAGAAACAGAACGCGATCTTGCAAATCCTTGAAATAGGCAGCAATAAAGAATGCCTTTGCCTGTACATTTGCTTCCAAAGAATTTTCCATGGCCAAAATACCCGTATTCACCAAGTCCTGCTAAGAAGCACTCCTCAAGCTGCCGCTGCCTCCCTTGGCTTCACCTGCACGGCAATCCTGTCTCCGGCTTCCACTTCCGCCACCCGCAACTCGTAAGCACTTTGCAGGTTCAGCCAGCTGATGGCATCCGTGCCGAAGTAACGCGCCAGACGCAGGGCAGTGTCGCCGGTGATGCCCCGACGTTCGCGGACGATTTCGTTGATGCGGGCTGCCGTGACGCCCAGGGCGTTGGCCAGGGCGTTGGCGCTCAGGTTCAGGGGCTTCATGTACTCTTCGCGGAGTACTTCGCCGGGATGAACGGGGCGCATGCTGTTGTTATACATGACCTTCTCTCCAGTTCTCGCGGTTAGTGGTAATCCACGATCTCGACATTCTCCGGGCCATCCGCTGTCCAGATGAAGCACAGGCGCCATTGATCGTTGATGCGGATGCTGTGCTGTCCGGCGCGATCCCCTTTCAGCGCTTCCAGCCGGTTGCCGGGCGGTGAACGCAGGAAACTCAGGGTTTGGGCGGCGTCCAGCATGGCCAGCTTGCGTTCCGCGACGTTCTGGCAAGTTGTCCAGCGATGCGTGACGCCGGTTTCAAACAGTCGTTGCGTGTCCGGGCACTTGAAGCTTTTGATCATGGTCCTTCCTTTGGCTTATCGTATATCGATAATGGGTAAGCCGCAAGATGGGGCGGGCTTGATGACTGGATCGGTATGTGGCTTATGGTAGGGGGATTCATTGGCAGTTGGAGGCTTACAGGCGCTAGCCAGCGACACGGGCTGTCGCTTTTTCCCAAACCATTCCGCTCAGGCCAACTTTCCTTCCCCCCGTTGAAATAGTTCCAAAAAGGAACTTAATATGATTCCGTACCCCGGAAGCAGCATTACCCATGTTACTAGTGTGGTCTTGCATGCTAAGATATACCCCGTGGGGTGTACGGCCCAGGCCGCTACACCCGGCGCCGCCGCAGGAGTCGTCATGACCTTCGTCGTTCTTGAAGATTGCATCCGCTGCAAGCACACCGATTGTGTGGAAGTCTG
>DASUIM010000359.1:0-3101 GCA_036279775.1 Fluviicoccus sp. | reverse complement strand
GGTGTTTACGCCTGAGTTCCTGGGCATCCTGCAAGACCTGACCAAGGCCGGCTGGCAGGTGCCCTATTCGCAGCGCGTCGAGTCACTGACCAACTTCCAGCATGTGAAGGTGGATGGCGACAACATTGCCACCGAGGACCTAGTCCTTGATCCGCAAGCGCTGGACGCCAACGCGCTGGCGTCAATAAAACAGACTGCCGTCAGCGAACCCTTTCTGGTCGATTCGCTGGTCAATCCCCAGGGCAGTGTCGCCGGGGTGCGCATCACCCTGAACATGCCGGGCAAGGAGCCGCTAAAGGAAATCCCGGCGGTGGTGGACCATGTGCGCGCCATGACCGCCGATCTGGTGAAGGCCCATCCGGGTCTGCAAGTGCATCTGGCCGGGCAGCCGATCGCCAATAAGGCCTACCCGGAAGAATCGCAGGCGGACGGCGTGCGCGTCTGGCCGTGGTTCCTGCTGACGATGATGATCATGCTGACCGTGCTGTTCCGCAGCCTGAAGGCAATGCTGGTCACATTGGCGGCCTGCCTGCTGGCGGTGTTCGGCGGGGCGGGCTTTGTCGGACTGTTCAAGTTCGTGGTCAATGACGGCGTGATCGTCGCGCCGGTGATGATCCTGTCGATGGCCTTCGCTGACGGTATCCATGTAGTGGTGAACTGGATACAGGCGGTGAACAGCGGCCAGAACAAGCGCGACGCCATGGCCGAAAGCCTGAGCGTGAACATGGGGCCGATGACCGTGACCAGCGCCATGACCGCCGTCGGCTTCCTGACGCTGCTGTTCAACGATTCGCCGCCGTTCCAGGTGATGGGCCTGATTGTCGCGGCCGGGGTAGTCTTCGCACTGCTGTTGACCTTCTTCTTCACCGCGCCGCTGCTGGTGCTGCTGCCCGGCGAACCGCCGCGCAAGATTTCGCCGCTGATGCGCGAGGATTCTCCCGCCGTGGCCCGCTTCGCCGATTTCATCATTGCCCGTCACAAGCCGATCCTGGCGGCCTGCTTTGTGGTGGCGGCGGTTTTTGTCAGCTTCATCCCGCAAAACCGCATCAACGATGACATCGTCAAGTACTACACGCCGGAAGCCAAGTTCCGTCAGGATGTGGAGTTCGTCAACGCCAACCTGACCGGCATTGCCGAAGTGAACTACTCCCTGCCCGCCGGGGGCGCGGACAACATTGTTGACCCGGCCTACCTGAAGCAGCTGGATGCCTTCGGCCAATGGTTGAAGACCCAGCCGGACGTGACGCAGGTGAACTCGCTGGTGGACATCATCAAGCGCATCAACCAGGTGATGCACGGCAATGATCCGGCGTACTACCGCATTCCCGATTCCCGAGAGGAAATCGCGCAGTACCTGCTGCAATACGAACTGTCGATGCCCTACGGCATGGACCTCAACTACCTGATCCGCTTCGACCGTTCGGAAAGCCGGGTGCGGGTAGCGGTCGGCACCTCCAGCGGCCAGCGCATCATTGCCCTGGATGCCGCCGCACAGGGCTGGTTGAAGTCCAACGCCCCGCAGGCCATGCATGTGCAGGGCAGTTCGCTGAACCTGATGTTCGCCCATATCTCCGAGCGTTCCATCAACGGCATGTTCGGCGGCATGCTGGGCTCGCTGGTGGCGGAGTCGCTGTTCGTGGTGCTGGTGTTCCGCGCCTTCCGGCTGGGACTGGCCAGTTTCCTCGGCAACCTGGTGCCGATCGGGGTCGCCTTCGGGGCGTGGGCGATGATCAACGGCAACATCGATGTCGGGCTGACCGTCGTATTGGGCATCGCCTTCAGTGTGGTGGTCGATGACACCATCCATTTCATTTCCAAATACGAACGGGCGCGGCAGGTGGAAGGCAAGAGTCCGGAAGACGCCGTGCGCTACGCCTTCAGCCATGTCGGGTTTGCCCTGCTGTCGACCACGGCGGTGCTGGGAACGGGCTACGCCTGGCTGGCCAACTCCGCCATCCAGCTGACGGTGAATACCGCCACGGTGACGGTGACAACGATCGGCATCGCGCTGCTGATTGATGTGTTCATGCTGCCGAGCCTGTTTCTGGTGCTGGACAAGCGGAAGGTGAAGGCCGCGTAGGGTGGGGCCTTGCCCACCCTGCGGGGTATAAGCATTTTTAACAATTTACTTTTGAGATTGCCTGCAAATGACTGATCTTACTATCAACTCCCCCTGGCCATCCCGCTTCATGGCCTGGGTGCACCAGCGCTTCGCCCTGCCGAACGCGCTGCTGTTCTTCATTCTCTACATCACCGCCGCCGTGGTGGCGCGCACTGCCGCCGCGGGCGAAATCGCGCTGGGCGGGCTGGATGTAATGGCTTGTCTGGTGACCTGGTCCTTCTTCCTGCTGCTGCGCGTCTTCGATGAGCACAAGGATTACGAGCTGGATTGCAAGAATCACCCGACCCGCGTGCTGCAAAGCGGCCTGATCACGCTGGACCATCTGAAGATTGTTGGCGGCGTGACGCTGGTGCTGCAACTGGGTTTCTCGCTGGCGCGGGACGGCGGCTTCGGCCCGACCATGATCGCGTGGTCGGCGATGTTCGCCTGGACCTGCCTGATGGGCAAGGAGTTCTTTATCGAGGAATGGCTGAACAAGCACCTGACCTGGTACGCCGTGTCGCACATGCTGGTGATGCCGCTGATTGTGTGGTGGCTGGCCAACATGGCCGTGCCGGGGGTGGCGCTGACGCCGGAACTGGAGGCGCTGATGCTGCTGGCCTTCATCAGCGGGTTCTGCTTCGAGATTACCCGCAAAACCAAGGGGCCGGAGGAAGAACGCGACACGATCGAATCCTATTCGCGTATTTTCGGCACCCAGGGTTCGGCCATGGTGGTGATGGCGCTGGTCACGGCGATGGTCGCCAACCAGATCTGGTTAATCAACCTGCTGTCGCCCGCGCAGTTTCCGATCTGGTCCGGCGTGGTATTGATTGTGTTCTGGGGCATGGGCATCAAGCAATTGCTGGCGTTTACCAAGGCTCCCTCGACCCAAGGCCGGGAAAAGAATGAGAAGTCGGTGGCGCTGACCCTGCTGGCGGGATATGCGGTGGTGATCGGCGTAGTGTTGTCGCTGCACGGTGCGGTTCTGGTATGAGGA
>DASUIM010000358.1:0-4333 GCA_036279775.1 Fluviicoccus sp. | reverse complement strand
TGCGCGCGTCTGGCCAAGCTGGCGGGCTATGACGGCATCGAGATCATGGGCAGCGAGGGCTACCTGCTCAACCAGTTCCTGTGTGCGCGCGTCAACCAGCGCGACGACGAATGGGGCGGCGACATCCACGGCCGCATGAAGCTGGCGGTGGAAATCGTCAAGCGCATCCGCAAGGTAGTAGGCAACGACTTCATCCTGGCCTTCCGTCTGTCGCTGCTGGACCTGGTGGAGGGCGGCAACACCCGCGAGGAAGTGATTACCGTCGCCAAGGCGCTGGAAGCCGCCGGGATCAACCTGCTGAATACCGGCATCGGCTGGCACGAGGCCCGGGTGCCGACCATCGTCACCTCGGTGCCGCGCGCGGCGTTTGCGGATGTCACCGCCGACATCCGCAAGGAAGTGTCCATCCCGGTCATCGCCTCCAACCGCATCAACATGCCTGATACCGCCGAAGCCATCCTCGCCGAGGGCAAGGCCGACCTGATCCAGATGGCGCGCCCGTTCCTGGCCGATGCCGACTGGGTGAACAAGGCCGCCGGCGGCCGCGCCGATGAAATCAATACCTGCATCGCCTGCAACCAGGCCTGCCTCGACCACACCTTCCAGAACAAGCGCGCCAGTTGTCTGGTCAACCCGCGTGCCTGCCACGAAACCGAACTGGTCTATCTGAAGACCGCGAAGCCGCGCAAGGTTGCCGTGGTCGGCGCCGGTCCGGCCGGGCTGTCGGCAGCCACGGTCGCCGCCGAGCGTGGCCATCAGGTGACGCTGTTCGAGGCTTCGGGCCAGATCGGCGGTCAGTTCAACATTGCCAAGCAGGTGCCGGGCAAGGAAGAGTTCCACGAAACGATCCGCTACTTCGGCCGCCGCGTTGAGCTGACCGGCGTCACCCTGAAGCTGAATACGCGCGTGACCCGCGCCGAGCTGGAAGCCGAAGGCTTTGACGACATCATTGTCGCCACCGGCATTGCGCCGCGCCTGCCGAAGATCGAGGGCGTCAATCATCCCAAGGTGCTGTCCTACCTCGACGTGCTGCGGGACAAGAAGCCGGTCGGCAAGAAGGTGGCGGTGATCGGCGCGGGCGGCATCGGCTTCGATCTCAGCGAATTCCTGCTGCACGATCCGGCGGTGCCGCTGCCGGTTTCCGTCAAGCAGTGGCATGAGGAGTGGGGAGTCGACACGTCCAACAAGACCGTCGGCGGGCTGGTCGAGCCGCATCAGGGCGAGCCGTTGCGCCAGATCTGGCTGTTGCAGCGCAAGACCACCAAGGTCGGCGCCGGGTTGGGCAAGACCTCCGGCTGGGTGCATCGCGCCGTGATGCAGAAAAACGGTGTGCAGATGATGTCGGGCGTGGAGTACAAGGCCATTAGCGATGACGGCCTGCTGATCGCGATCGACGGCAAGGAACAATTGCTGCCGGTGGACAACGTGGTGATCTGCGCCGGTCAGGAAAGCCTGAAGGACATCATGCCGCCGGAAGGGGCGTCGACCAAGGCGAAGTTCCACCTGATCGGCGGCGCGGCGCTGGCCAGCGAGCTGGACGCCAAGCGCGCCATCCGGGAAGGCGCTGAGCTGGCGGCGGGCCTGTAAGGCGTCGTTGACGCCTTGTCATCGGTCAATTGGGAATATAGCCTGCTGCATCGAGTTCGGCCTGCTGCTTCTGGCCGACGCCATGCAGGGTTTCCTGGACACGTTTGGTGGGAGGCACATATTTACCGCCGGTGGCCGCCCCGGTCTTGCCGGCTGGCGGCGCGTCCTGCTCCGGGCTGTCGTCTTTCAAGGACACGGTATTTCCCTTGCCCAGGCTCACCGCCTGGGCGTCCTTGGCCTGATCACGATTCCCGAAGTGAACCGTGCCATCCTTGTCCTTCCAGCTGTAAATGCCCGCCGAATGATGGTCGGCATTCGCGCTCTGACGGTAAGTGCTGTCGGGCGGGGCCAGATCGGCGGTATTCAGCGGTGGCGGCGGTGGCGGATTGACGCGGTTCATCAAGGGCTCACGATAGATCCAGCCGGTTGCACCGATGATACCGATGACCAGCAACAGGGTTTCTTTCTGCATGATCGAATTCCTTGGGAATGTCCGTAGGCATCAAGCATTCCATGATTGCCGCTTGTCGACAATGTGTTCCAGACAGAGCGGCTTTGGCGAGGGTTAAGGCAACCGCGCGGCCTTGAGTTGCGTGTGGCTGCATGTCATGCTGGGAATATCCCCTGACCGCCTGTGCCTATATGCGTTTCCTTACCGTTTTCCTGCTGTTGCTGCCCGCCGTCGCCCTCGCTTCGGAACCGTTTGCCCGCCTTGCCTCCGCCCGTTGGGAAGGGGAGGAGCAGGTCGTCATCGCCAAGGGTGACAATCTCAGCGCCATTGCCGGACGGCGCGGCCTGACACCGGAGGCGCTGATCCGCCATAACGGCCTCGACCCCAAGAAGAAACTGAAGATCGGCGACACCCTCACCGTTCACTACTCGCACCTGATCCCCGACGGCCTGCCGGAAAACGGCATCACCATCAATGTGCCGCAACGGTTGTTGTACTGGCGCGGGCAGGGGGAGCTGAAGGTCTACGCATTGGGTCTGGGCAAGCCGAGCTGGCCGTCGCCGGTGGGGCCGTGGAAAGTCGCCAACAAGCAGGAAAACAAGACCTGGAACGTGCCGAAGTCCATCCAGGCGGAAATGGCGCGCGAGGGCAAGCCGGTGAAGACCCATGTGCCGCCGGGGCCGGACAATCCGTTGGGCAAGCACTGGCTGGGGCTGAGCATCGGCGGATACGGCATCCACGGCACCATCGCGCCATCCAGCCTGTACCGCTTCCGCTCGCACGGCTGCATGCGCATGCACAACGATGACATCGCCGATCTCTATCCGCGCGTGGAGAAGGGATTAACAGGTCTTAACAGTTACTGGCCGATTCTGCTTGAAATTCGACCAGACGGCCCTATATATATCGAAGTACACCCCGATATTTACAAGCGCAAGGTGAACGGCCCGGCGGAACTGCGCCAGCTGGCCGACGCGCAGCAGGTGTCCGGACGCATTGACTGGACGCTGGCTGAAGCCGCCTTGAAAGCCGCTGCGGGCGAACCGGTGGAGATCACCCTCCAACCGGCCGCGCCGTAGTTTTTGCCGTTTTTTGCACGAGGTTGCCTATGATGAAGCTGAATGCCGCGATCACCCGACGGGAATGTCTGCGCGGACTGTCCGCCGCGGCGCTGGGCGGGTTGTTGCTGCCGCGCTGGGCCGGAGCCAGCCTGCTGGCCGATCAGGGGGAGCGGCGTTTGTCCTTCGTCCATACCCATACCGGGGAACGGCTCAGCCGCGTGTACTGGGCGGAGGGGAATTACCTGCCCGATGCGTTGAATGAATTCAATTTCCTGATGCGTGATTTCCGCAACGGCGAAGTCATGGCCATGGACCGCAACCTGCTGGACCTGCTGGCCACCTTGCAGGCGCGCCTTGACCGCCCCTGCGATTTCCACATCATTTCCGCTTATCGCTCGCCACAGACCAATGACATGCTGCGCGCCAACTCCAACGGCGTCGCGAGGCACAGCATGCATCTGGACGGCAAGGCGATGGACATCCGTGTTCCCGGCGTGCGGCTGGCGAATTTGCATCAGAGCGCACTGGATTTGCATGCGGGCGGCGTCGGCTATTATCCCGGCTCCGATTTCGTGCATGTCGATACCGGGCGTGTGCGCAGCTGGGGTGGTTAGGTACGGCTTTTCCGGTACTGGCTGGGCGTGACCCCCTTGCAGCGCTTGAAGGCGTGCAGGAAATTCGACACTTCCGAGTAACCCAGGCGGGCGGAAATATCTTCCATGGTCATGCCGGGTATGGCCAGCATTTCCTCGGCCAACGCCATGCGGATTTCATCCACCAGCTGCCGGAAGGATACCCCTTCCTCATCCAGATGGCGCCGCAAGGTGCGCGAACTCATGCACAGCCGCGCCGCCACCGTTTCCATGTCCGGCATCAGCCGTGGTTGCCGCAACAACTCTTCCCGCACCCGTCCCGCCTGACCGGAGCGCGCCTTGCGCCGTTCCAGCAGTTCCCGGCACTGCGTTTCGCAGATGCTGGCGGTGAGGGTATTGGCCTGCGGAATCGACAGGTCGAGGAAGGACGGCCCGAACACCACCGCATTCTCCGGCTGCTCGTACAGCGGCGTCACGCCGAAGGTCTTGATGAACGGCGTGAGGTCGCGGGGCGCGGTGCCGGTGAACCAGGCCGCCTGCAAAGGCATGCGTACGCCGAACAGGTCTTCCACCAGCGCGATGATGCAGGCCATGTCCCGTTCCAGCAGGAAGGCGCGGCAGGCGGAGGGGATGGCGCTGCT
>DASUIM010000357.1:0-1234 GCA_036279775.1 Fluviicoccus sp. | reverse complement strand
AATGCCGTCGCGCGCCTACATCGGCCGTTTCAACTTCAAGGGCGGCGACCAGCAGAAGCGCGTCGGCGAACTGTCCGGCGGTGAACGCAACCGTCTGCAACTGGCGAAGATCCTGCAGGCCGGGGCCAACGTCATCCTGCTCGACGAACCGTCCAACGACCTGGACGTGGAAACCCTGCGTGCGCTGGAAGACGCCATCCTCACCTTCCCCGGCGTGGTCATGTGCGTGTCCCACGACCGCTGGTTCCTCGACCGCATCGCCACCCACATCCTGGCCTTTGAAGGCGATGAAGTGGAATGGTTCGACGGCAACTACACCGAGTTCGAAGCCTGGCGTCGTTCCAAGCTGGGCAAGGATGCGGGGCCGCACCGGATCAAGTACAAGAAGATTGGCGGCTAACCGCTGTCGACCATGAAAAACGGACGCTGCGGCGTCCGTTTTTCATGGCGCATTGACCGCCGTGACCGTGACCGCCCGGTCAGGCGCATTGTCAGCCCGCGCGAATCGGTGCAATCTGCCCTCATCCCCGTTCACCCCCGCGAGACAGCCATGACCGACCTCGTCCAGATCATCACCCACCCCGGCCACGTGGTGGAAGTCCGCCTCAACCGCCCCGACAAACGCAACGCCATGAGCTTCGCCCTGCTGCGCGAACTGCTGCGCGTGGGCGAGGAACTGAAAGAACAGCGCGACGTCCGCGCCGTACTGCTGACCGGTGAAGGCACCAGCTTCAGCGCCGGTATCGACCTGAACGACCTGCAAAGCCCCAAGAATTCCCTGACCGCGATGTGGGAACTGAGCCGCCCCGGCCCCAACCTGTTCCAGCGCGTCTTCCTGGTCTGGCGCGACCTGCCGGTGCCGGTCATCGCCGTCATCCACGGTCACTGCTTCGGCGCGGGCATGCAACTGGCGCTGGGCGCCGATTTCCGCATCGCCACCCCGGATTCGCAACTGGCCATCATGGAAGCCCGCTGGGGCCTGGTGCCCGACATGGCCGCCAGCGTCACCCTGCGCGGCCTGATCGGCCTGGACATGGCCAAGGAACTGACCATGACCGCCCGCATCATCAACGGCATCGACGCCAAGCACATCGGCCTGATCAGCCACGTCAGCGACGACCCCATGGGCAAAGCCCTCGACCTCGCCGCCGAAATCTGCAGCCGCTCCCCGGACGCCGTCGTCGCCGCCAAACGCGTCCTCAACGCCATGGTCAGCGAAACCGACGCCGAAACC
>DASUIM010000356.1:0-1668 GCA_036279775.1 Fluviicoccus sp. | reverse complement strand
GCCGGGGCAATACCGGCAGGGGCGGCGGGAAGGCTGAGGGCTTGCGGGCAAGCCCTCTGAAGGAACAACGGCTCAGTAGTGTTCGGTTTTCTGCATCAGCTGTTCGGTATCCAGCTTTTCCGGCTTCTGGTCGCAGAAATCACCATTGACGCGCTTCAGCGCCGAGCACATCAGGTCGAGGCGCTTGTCAGTGGCCTGCATGTGGTCCAGCAGCACGCGCAATGCCTCCACCACGGGATCGGGCAGGTCCGGCGTGGCAGCATAGGCCTGGAAGCCGATCTTGGCGGCGAAATGGCGACGGGCCTCTTCTTCCTCGCCCAGCACCAGCGGTTGCTTGATGATGATGCGCGCCGGGTTACCGACCGCCGTGGCTTCGGCGGGAATCGGCTTCGTCACCACGGCGTTGGAGCCGATCTTCGCCCCCCTGCCGACGGTAAACGGACCCAGCACCTTCGCGCCCGCGCCCACCACCACGCCGTCTTCCAGCGTCGGGTGGCGCTTGCCCTTGTTCCAGCTGGTGCCGCCCAGCGTGACACCGTGATAAAGCGTGACATCATCGCCAATCTCGGCTGTTTCCCCGATCACCACGCCCATGCCGTGGTCGATGAAGAAGCGACGGCCGATCTTGGCGCCGGGATGGATTTCAATGCCGGTCAGGAAGCGGCTGAAGGTGGACACCAGCCGCGCCCCGCCCTTGTACTCGCGCTTCCACAGCCCGTGCGCCACGCGGTGCAGCAGCAACGCATGGATGCCGGGATAGTTCAGGAGCACTTCCAGCGTGTTGCGCGCCGCCGGATCGCGGTCAAAGACCGAATCCACGTCCTCACGCAACTGCTCCAGAAATTCGTTGATGTTCATTTCTTGCTCGCTCGGGCGATTTCCGCCGCCATGGCCTGCATTTGCCTGAAGATACCACGCCACAAGTTATATTCCAGCCGGTCCAGCCGCATGCGGTTGAACATGCGCCGCACCCGCACAGGCATCTGCCGGGGGTTGTCGGGGTCGAGGAAACCGGACTCGACCATCGCCGCCTCGAAGTGCTGGTAGAAGCCTTCCATGTCCTCGGCATTAACCAGCTCTTCGTCCCAGGGCGCATGCGGCAGCGGCATCGACGCCGGTTGTACGATGTCGGTGGTCGGGCGGTTTTCGGCAATCAGGTGCGCCATGCGCACTTCGTAACAGATCACCTGGATGGCCGCCGCCACGTTCAGCACCCCGTACTCGCTGTCGCTGGGGATATACACATGATAGTGGCACTGTTGCAATTCTTCATTGGTGAGACCCCGGTCTTCCCGACCGAACACCAGCGCCACCGGATGACGTTCCGATTCGGTACGAACCAGCTCCCCCGCCTGACGAGAATCGAGCATGGACCAGGGAATGGTGCGGCTGCGGGCGCTGGCGCCGATCACCAGCTTGCAGTCGGCAATGGCATCCTGCAGCGTCGGCACTACCCGGGCGTGATGCAGGATATCCGACGCGCCGGAGGCGAGCGCGGTGGCGTCGGCGCTGGGAAACACTTGCGGATCGACCAGCACCAGGTTGCCCAGGCCCATGGTTTTCAGGGCGCGCGCCGCCGCGCCGATGTTGGCGGGCAGGCTGGTGTTGACCATGACGACACGAATATTGCTGAACATGTGCGGTGACATCCGTCGGCTGGCAGCCGTT
>DASUIM010000355.1:0-1750 GCA_036279775.1 Fluviicoccus sp. | reverse complement strand
AATGACCGGCACCGGCATGACCCACAAGCTGGCCGGCATATATATAGATACGCTGGGTACTTTCCCGCAGCGCATCCAGATTCGCGGCAGTGAGCAGCGCCTGCGCACTTCGGGTGTGCCCGAGCAGATCCGGGCGGTGTTACTGGCCGGTGTCCAGTCTGCAGCGCTGTGGCATCGTCTCGGCGGCCGCCGCTGGCATCTCCTTTTTACCCGCGGCCGCATTCTCAAGGAACTGCGCCAGATCATCCTCGACAGCCGCAGATAAACGGGTGATGCAGCCCTTCCCCACTTCCATTATCATTCGCGTTTTTCGCCATTCACCCGGAGCCGTCTCATGCTGAGCACCCTCACCGCCCTTTCTCCCGTTGACGGCCGCTATGCCGGCAAGGCCGACAGCCTGCGCCCCTGGTTCAGTGAATTTGGCCTGATCCGCGCCCGCGTCACCGTGGAAGTGCGCTGGCTGCAGCAACTCAGCCGTCATCCCGGCGTGGCGGAAGTGCCGGCCTTCTCTGCCGAAGCCAATGCATTCCTCGATACCCTGGTCGCCAACTTCTCCGAAGCCGACGCCGAATGGATCAAGACCAAGGAGCGCGTCACCAACCACGACGTCAAGGCCGTGGAATATTTCCTCAAGGACAAGGTGGCCGGGATTCCGGAGCTGGCGGCGGTGACCGAGTTCATCCACTTCGCCTGCACTTCCGAAGACATCAACAATCTGAGCCACGGCCTGATGCTGAAGGCCGGGCGCGATACTGTACTGGAACAGATGACGGCGCTGCACGAAGCCATTCGCGGCCTGGCGCACAAATACGCCGACCTGCCGATGCTGTCCCGCACCCACGGCCAGACCGCTTCCCCCACCACACTGGGCAAGGAAATGGCCAATGTCGCCTACCGTCTGGGCCGTCAGGTGAAGCAACTGCGCGGCGTGGAAATCCTGGGCAAGATCAACGGCGCGGTCGGCAACTACAACGCGCACCTCTCCGCCTATCCGGACATTGACTGGGCGGCCAACGCCAAGGCTTTTGTCGAATCACTGGGGCTGGATTTCAACCCGTACACCACGCAGATTGAACCGCACGATTACATCGCCGAGCTGTTCGATGCCATCCGCCGCTTCAACACCATCCTGATCGACTTTGATCGCGATGTGTGGGGCTATATCTCGCTGGGCTTCTTCAAGCAGCGCCTGAAGGAAGGCGAAGTGGGCTCCTCGACCATGCCGCACAAGGTCAATCCGATCGACTTCGAGAACTCCGAAGGCAACTTGGGTCTGGCCAATGCCATCCTCGCGCATCTGGGCGAAAAGCTGCCGATCTCGCGCTGGCAGCGTGACCTGACCGACTCCACCGTGCTGCGCAACCTGGGTGTGGGTCTGGCGCACAGCCTGATTGCCTATGAAGCCGCACTGAAGGGCATCGGCAAGCTGGAAGTCAATGAAGCGCGTCTGGGCGACGACCTGAACAACGCCTGGGAAGTGCTGGCCGAGCCGATCCAGACCGTGATGCGCCGCTACGGCATTGCCGAACCGTATGAAAAACTGAAGGCCTTCACACGCGGCAAGGTGATTACCGCCGCTGACATCCAGGCCTTCCTTGACAGCGCGGAGATGGCCGTGCTGCCGGAGTCCGCCCGGGCTTCCCTGCGCGCCATGACCCCGGCCACCTACACCGGTAACGCCGCTGCCCAGGCCAAGGCCGTCTGATGAACGCGACGATTCAGGAATCCCTCGACCGTCTGGCCCGCGACC
>DASUIM010000354.1:0-11243 GCA_036279775.1 Fluviicoccus sp. | reverse complement strand
TATTTCTTGCGGCATTTTTCAAGCACTGGCATGCCGAATGGCAAGTAATTCGGTCGGAGGATGTAATGAAGGGACGGGTTACTGTCTGGTGGCTGCTGTTTGATGTGATCATTGGCTTGCCGGTTAATCTGCTGAGCTACTTCATGCCCAAGCAGAAGAACCTGTGGGTGTTTGGGTCATGGTTTGGCATGCGCTACAGTGATAACACCCGTATCCTGTACGAGTATTGCAAGAACGATTCCGGGTTGAGGCCCGTGTGGGTTACCCGAAGCCCGAAGGTTTATGCGGACCTGCGGGAAAAAGGTGATGAGGTATATTTACTGCCTTCCTGGCGGGGATATTGGGTTTGCATGCGGGCGGGGTGCGCGTTTTATACCTGCGGTCCAGACGATTTGAGCCCGTTCTTCGTGTCAGGCAGCAGGAAAATCCAGTTATGGCACGGTATTCCCCTGAAACGGATTCTTTATGACGATGATGTTCGATACCCGGCCACGCCTTTTGGAAATCTTCGGCTATGGATTGACAGGACGGTCCGTTTCTTTATGCCTTCCAGAAGGCAGGCTTGGGATTATGTGGTTTCATCGTCGGCGGAGGTTTCCCGGCGCTTGAAGTCGGCATTCCGGGTTTCGGAGTCACGGCTGATTGAAACCGGCTATCCCCGGGCGGATCGGATTCTGGGCCTGGCCAGCCCGGCGGCGCAGGGGCGCAAGGTTATATTATATGCGCCCACCCATCGTCATGAGGGGCGTGGCCCGTTTCAAGCCACGGACTTTCTGCGGGGCCTGGATCTTGAGGCCTTGAATGGTTTGATGCGCGACTCCGGCTATGTTTTTAAAATAAAGCTGCATAACTACCACTCCTCCGAGCCCCTGCGCGACCTGCTGGCCGGTTTCGATTTTGTGGAGCTGGTGGACGGGTCGGTGGATATTTATGATGTTTTGCCGGCGGTGGATTTGCTGATTACGGATTATTCCAGCATTTATTTTGATTATCTTGTTCTCGACAGGCCGGTCTTTTTCTATTGCTTCGACCTGGATGATTATCGGCAGAATGAGCGAGGCATGTATGATGACTATGAAAAGGTTACCCCCGGCCCCCGCTTTGTGACCTGGAACGATTTCACGCCGCATTTTCTGGCGCTGGTTTCCGGTGTGGATGCCCATGCTGCGGAGCGGCATCAACTTTTGCAGTTCTTTTACGGCGACCAACCGGCCGGAGCCTGCGCCAGGCTGACATCGTTTCTCCGGAATAACGGGACATTGGCATGAGATTCCTGATTTTATTGATGTTTCTCATGTCATGCCGCGGTTTGTTTGAAGCGGTGGGCCCAAAGATCGTGGCCTATCTGATTCAGTCGGCGGCATTGGTGGCGTGTGCCGCCTACGTGTTTTTCAAGGGGCCGCTGAAGCCCTTCGGCGCACCCAGGGTGGTATCCGCCATGGTTTTCGTGCTGACCGTGTTACTGTCGCTGATGCTGACCTCCTTTACTTACGCCGATCTGCTGCCTGCCTATTTCTTTTCTGCCTTCATCCTGTTTGTCTATCTGGGGGTCATGATTGTTGGAGTGTCAGAGGGTGATTTCTCAATTCGGGGGCTTGAGCTGGGTTTGCTGTTGCTGGCGTCGATCATGTTTGTGGTGGCGCAATTACAGCAGTTGGGGGTTATCAGTTACTCCCTGTTGCCGGGAAACAGTTATTTGTACGGTGCCGCCATTCGGCCGGCTTCCTTGACGGGAAGTTATTTGCACTATCCGCTGCTGATGGCGTTTCTGGCGTTTGTTGCGCTGGAGGTTTATTTCAAGCACAAGGGCTATCTGGCGCTGGCGGCATCCGCCATTTCATTCATCGCGGTGGGTTTATCGTTTTCCAGATCCGGTTACTTGATGATTATCATTGCCGGTCTTTATTGCGCCAGATCCTTTTTCAATCTGTCGAAATTGAATTCGCTGCAAGTGGCCTTGCTGTTTTTCGCGATACCGTTGTTCTTGTCTTCCCTGATGTTCCTGCCAGAGGAAATTACGGATCGCATGTTGAAAATTTCAGATACAACCGAATATGGCAACAGCGAGCGGATTGATGACTGGCTGAATGCGTTTGAGCTGTGGATGGGTACTCATATTGCCGTAGGCGAATATCTGGGTTATGCCAGTAATACAGCGACAAACTTGTCATATACGCCAATCAGTATCCCGGAGTCATCCGTTCTGACCATGTTGTTGAATTTGGGCTTGCTGGGCTTTATCGCCATGTATGCCAACCTGTTGATGCTGGGGTTGGCCATTGATGCCCGTTATGTCTACTTGCGGGGCATATTTTGGGGAGCGCTGGTCCAGTCCTTTGTATATCAGTCCATTGAAGTGTTCATTTTTATATTTTTCATGATGCTGCTGCCCATCATTTCACGGGCGCTGAATCAGGAGTCGTCGGCAAAGGGGCGCTAATGGTGTTAACGCCCCTGGCCCATTACCACGAGAACTTGATGTTCTTGACCTTGATGGCGGCACCGGCCCGCCCAATGTGCACATAGCCGCCGCGATAATCCTTGTCGGTCACGGCTACGGATTTGTTCTCATCCAGCCGGGTGAGGGTGATGGTTTCAGGTTCAACCTTGATGCGATAGCGGGTATAGGCTCCCAGTGTCAGTGCCGAGGACGTGGTTTTACCGATCAGGGTAACGGCTTGTCCGGATGTTTTCTTGTAAATCAGCATGACACCGTCGCCACGAATCACCAAATGGTAACCGTTGGTTTTGTTGGCCGGTGAAGCGGTAAAGACAGAGTCATCATCACTGCCGATGAATACGGAAGCCCAGCGCGTCCTGTCATCGTTATCGAGCTTGGTCATGGCCAGGTCGAACTCCATTTCATAGGAAGGTTCAGTCGGGCAGGCCCAGCCCATGACGGTCGACATGAATTGCGTGGCCGTCGATGAATAGCCCCATGAACCATCATCCTTGAACAGTTCCCCGCGCGAAATGAAGGCGGTCATGCCGGGCATCCATTTGCCGGTGCTGAACGTGTCCGTCAATGACATGGGTAATGTGCTGTTCAGGTAAGGAAAGTCGTCGGTGCTGACGCCGTCCAGCCCTGCCTGCTGGTTGCTCAGGACTTGGGAGCGGCGGGTAATGCCCCATTTGAAAATCCGTATGCCGAGTTCATGCGCGGTCGTGATGCGTGCATCATTGCCGGTTTCATCATTCTGGTAGGCGACAAACTTGATGCCCTGGTCTGCTATCGCCTTCCAGTCCGTAATCAGGGACAAATTGCCTGAGAGCAACAGGGCTCCGTAACCGGCATTGATGGCGGGTTTCAGTTCATCCGGGATGAATGACGAAACTACCAGACGGTTGGGCTGGATGCCTTTGGATTGGGCGAGTTTAACAATGGCCTGACCGCTGCCGGGGCTCTTGGCCTCGGCCTGAATGATGTTGCTTTTTCCGTAATTTTCAAAGATTTCACTGAGGAATGGCGGTCTTGCCGGGGTGTAGCCGAATCCCAGCCAGACCTCCGGGTCCGTCAGGAGGGTTTTCCAGGCATTGGCATCAAATGACGACACTTGCCCGGTAGCGCTGGTTACGCGCGTGACGGTGGCGTCATGCATGATGACCGGGACGCCGTCACGCGTCAGCCGCACATCCATCTCCAGCACCGGCGAGCCGTCGGCGGCGGCGGCCGTGAAGGCCGTAAGGGTGTTTTCGGGGTACAGCGAGGAGGAGCCCCGATGGCTGATAAAGGTCGGATTGTCAAGCGACATCAGCGAGTCCGGCATGCCGTAGACCTGGTTTTTGACCAGGTTATAGGATAGACGGGTATAGTTGCTGACCGCCGCCATGATCTTGTCACCGAATACGGTGGACTCACTGCCGCAATGGACAAAGTGCGACTGGAAATAGGCGGTTTCATCGCTGATGTGCTGCTGCACCAGCTCTTGCACGGGAGTGGAGTTCAACAGTTTGCTTTCCACGTTCATCAGCAGTGATTGGAACATCGCGGCGCGTTCCTGAATATGGTGCTCGCTGATCCGTCGTTGCTGCATGAAGAAGTCCGCGGTATTGCAGGCATTCTGGGTGCTGGCGGCTGCCAGCCAATTATTGATTTCCTGTTCGTAGGCGGGATTGAGGGTCCGCTCGGCTTCGTTGATCAGGGATTTGATATTATTAATGTCAATGATTAATGCGGAAGGGGTATTGTCCGGAGTCGAAACCGAATGGTCGGCATTGGACTCATTGCCCGGGCAGCCATTCAGGATGAACAGGCTGGGGAGCAGCAGCGTCGATAACTTCAGGGTGGCGGGTGAGGGCTTTTTCATGACAAGGCTCCATGTCTAACCTGGGTAACGTGGCACAGGTCATGTGAGGTTGAGTCTGGCCGCCGGTGAGCAGCGTCCTGTACAAGAGACGGCTTCGTGCCGCCGGGGCGGATTTCGTGACCGCTATTGTGCTGAAAGCCCTGGAAATTCGCAAATATTTCACGGTCGCCCTGTCTTGGGGTTTCAGGGAGCAGGTGTCTGCGGCACAGGGCTTTGAAGGCGGCGGTTCAATTTTTTTTCCGCCCGATGCCGGTCCGCTTTTTTTGTTGCCGTCGACCATGCGGGGGCGGGGAGAGGTTGCCTGGCGCCTCCTGACCGCTGACCTGGGTCGGACAATGCCAGAGCAGCTGCGTCGGCATGATGCGGGGCGGGCGTTCGTCTTGTAAAAAAGGGGGTTTTCAGGTAAGTTCAGCGGCATTTAGGGCATGCAGGAAGTAGTGGAAATGACCACGACGGTTTTGACTTATGGAACGTTTGACCTCTTTCATCGTGGCCATCTGCGACTGCTGGAGCGGCTGTCCGGGCTGGGTGACAAGCTGGTCGTAGCGGTGTCAACAGATGAATTCAATGCCCGAAAGGGCAAAAAAGCCCTGTATTCCTATGAAGACCGCGCTGCGATTGTCGGCGCCATCAAGCATGTCGATCTGGTTATCCCTGAAAATGATTGGGAACAGAAAATCGAAGATGTTAAAAAATATAATGTCGATGTCTTCGCGATTGGTGATGATTGGGCCGGTAAGTTCGATTTTCTGAAAGCCCATTGCGATGTGGTGTATTTACCCCGGACCGAGGGAATCTCCAGTACCCAGCTCAGGCATTTGCTGAGCGCCCTGGATGATGTCCATATCGAAAAGGTCAAGGAAGCTTTTGATATTCTTGGCGAAGTGGTGAAGGGTATCCGCTGAGCGAGGCTTTCTCCGGGGGCTGGCCCGGGTTTGTTTTATTCAATATTTCTGCTTGGGTTCGGTGCTTGCCCGCATTTATTCCGGTGGCGGTATTGGCGGCGCCGGATGGAGGATTTGATGTCTTTCAGGACATCATTCCAATCGTGTTGATCTTATGGGAGGCTGTCAATGAGCGTGGATGTGGTTGTATTCCCTGTGGCCGGTCTGGGAACGCGTTTCCTGCCGGCAACCAAGTCGGTTCCCAAGGAAATGTTGCCGGTATTGGATAAGCCGTTGATTCAACTGGCGGTGGAAGAGGCGGCTCGCGCGAACGTCAAGGATGTCGTGCTGGTGACCAATGGCTCGAAGCGTTCCATTGAAGATCATTTTGACGCCAATTTTGAGCTGGAACACACGCTCTCCTCGCGCGGCAAGACCGCCGTGCTGAAACTGGTTACCGGCACCTTGCCTGCCGGCATGAGCGTGACGGTCGTCCGGCAAAAGGAGGCGCTGGGCTTGGGGCATGCGGTGCTGTGCGCCCGGAAAGCCGTCGGTGACCGGCCGTTTGCGGTCATGCTGCCGGATGATTTCATTGATGACACCAACCCCGGCTGCCTGGCCGACATGGTGCGCATTCACGAGGAGTCCGGCAGTTTTTCCCTGGCGGTGGAAGACGTTCCCCGCGACAAGACCGATAAATACGGCGTGGTTTCGCTGGCGCCCGACGGCCGCATCTGCGCCATGGTGGAAAAGCCTGCGCCGGACAAGGCGCCCAGTACGCTGGCGGTGGTGGGGCGTTATGTCCTGCCGCCGGAAATTTTCGCGGTTCTGGAAAAGCAGGCCCCCGGCGCCGGCGGTGAGATCCAGTTGACGGACGGTATCGCCGCGCTGCTGGACCGCTACAAATTCGTTCCGCACCGCTTCAAGGGGGTCCGTTATGATTGTGGCAGCAAATTGGGCTACCTGAAGGCCAATGTGGTGCTTGGCATGAAAGATGCCGAAGTCGGTCAGGATTTTGGTGACTGGGTACATACCCTGTAAGCGGAGCACGTAATGCCCTCCATGGAAATGCGCACGGATTTGCCGGAATGGAAACATCTTGTTGCGAGCGCGGAACGGCTGACGGCCGGCCATCTCAATCATTTTTCCGATGACCTTGTCCGGGCATCCGCCCTGAAGTTTCGGGAAGGTCCGGTCTTTATCGACTTTTCCAAGCAGCGGCTGGACAAGGCGGCTCTTGATGCGCTGGTCGCCCTGGCGAAAAAGTCCGGCTTGCCGGACCGCATTCGGGCCCTCCTGGAGGGCTGTATCGTCAACAATACGGAAAACCGTCCGGCGCTGCACACGGCCCTGCGCATGCCGGCGGATGCCCGGTTGATGGTGGATGGCGGCGATGTTGTCGCTGATGTCCATGAAAGCCTGTCACGGGTGGCGTCCGTGGTGCAACGGGTGCATTCACGGCAGTGGCGCGGCTTCTCGGGACGCGCCATCAGCGACGTGGTGAACATCGGTGTGGGCGGCTCGGACCTGGGACCCTTCATGGCCTGCCAGGCCTTGGGGGATTATGCACCGGCGCTGGCCGGCGGGCTGCAAGTCCACTTTGTCAGCAGCATCGACGGCACCCAGCTGGCGGATCTGCTGCATACCCTGCGACCGGAAACCACGCTGTTCATCATTTCCTCAAAGTCCTTTACCACCATCGATACCATGGCCAACGCCAATACGGCGCTGCAATGGATGCTGAAGTCGATGGCCGATCGCGACATGGTGATTTCCCATCACTTCATCGGCGTTTCCACACGCCCCGACCGGATGGCGGACTGGGGTATTCCGGAATGCAACCAGATTCGTTTCTGGGAGTGGGTTGGCGGCCGTTTTTCGCTGTGGTCGGCGATCGGTTTGCCGATTGCGCTGAAAATAGGGATGGAGAATTTCACGGCGATGCTGGCGGGCGCCCATTTCATGGACACGCATTTCAGCCATGCGCCACTGGAAAGCAATCTTCCGGTTTTGCTGGGTCTGGTCGGCGTCTGGAACGCCACGTTTCTGGATATCCGCGCCCATGCCGTGCTGCCCTACGACGGCCGCCTCAAATTTTTCCCGTCCTACCTGACGCAACTGGAAATGGAAAGCAACGGCAAGTCGGTCGACTCCCTGGGCAAGCCGGTGGACTACAGCACATGCCCGGTGCTGTGGGGTGAAGTGGGGCCGAATGCCCAGCATGCCTTTTATCAGCTGTTGCATCAGGGTACCCAGGCGGTTTCTTCCGACTTCATTGCCCCGGTCCGCCGTTATACGCTGACCCATCATGTCGGCGAGGCCCACAAGGCGCTGCAGCAGCAGCATCAGCTGGCGCTGGCCAACTGCCTGGCCCAGACCCGGGTGCTGATGCTGGGCGACTCCAGCACCGATGTGAATCCGGATACCCCCGGCTTCAAGCGCTATCGCGGCAATCAGCCGTCCACGACCATCCTGCTGGATGAGCTGAATCCCTATACCCTGGGCGCCTTGATTGCGCTCTATGAACACAAGGTCTTTGTGATGTCGGTGATCTGGGATATCAACCCGTTCGACCAATGGGGCGTGGAGTTGGGCAAGAAGATCGCGGATAGCATGGTCGATGCCCTGTTGGGAGGCCCGGCCGAGGCCCTGGATGCCTCCACCCGTCAGTTGCTGGCGGAAATATCCCGGATAGCCGGTTCGGGAGCGCGCCCATGAAGACTTTTGTTCATGGTGACAGCCTCTATGCCTGGGTCGTTGCCGGCGCGCTGTCCGAAACCGGCAACAGCGTCATGATGGATGCGCCCTGCGCCAGCCTGTTTCCGGGGCGCGAGCCGGGGCTGGATCTGCTGCTGGGCACACAACAGCTTTCCGGGAGGCTGAACTGCAATTCGACGCCGGATGCGTTTGCCGAGGCGGCGGTGCATGTCGTGGCGTCGGCGGCGGATCTGGTGGAGGTCCGCAATATTGCGGTGCATGTCCTGGAAACCGCGAAGGCTCCGTCCGTGCTGTTGGTCATGGCATCCCTGCCGGTCGGCACGCTGGACCAGTTGCAGGCGGAAATTGATTTGCTGATCGAGGCCGGCGGCCACGCCCATTCCCTGACCGTGATCGGCATGCCGTTGTTCGTGCGCGAAGGCTCGGCCCTGTCCGATTTCTATCGGCCCGCGGTCATGCTGCTCAGCGGCGACAGCGGCTCCAAGGCCATGCAGCGTGTGCTGGAGTTGATGCGGCCCTTTGTGCGGCAGGCCAAGCACATGATGATTGTCAGCCATCCGACCGCCGAGCTGATCAAGCTGGGGGTCACCGCCATGCTGGCGATGCGTGTCAGCTTCATTAATGAAATGGCCTCGCTGGCTTCCCGTCTCGGGGTGGATATTGAACTGGTCCGTGAGGGGCTGGCTTCCGATCCCCGCATCGGCTCCGACTACCTGCAGCCTGGCTGCGGTTTTGGCGGGCCCAGCTTCTCGAATGAGCTGCTGAATTATTCGGCGGCCGTCAAGGCGGAACTGGATACCACCGGCCTGATCGATGCGGTTATTGCCATCAACGAATCGCAGCGGGAAGTGCTGTTCCGCAAGCTGTGGCGTTTCTTTCGGGGTCGCCTGGGCGGGCGGGTGGTAGCCATCTGGGGAGCCGCCTTCAAGCCTGGCACGGCCAGCCTTGAGAACTCGGTGGTGCACCCCTTGCTGACCGCCTTATGGGCCCAAGGCTGCGCCACGGTTGTCTACGACCCGCTGGCCGGACATGCCCTCCGCGCGCAATATCCCGACCAGCCACTGCTGACCATTGAGACCACCGCCCAAGGCGCGGTCCGGGATGCGGATGCGCTGGTGATCGTGACCGCCTGGGAGGAATTCTGGAATCCGGATTACGATCAGCTGAAAGACAACCTGATCAATCCGGCCATCTTTGACGGCCGCAACATCTACGATCCTGATTATCTCAAAGAACAAGGTTTCCGCTATTTCGGCATTGGCCGTGGTGAAACCATCTGACAAGGAACCTGCAATGACGACTGTTGCCAAATTGCCCGCCTTCAAGGCGTATGACGTTCGCGGCCGCGTGCCGGACCAGTTGAATGAACGCATGGTGTATGAAATCGGCCGCGCCTATGCCCGGGTGATCCGGCCCGAGGGCGCGGTGGCGGTGGGGCGGGATATCCGCGCCACCAGTGACGCTTTCGCGGCGGCCCTGACCGCCGGACTGAATGCGGAAGGTTGCCGGACGGTGGACATTGGTATTTGCGGCACGGAGATGGTGTATTACGCGGCGGCGCAGGCCGGCATGGGCGGCGGCATCATGGTCACCGCCAGCCATAATCCGGTTGACTATAACGGCTTGAAAATGGTGCGCGCCGGCGCGCGGCCGATCAGCGCCGATACCGGTTTGGGCGACATTGAGCGGGAAACCTTGTGCCTGCTGGCGGGTCCCGAGCCGGTCATCGCCATCAAGACGGATTTGCACAGCTGTCAGGATATCCTGCAGCCCTATGTCGACAAGTTGCTGGGCTTGATCAATCTGGCACAGATCAAGCCGCTGCACCTGGTGGTCAATGCCGGTAACGGTTGCGCCGGTCCGGTCTTTGATGCCCTGGCGGCCTGTCTGCCCGTCCGTGTCACCCGGTTGTGCCACGAACCCGATGGCACTTTCCCGAACGGCGTACCCAATCCGATGCTGACCGAACAGCAGGAGTTCACGGCCCGCGCGGTGGTGGAACACGGGGCTGATCTGGGATTGGCCTGGGACGGTGATTTTGACCGTTGCTTCTTCTTTGATGAAACCGGCCAGTTCATTGAGGGCTACTATCTGGTGGGCCTGTTGGCCGAGCAGTTGCTGAAGAAGTCGCGGGGATCGGCGGTCATTTATGATCCGAGACTGACCTGGAATACGGTGAAGCTGGTTGAGGAGTTTGGTGGTAAGCCGGTGGTCTCGAAGTGCGGCCACTCCTTCATCAAGGATATGATGCGTGAGCAGGATGCGGTTTACGGCGGTGAGATGTCCGCCCACCATTATTTCCGGGACTTTTTCTATTGCGACAGCGGCATGATTCCGTGGTTGCTGATTTTGGAACAACTGTCAGAAACCGGCGCGAAGTTCTCGCAAGTGGTGGAAAGCTGCATGCGTGAATTTCCTTGCAGCGGCGAAATCAACTTCACGATCAAGAGTGCGGCGGATGCCTTGCAGCGCATCCGGGCTTTTTACGAGGCCGCGGCCGATTCCATCAGCACGCTGGACGGCCTGACCATGGAGTTTGCGGAATGGCGCTTCAACCTGCGCAGTTCCAATACCGAGCCGGTGGTGCGTCTGAACGTGGAGTCGCGCGGTGACAAGGCCTTGCTGGCCGCCAAAACGGCGGAACTGAAGCAATTGATCACTGCCTGAACTTTTGGGCGGGATGACTCAACAAGAACCCCGGCTGATGGCCGGGGTTCTTGTTTTCGGGCTGCCGGATCACGCCGGTTGCAGATAATGCTCCAGCATCGGGCGGCTGTTGATCTGCGCATCAATCACCGTCATGAAGGTATAGGCCCCCACGAACTTGCGGCTGATGAACATCAGCTCCTTGGGCGGCACCGTGAAGTGGCGGGTGGCGGCGGAGCGGGCGGCCTTGGCCATGACCCGGTTGTGCAGGTTGGCCTTGGCCCAGATGTAACGGCCGTCGGCGGTCAGCGCCTCGGCAGGAACGTCGGTCATGTCGGAGAACGGTTCGACCGCGAGGAAAAACAGTTCGGCCAGTCCCCGGCGGACTTCGACCGGAATGCTCAGGAAGAACGGGTGCGATTGCATCACGTCCAGCATGCCGTCCATGTGGCGGAAGAAGGCGGCGCGGGTGAGGCCGCGCGCCAGATCCAGCAGGTCGTCCGGGAAGTCACGCACTGCGCCGAAGTCGAGCAGCACGATCTGGTCGGGATACTCGTCGGTGCCGTCGCCCAGTCGCACCAGATAATTGCCGAAGTTGGGGTCGGTCTGCATTTCGCCCCATTCGAAGACTTCGCGGCAGCAGATTTCCAGCGAGGCTTCCGCCAGCCGGTTCCGGCGTTCCTGCGAC
>DASUIM010000353.1:0-8111 GCA_036279775.1 Fluviicoccus sp. | reverse complement strand
GTCTTCAGCACTTCCTTGATCGACACCTCGACGAAGCGGGTGGTGTCGTAAGGCACCTTGTAGGTGAGGCCATCCGGGAAGGTCTGGGAGAGATCGGACAAGGTCGACTTCACATCCTGGGCGACGCTCAGCGCATTGGCGCCGGGTTGCAGGAAAATACCGACCAGCGTCGCGGGCTTGCCGTTGATGGTGCCGTTGAAGTCGTAATCCTTCGCGCCCAGCTCGACGCGGGCCACGTCGCGCAGGCGCAGCGTGGTGCCTTCGGCATTGGCGCGGACAATGATGTTCTCGAACTCGGTCACGGAGGACAGGCGGCCCTTGGCGGTAATGGTGTAAACCATTTCCTGCCCGGCAATCGGCGTCTGCCCGATCTTGCCCGCGGCGAACTGGGCGTTCTGCTCGTTCAGCGCCCTGGCGATATCGCCGGCGGTGATGCCCAGTTGCGCCATGCGGTCCGGCTGCAGCCAGATGCGCATCGCGTAGTCCTTCGCGCCGAAGATCTGCACGTTGGTGGTGCCGGGAATGCGCTTCAGGCGGTCCAGGACATTCAGGGTGACGTAGTTGGAGGTGTAGACATCATCAAAACGGCCGTCCGGGGAATAGAAGGCCAGCACTTGCAGGAAGGCGGACGAGCCCTTGGACACGGTGACGCCCAGACGCTTCACTTCCTGCGGAAGGCGCGCTTCCGCCTGCTTGACGCGGTTATTGACGTTGATGGCGGCCTGGTCGACATCGGTGCCGATCTCAAAGGTGACATCAATGGTGGTGGCGCCGTTGGAGCCGGAAGACGAAGACATGTACATCATGCCCTCGATGCCGTTGATGGCGTTCTCCAGCGGCGAGGCCACGGTCTCGGCCACCACCTCGGCGGACGCACCGGGATAGACGGCCGTCACCTGCACCACCGGCGGCGCAATTTCCGGATACTGGGCGATGGGCAGGTTGCGCATCGCCGCCAGCCCGGCCAGCGTGACGAAAATCGAGATCACGAAGGCAAAAATGGGCCGGTCGATAAAATAGCGGGCAATCATGGGGCGACTCCCTTCTTAGTGCGCGGCGGCGGCAGGTTGGGTGGCCGGGGCGGCAGGCGGCGCGCCCAGCGGCGCAGCGACCACGGGCGCACCGGGGAAGAAGATGCGGGCGGTGCCGTCGACAATGACCTCGTCACCCGGCTTCAGGCCGTCGCGGATGACCCAGCCGTTGCGGTCAGTGCTGTTGTCCAGACGGACCCATTCGCCCACCTGCACCGGACGCGGCAAGGCGACCGTGCCGCCCTTCTCGCCCGGTGACACCACATAGACAAACTTGCCCTGGGCGCTGTCCATGACCGCCCTTTGCGGTACGGTGATCGCCTGCGGACGCATGGCGCCGCTGAGACGGACACGGACAAACTGGCCGGGCGACAGCTCACGGCTGCCGTTGGCGACATTGGCGCGCATGGCGAAACTGCCGGTCGCCCCGTCGGCGCGGTAATCCTGGAAGTCGATGCGGCCGGAACTTTTCAGCGGCGCACCGTCGGACGACAGCAATTGCACCTGATAACCGCCCGCCGGCAGGCGCAACTTGCCTTCCGCCTGTTCACGCTTCAAGCGCAGGTATTCCGCTTCACCGATGCCGAAATTGACGTAGACCGGATCGACCTGGGCAATCGTGGTCAGCAGGCTGTCACCGCCCGCACTGGCCAGTGCGCCTTCCACTTTCAGCGCGCGACCGGCGATGCCGCTGATCGGGGCACGGATATCGGTATAGCCGACATTGATGCGGGTTTCGGCGATCCGGGCTTCGGCGGCCTTGACGTCGGCGCGGGCGATATCCTGCGCCGACAGGGCGTTGTCGAGGTCACGCTGCGAGGCGGACTGGCTTTCCACCAGCGGCTTCAGGCGGGCGACATCACGCTCGGCCTGCTTGACCCGCGCTTGCGCCTGCGCCAGAGCGGCCTCGGCGGCGGCCTGTTGCGCCTTGTAGGGCGCGGCGTCCAGCCGGTACAGGGGCTGACCGGCCTTCACCGGCTGGCCTTCGGCGAACAGGCGCTGCTCGACAATGCCGTTGACGCGGGCGCGGACTTCCACCTCGCGGGAGCCGGCGACCTGGCCGACATATTCATAATCGACGGCAATATCAGCGGGCGCGGCTTTCTGCACCCCGACCTGGGCGGGCGGCATGCCGCCGCCTTGCCCGCCAGCCGGTTTCTGGCAAGCCGAGAGGGACAGGGCGGCGGTCATGGCAAGGGCTACGGGAGCAAGCAGGGATGACGGAAAGGACGGGCGCATGGAAACTCCTGACGGCGCGAACCGGAACGGGTGCAAATAGTTCTCGATCGTATCCGCTTGCAAGTGTTATGACTAGTACACTTTAACGCTAACCGGCGTTCTCGTTATGGAAACGGGCAAGCGTTAATGCTCCCTTAATTCAACAGGCGTATGGTGTGAACCATGCCGAAGTCCTGAGGAAAACGCCATGAAACGCCTGATCATCCTGTTTGCCCTTGCCGCGCCGCTGACCCCGGCGCTGGCGGATACGCCCGCCGGCCAGTTGCAGCAACTGTCCGCTGGAGCCAAAGCCGCCAATCCCGGTTTCAACGGATTCAGCGCCGCGCGCGGCCAGCAATTCTTCACCAACCGTCACGGCAACGACTGGAGCTGCTCCAGCTGCCATACCGTTAACCCGATGCAGTCCGGCAAGCACGACGTCACCGGCAAGATCATCCGCCCGATGGCTCCCGCCGCCAACCCCGAACGCTTCACCGACGCCGCGAAGACCGCCAAGTGGTTCCGCCGAAACTGCAAGGACGTGCTCGGTCGCGAATGCACCGTACAGGAAAAGGGCGATGTCCTCGCCTGGCTGATTTCATTGAAATAGGAGAGACCCCATGAAGACCTTCGCAAGACTGATGATCGTTGCGGGCCTCGGCCAACTGGCGGCTCCGGCCATGGCGGACAGCATTGACCGCGGCCGCCAGGATCCGACCTACCGCGCCGAATGCGGCAGCTGCCACGCACCCTACCCGGTCCGGCTGCTGTCGCGGACGGAATGGCGGCAGATTACCGGCAAGCTCGACCAGCATTTCGGCGCCGACGCCACGCTGGACGATGCCGCCGCGCTGAAAAAGATTGATGCCTTCCTGCAAGCCAATGCCGCCACACAGCCGCGCACCGTGACCGCGCCGGGCAAGCTGCCGCGCATCACCGAAAGCCGCTGGTTCATCCGCGAACATGACGAAATCGGCGCCAATGTCTGGAAGAAGCCCTGGGTCAAGTCCGCCGCCAACTGCGGCGCCTGCCACGGCGGTGCCGATCAGGGCGGCTTCTCCGAGCATGATGTCCGCATTCCGCGCCAATAAACAGGAGATACCCTCATGAAAACCTCCATTCGTGTCTGGGACCTGCCCACCCGCCTGTTCCACTGGCTGCTGGTCGGCAGCTTTGCCGGGGCCTGGCTTACCGCCGAGTCCGAACGGCTGCAACTGATTCATGTCACGCTGGGCTACACCGTCGCCGGGCTGATTGTCTTCAGGCTGGTGTGGGGCGTGACCGGCACGCGCTGGGCGCGTTTCCGCAGCTTCGTGCCGTCACCCGGCGCCGCCATCGACTACGCCAAGGCGCTGATCGGCAAGGCTCCGGAAAAACACTACACCGGCCATAACCCCTTGGGCGCGCTGGCGGTGTACGCCCTGCTGCTGCTGGGCATCGCCGTCACCGCCTCCGGCTACGGTTATCTGCAACTGGACCAGGACTGGCTGGAAGAAGCCCATGAGGTCGCCGCCAACGGCATGCTGGCGCTGGTGATCCTGCATGTCTTCGGCGTGATCGTTTCCAGCCTGAAGCACCGTGAGAACCTGGTGCGCGGCATGGTCACCGGTCGCAAGACCGGGGAACCGGACGAGGCCATCCCCGGCAACCGCGTCATTCCCGGCATCCTGCTGGCGCTGGCGGTGGGCGGCTTCTGGTTCACCGCCTGGCAGCAACCTTCCGCTCTCGGCCTGACCGCCGACAAAGCCGCTGAAACCGGCGGGGCCGCGCAAGGCGATGAGGACGGCGACGACGACTGAGCGCTTGCCTCCGGCGCCGGGCCGCATTAATGACGGCGGCTTGCTTGCACCCCCGGACTATAGTCATTACTCTTGGCACGCCTTCCCCGGAAGGCGTTTTTCATGAGCGGAACAATAACCAGAATGTCGCAAACCGAATCCCGGGATCCTGCCGGCGCCAAACCGGCGGAAGGAAAACCCAACGCCCCCCGTATCGATACCGGCCTCACCTGCCTGATCATGCTGGCCCGCTTCCATGCCGTCGCCGTGGACGGTGAACAGCTGGCCCATGAATTCCGCCGGCCGGCGCTGCCGTTCGGGCAAGAGGAAATCCTGCTGGCCGCCAAAAAGCTGGGACTGGTCTGCAAAGCGGTGAAAACGCCGCTGGAACGGCTGGCGACCACGCCCCTGCCCGCCATGGCGCAGGATAGGGAGGGCAACTACTTCATCATTGCCAAGACCGAAGGCGACAAGATCCTGATTCACGATCCTCGTGTCGAGCGCCCCGAGATTGTCGACCGGACAGCGCTGGAGGCGCGCTGGACCGGCGAGCTGATCCTGTTCACCTCCCGCGCCTCGCTGGCGGGCGAACTGGCGAAGTTCGACTTCAGCTGGTTCATTCCCGCCGTGGTGAAATACCGGCGGCTGCTTGCGGAAGTGTTGCTGGTGTCCTTCGTGCTGCAACTGTTCGCGTTGGTCACCCCGCTGTTCTTCCAGGTGGTGATGGACAAGGTGCTGGTGCATCGCGGCTTCACCACGCTCGATGTCATCGCCATCGGCCTGTTCGTGGTCATCATTTTTGAAGTGTCGCTGACAACACTGCGCACCTATGTCTTCGCCCACACCACCAGCCGCATTGACGTGGAGCTGGGAGCGCGCCTCTTCCGGCACCTGCTGGCCCTGCCGCTGGCCTATTTCCAGGCGCGGCGGGTCGGCGATTCGGTGGCGCGGGTGCGTGAGCTGGAAAACATCCGCAGCTTCCTGACCGGCAACGCCATCACCGTGGTGCTGGACCTGTTCTTTTCCTTTGTCTTTCTGGCGGTGATGTTCCTGTACAGTCCGACCCTGACCTGGGTGGTGCTGGCGTCCCTGCCCTGCTACATCGTGTTGTCGCTGCTGTTCACGCCCATCCTGCGCGGCCGCCTGCATGAAAAGTTCAACCGCAGCGCCGAGAACCAGGCCTTCCTGGTGGAAAGCATCAACGGCATTGACACCGTCAAGGCAGCCGCCGTCGAGCCGCAATGGACGCGCAAGTGGGACAACCAGCTGGCCGCCTACGTCCACGCCGGTTTCCGCACCGCCACCGTTTCCAGCATTGCCAACGGCGGCATTACCCTGATCAGCAAGTTCGTGACGCTGGCCATCATGTACTTCGGCGCGAAGCTTGTGATTGAGGGCAAGCTTACCGTCGGCCAGCTGATCGCCTTCAACATGCTGTCCGGACAGGTTACCAATCCGATCATGCGGCTGGCGCAACTGTGGACCGACTTCCAGCAGACCGCCATTTCGGTGCAGCGGCTGGGCGACATTCTCAATACCCGCACCGAAATCGCGTCCAGCAAGACCACCCTGCCCGCCATCAAGGGCCAGATTGATTTCGACCATATCCATTTCCGCTACCGGCCCGACGCGCCGGAAGTGATCCGCGATCTGACGCTGTCGGTGAAACCGGGTGAAGTGATCGGCATTGTCGGCCGTTCCGGTTCCGGCAAAAGCACCCTGACCAAGCTGGTGCAGCGCCTGTACCTGCCCGAGCGCGGCCGAATCCTGGTGGACGGCATCGACATCGCCCTGGCCGACGCTACCTCGCTGCGCCGCCAGATCGGCGTTGTCCTGCAGGACAATGTGCTGTTCAACCGCACCATCCGCGAGAACATCGCGCTGGCCGATCCCGGCATTCCACTGCCGGTGGTGATGCAGGCCGCGCGCATGGCGGGGGCGCACGACTTCATCAGCGAGCTGCCGGAAGGTTACGACACGATGGTCGGCGAACACGGTTCGACCCTGTCCGGCGGCCAGCGGCAACGCATCGCCATTGCCCGCGCGCTGATCACCAACCCGCGCATCCTGATTTTCGACGAGGCTACCAGCGCCCTCGATTACGAGTCCGAACGCATCATCCAGAACAACATGCAGACCATCTGCAAGGGACGCACGGTGCTGATCATCGCCCACCGCCTTACCGCTGTGCGCCAGGCCAACCGCATCGTGGTCATGGAACGCGGCCAGATCATCGAGCAAGGCTCGCATCAGGAACTGGTCGCCCGCCCGGACGGCCTCTATGCCCACCTCTACCAGATGCAGCAGGGGTAGCCGCCATGTCCTTGAAAATCCGTCTGCAGGCCTGGGCCGACCTCTGGCGTCATTACGGTACGGTTTTCCGCCACGCCTGGTCCAACCGACGTGAAACCGACCACCGCGACCTGTTGCGCCACGAAGCTCAGTTCCTGCCCGCCGCGCTGGCCTTGCAGGAGACGCCGGTATCGCCCGCGCCACGGGTCGCCATCTGGCTGATCATGGCGTTTACCGTTATCGCCATCCTCTGGGCCAATTTCGGTCATATCGACATCGTTGCGGTGGCGCAGGGCAAGATCGTGCCCAGCGACCGCACCAAGATCATCCAGTCCTTCGAGCCCTCCACGGTCAAGACCATTCATGTCCGCGACGGCCAACGGGTCAAGGCCGGGGAAGTCCTGATCGAGCTGGATGGCACCTCGATAGAGGCCGACCGCAACCGCATCATCAATGAACTGAACTCGGCCCGCCTGGATGCCGCCCGCGCCCGCGCCATGATCGAGGCCGTCGAGGACGACCGGAAACCGATCCTCTCTCGGCCGGAGGGCGTAAGCGACCAAGCCTGGCTGGAGTCACTGCAACTGCTGGAAGGCCATTTCCGCGAATACCGCGCGCGCATGAGCCTGCTGGATGCCGATATCGCCCAGAAGCAGGCCGCCGAGGCGTCAACGCTCGCCCAGGTCAGGAAGCTGGAAGCCAGCCTGCCGATTGTGCAGCAGCGCGCCAAGAACTTCCGCAAGCTTTCCGAAGCCGATAACGTGCCCGCCGACCTGTTCCTGCAACGCGAGCAGGCCCGACTGGACATGGAAGGCGACCTGACCGCCAACCGCAGCCGCCTGAAGGAAATTGCCGCCGCCCTGACCGCCGCCCGCGAACAAAAAACCGCGCTGATGGCGGAAATCCGCCGCACACACCTTGATGCACTGGACGAAGCCACGCGCAAGACTGCCGCCTACGAGCAGGAACGGGTCAAGGCCGACTCGCGCAACAGCCTGATGCAACTGACCGCGCCGGTGGACGGCACTGTGCAGCAATTGGCCGTGCATACCGTCGGCGGCGTGGTTACGGAGGCACAGGCCCTGATGGCCATTGTTCCCGACGAGGACGCGCTGGAAGTGGAAGCCATGGTCGACAACCAGGATATCGGCTTCATCCGTGAAGGACAGGATGCTGAAATCAAGGTGCAGACCTTCCCCTACACCAAGTACGGCCTGATTCACGGCACCGTCACCAGTGTCTCCGGCGACGCCATCAACGATGAAAAGAAAGGGCTGGTTTATTCGGCGCGGGTGCGCATGGCCAAGCGCACCATGCAGGTGGACGGGCGGACGGTCAACCTGACGCCGGGCATGGCGGTTACGGTGGAAATGAAGACCGGACAGCGCCGCCTGATCGAATTCTTCCTCAATCCGCTGTTGCAGGTCCGCCACGAGAGCCTGCGCGAACGGTAACGCCTACCCTCCCGCCTTCAGGCGGGAGGCTCGTATTGTTCCCCTGCCGCCTCACGGCGGCGGTTGCGCCGGGTGTTGATCACCGCCAGCACCACCGGGACCAAGATCAGCAATAACGCCGCCAATTCGATCATTTCCGCCTACCTCGCCAATAAACGATCATAAATTAATCAAAAATAGTTCCCCGGTGCGGCGAAGCTTCTGCTAGAATCCGCCCCGCGTTACCAACTGTAACGCCTGAAGCCTCGCCACCGATCATTGCCGGGTCAATGCAGACAAAAACCTGCAACCCTTCTTTCCCGGCTACCTCCAGAGACCCCTGTGCCAGCATCGACTGC
>DASUIM010000352.1:0-3479 GCA_036279775.1 Fluviicoccus sp. | reverse complement strand
ATCGCCGTGGATATGGGCCCTCATCGCCTGCTTGGCGCTGAGCGGCATGACATTGTGGTCGGGCAGGTGCAGCTGGCGCGCGGACAACCGGGACATGCGGCGCAGGCTTTCCTCGGCATTGACCGGCAGGTAGTCAACGTCTTCCTCTTCCAGCAGGTCGATCTTGTTGATGATGGCGTACAGCGCGGTATTGCTGCGGGACGCCAGGTCGCGCACGTGGTTGTTCCAGATGGCGAAGTCGCTGGCGGTGACGCCGCATTCGGCCGACAGCACAAACAGCAGCGCATGCGCGTCGGGCAGGAAGCTCAGTGTCAGCTCCGGCTCCAGGCCCAGCGCGTTCAGCCCGGGGGTATCAATGATGGAGAGGCCCAGCCGCAGCAGAGGGTGGTCAAGGTTGATCAGGGCATGACGCCACGACGGGATATGGACATACCCCTCCTTCTTCGAGGACGACTCCAGGAATTCGACCTCGAAACCCAGGCTTTCCGCCACCTGAGTCGGCACCTCGCGGGTCTTGGCCACTTCCTCGAAGGCGCGTTGCATCGACTGCGGGCTGTTCAGGTCAATGTCCAAGTGCGCCCAGTGCTCCAGCTGGCGGCGATAGGACGACAACGGCGTGCCGCTGTTGCGGGTCTGGATCGGCAACAGCTTGATGTAAGGGGTATTGGACTGGGGATCGTAGAACACTTCCGTCGGGCACATGGTGGTGCGGCCGATGCGCGTGGGAAACAGGCGGCTCTTGAAGTGGCGGCCGAGCAGCGCGTTGATCAGCTCGGTCTTGCCGCGCGAGAATTCGCCGACAAAGGCCAGCAGGATGCGGTCGGTGGTGAAGGCGCGCAGGCAGCGCGCCAGCTTGTCGTCCAGGTCGACGGTGCTGAGTCCCTGCTGGTGCAGCCACATGCGATAGCGCTTGATCTCGGTGGCAATGGACAATTTCCAGGCGCTGAACGCCTGGATGCCGGTCAGCAACCGGTCTCCGACCTGAACTGCCTGAGTCACGTTTCCGTCCCCTGTAACATTGTTGTTATCGCATCGGGCAAGCCACCGGCCCCTTCAATCCGGACCCGCTTCTGACGGCTGGCCTCCCCGCTGATCAAAGATACTGCCTGTCGTTTTACCTGAAAAAGCGCGGCAATAAAACGGCAAAGTTCATCATTGGCGCGACCATCCACCGGCGGCGCGCGCAAGCGCACCTTGAGGGCGTCGCCATGCAGGCCGTCCAGGCCTGAGCGGCGGGCACCCGGCTGCACATGCAGCGACAGGATATACGCCTCGCCGTCGCGGCGGACAGCCGCCGCGCTCAGAGCGCCGCCCCGGCAATGGAACCGGCCACGGCGCGCAACAGGATTTGCACCACCTGGATACCCAGGAAGGCGGCAATGGGCGACAGGTCCAGCCCGCCCATTGGCGGCAGGATGCGCCGGAACGGCGCCAGCACCGGCTCCGCCAGTTGGTGCACCATCGCCGTCACCGGATGGTAGCCCTGGGCAATCCAGCTCAGCACCACGCTGAGCAGCAGCAGCCAGAAGAAGAAGTCAGTGGCCATCCACAACAACTCGAACACCGTCCGGAACAGCAGCAATGCCGGGGGCAGCGTGGCGCCGGTGGCAACGAGGCTGAGCGACGTCACCAACAGCAGCTCAACCAGCACAATGGCGATCAGCGCCGCCCAGTCATGAAAACGGGAACGCGGCAACGAGGCGCGCAACGGCTTCAGCAACGGGTCGGTAAAGCGGACAATGCCCTGTGCCGCCGGGTTGTAGAAATCGGCTTGCACCAGCTGCATCAGATAGCGCAGCCAGAACAGCATCAGCAGGATATGGCCCGCCGTACTCAGGATCAGGCTCAGCGCCTGGTTCATGGCGTTCATGTCAGTCCTGTCCCCCCAGCAGTTCGGCCAGCTCGCCGCCGCGCGCGGCGCAAGCCTGCAGCGCCCGGGCGAACACGGCCTTGACCTGCCCTTCCTCCAGCGCGGCGATGGCGCGCTCGGTAGTGCCGCCCGGCGAGGTCACCCGCCGCCGCAGCTCTTCCGGGCCGACGTCGGCGCTGATGGCCATTTGCGCCGCCCCCAGGGCGGTCTGCAGCGTCAGGGAACGGGCAGTCGCTTCGTCCAGGCCCAGCTCGCGGCCGGCGGCGATCATCGCCTCCATGACATAGAAGAAATAGGCGGGGCCGGAACCCGACACCGCCGTCACGCTGTCAATCAGCGCCTCGTCCTCCACCCATACGGAAATGCCCACCGCGCCAAGGATGGCGGCGGCCTGCTGGCGCAGTTCCTGGGTGACGCGGCGGTTGGCGTAAAGACCGGTGGCGCCGGCCTGCACCAGCGCCGGAGTGTTGGGCATGGCCCGGACCACGGCGACATCGCCGCCCAGCCAGCGTTCGATGCTGGCGGCGGGAATACCGGCGGCAATCGATACCACCAGCGGTTGACGCGCCTGCACGATATCCGCCAGCGGCTTGAGGACATCCTTCATCACCTGCGGTTTTACCGACAGCACCAGCACATCGGCGGCGGCGGCCAGCTCGCGGTTGTCCATCGTGGTGCGCATGCCCTTGTCGCGGAACGGCTGCAGCTGCCGCTCGCTGGTATCGGAAAGCATCAGGCCCTCCGCTGCATGGCCGCGGGCGTGAATGCCGCCCGCCAGCGCGCCGGCCATGTTGCCGGCGCCAATGAATCCAATCGTGATCGTCATGTTGCCTGGGTTTCCTGCGCGTGTTTTGCCCGTTCACCGAAAATGGCCGTCCCGACCCGCACCAGCGTGCTGCCGGCGGCGATTGCCGGCTCCAGGTCCTCGGACATGCCCATGGAGAGTGTATCAAAGCCCGCCGCCGCCGGTGCGGGAATGTTCGCGCGGATACGGTCGAACAACACCGCCGTGGCGGCAAAGGCCGCGGTATTTCCGGGCCGGGGGATCACCATCAGCCCGCGCAGGCGGATGTTCGGCAGCGCGGCGATTTCCCGCGCCAGCGCCTCGGCCTCGGCCGGAGAGCAGCCGGACTTGCTGTCCTCGTCATCGATGTTGACCTGGATGCAGAGATTCAGCGGCGGCAGGGTATCGGGGCGCTGCTCCGACAACCGCCGGGCGATCTTCAGGCGGTCGACGCTGTGCACCCAGGCGAACGCGGCGGCCACCTCGGCGGTCTTGTTGCTTTGCAACGGGCCAATCAGGTGCCACTCCAGCGGCAAATGTGACAGGCTTCGTATCTTGCCGACCGCTTCCTGCACATAATTCTCGCCAAAGGCCTGCTGTCCGGCGCGCCAGGCCGCCTCCACCTCGTCCGGTCCGCGGGTCTTGCTGACCGCCAGCAGCCGCACCGACTCCGGAGGGCGCCCTGCGGAGCGGCAGGCGGCGGCAATCCGGGCGCGAACGGCATCGAGATGAAAAGGAATGTCTGTCATGCTTGAAGCAACCTGATGAAAGCTTTAAGTTAGCCTATTCTATAAAAAAACCTGACGGGTGCTGACATTTCGCCCC
>DASUIM010000351.1:0-2839 GCA_036279775.1 Fluviicoccus sp. | reverse complement strand
CGCACCAGAATGTACCAGGCAGTGTGATGCTGCATACCTTAAACCGAAAGGGGATTTGAGAATGAAACGTAATCTGCTTGCTCTGGCCGTGGGTGCCGCTGTTCTTCTGCCGCTGACCGCACAGGCCGCTCCGACCGTTTACGGTCGTCTGAATCTGTCCGTTGACTACGTTGACACCGATGCCGCCGGTTTCGAACCCCAGTGGAACGTCAACAGCAACGCCTCCCGCGTTGGTGTCAAGGGCAACGAAAAGCTCTCTGATGATTTTACCGCTGTTTACAAGGCTGAATGGACTGTGAACGGTGATCTGGCTGGCGGTGGCGATCTTTCCGGTCGTGAGCGCTATGTCGGTTTGAAGCATTCCAGCCTCGGCACCATCCGTCTGGGCGCCATCGATTCGCCGCTGAAGACATCCGAAGACATGGTTGACGCGTTCAATGACAACGTCAATCTGGATATGGGTGCCAATGGCGTTACCGGTCAGAACCGTCTGGACAACTCCATCAACTACGTCTCTCCGAAGATTCTGGACGTTTTTGGCGCCAACATCACCTTCGTTCCGGGTGAAAGCCAGGCTGAAAACCACCTTGGCGACGGTATCTCCGCTGCCTTCAGCTATGAAGACGACAATCTGTACCTGTCGGCCGCCATCGACAGCGACATCGCCGCTCTCGACAGCACCCGTCTGGTCGGCCGTTACAAGATGGACAAACTGGTTCTCGCTGCTCTGATCCAGAAGTCCGAAGTTCATGGTGTTGCCGATACTGACGAAAACTCTTTCGTCATCAGCGGCTCCTATGAAATGGACAAGCTGACTTTCCGCGGTGAGATCCTGTCCAGCACGCACGATCTGGGTAATGCCACAGACGAAGCCAAAGTCACTTTGGTTGGTGTTGGTGTCGATTATAACTTCACCCAAAGCACCAAGGTTTATGGCAATCTGGCCTCCGGCAAGACCGAAACCGATATCGGTGGTGTTTCGGCCGATGTTAGTGGCATGATTCTGGGCGGCGGCATCGAAGTTCGCTTCTAAGCCTCCCGCTGTCATAAAAAACCCGCCTCGGCGGGTTTTTTATTGCCCAGAATATTCCAAAAAAGAATTAATATAAAATTATTAAGTATTTTTACATCTTTAGATCCCGCTATAGAGTTCGTTTGTCGCGTTTTCCAGATGATTTCCGGTTAACGCAGTGCGGCCTGAACCCAGTCAAACATTTCAGATTTCATATTTCTGCAATCTGAAGGACACGGAACTGTCACTACGGCCGCCAATACTACGCTCCAGTTGTAACGCAACTGTTACAGCCCTTTATGAATCCGTATCGAGGAGACCTCAAATGAACAAGTCGCTTATCGCCCTCAGCATCGCCGCCGCCATGGCTGCTCCGATGGCGAATGCCGCCCCGAAGGTTTACGGAAAGCTGAACGTCAGCTTTGAAAACATCAAGGATGACACCAAGGAAGACGGCCGCTGGGAAATGATCTCGAACGCCTCCCGTTTCGGTTTGAAGGGTGAAGACGAAGTCACCGCCACCGTCAGCGCCATTTACGGCATCGAATGGGAAGTTTCCACCGACGGTAACGGCACCGATCTGGGTCAGCGCAACCGCTTTGTCGGCCTGAAGCACCAGAGCGCCGGCACCATCAAGTTCGGCCGCGTCGATACCCTGACCAAGCTTGCCCAAGGCGAAATCGACCTGTTTAATGATCTGAACGCCGACATGGGCAAGGTTATCGCCGGTGAAAACCGCGTCAACAACGTTCTGACCTACGAGAGCCCGAAAATCGCCGACGCGATTCAAGTCAACCTGCAAGTCATTCCTGGCGAAGAGTCTCAGAACAAGACTGCAACCGGCGCAAACTGTGCGGGCGCCAAGGCCAACCAGTGCGATGACAACGGCATTGCCGATGCCATCTCCGCTTCGTTGATCTACAACAACGAAGAAGCCGGTCTCTATGCCGCGCTGGCTCTGGACAAGGGCGTGACCAGCACGTTCAACGCAGCGGGTTCCTTCAACGGCGCATTCAGTAAATACGTCAGTGAAGCGGGTGGCAGTGAAACCAGCGCCAAGACTGACATCATCCGTCTGGTCGGCAGCTACAACCTGAAAGACCAGGGCCTGACCCTGAACGCCCTGATCCAGAAGGCTGAGCGCAGCGATGCCATTACCAGCATCGATTACACACCGGACGGCGGCGCCAAGTTCACCGTCACCGACATCACTCCTGAAGAGCAGTCCTACCTGCTGGGCGTGGCCTGGAAGGTTCCCGGTGTGGAAGGCCTGACCGCCAAGCTGCAATATGTCACCGCTGAAACCGACTTCGGCGACGCAGCCATCGACAAGGTGACGCTGACACAGACCTCGGTCGGCGCTGACTACAATCTGGCCTCCAAGACCAAGGTCTTCGGTTACGTGTCCACCCGTGACTACAAGAACGACAACAACACCGATACCGGCAACGGCAAGTCGGACAGCTACAAGTCCAGCTTCCTGGCCTTCGGCATGGAACACAAGTTCTGATCAGCACCGTTTCATTCTCAGGCCACGGATGGCCACCCTCAGGACGCTGCCCGAAACGGATTTTCAACTTGCCCGCACCTCGCGGGCTTTTTCTTTGGACGATCAGCCGCCTTCGCGTTGAGACAAAACGCCCTCCCTGTTAAAATCGCCGCGCATTTCTTCCTATTACTGCTTATTCAGTCCGGGTTTCTACATGACCAAGTACATTTTTGTCACCGGTGGCGTTGTTTCTTCATTGGGCAAAGGCATTTCCGCCGCCTCGCTGGCGTCGCTGCTGGAAGCCCGTGGGCTCAAGGTCATCATGACGAAGATGGATC
>DASUIM010000350.1:0-2627 GCA_036279775.1 Fluviicoccus sp. | reverse complement strand
AAGGACTTCTTGTTCGGCGTGTGCTTCTCGTTGCCGTCCAGCGACTCCTGGAACTCGCGCAGCAGTTCCTTCTGGCGGCTGTTGAGATTGACCGGCGTCTCCACCTTGATCTGGCAGAGCATGTCGCCCGGCTCATAACCGCGCACCGGCTTGATGCCCTTGCCGCGCAAGCGGAACAGCTTGCCGGTCTGCGTGCCTTCGGGAATCTTCAGCTTGACGCGGCCGTCCAGCGTCGGCACCTCGATTTCCCCGCCCAGCGTCGCTTCCACAAAACTGATCGGCACTTCGCAGAACAGGTCGGCGCCGTCGCGCTTGAAGATGGCGTGGTCCTTGACCACCACCTGCACGTACAGGTTGCCCGCCGGCATGCCGTTGGCCCCGGCTTCGCCTTCCCCGGCCAGACGGATCTTGTCACCGGTATCGACACCGGCCGGAATGGTGACTTCCAGCGTCTTCTGCTTGTTGCTGCGGCCTTCGCCGTGGCAGGCATCGCAGGGGTCCTTGATGATCTGGCCGCGCCCCTTGCAGGTGGGGCAGGTCTGCTGCACGGTGAAGAAGCCCTGCTGCATGCGCACCTGACCCGCGCCGCCGCAGGTGCGGCAGGTGGTCTTGCCCGAGCCCTTCTTGGCCCCGGAACCGTCGCAAACGTCACAGGGGGCCGCCGTGGTGAAGCGGATCTGCTTCTTGGCGCCCTTGACCGCTTCTTCCAGCGTCAGCTCCAGCGTGTATTGCAGGTCGGAACCGCCGCGCTGACGACCGCCGCCACCCCCGCGGCCACCGCCGCCGAAGATGTCGCCGAAGGCCTCGAAAATGTCGGAGAACCCGCCGCCGCCGCCGAAACCGCCGCCAAAGCCCCCGGCCATGTTCGGATCGATCCCGGCATGGCCATGACGGTCATAGGCGGCGCGCTTGTCGGCATTGGAGAGGATTTCGTAGGCCTCGTTGGCCTCCTTGAACTTTTCCTCGGCCTGCTTGTCATCCGGATTGCGGTCCGGGTGAAACTTCATGGCCAGGCGGCGATAAGCCTTCTTGATGTCCTCGTCGTTGGCGTCCTTGGCGACGCCCAGCACTTCATAGAAGTCACGTTTTGCCATCTGGCAGTCTCCGCTGAAACAACAAACGCCAAACGGGTGTTGGCGTTGGGAATTCGAGGGTGCCCTCTCCCACAAGGGGAGAGGGGGTTACTACACTTACTTCTTGTCGCTCACATCTTCAAATTCCGCGTCGACCACGCCGTCGTCGGCCTTTTCATGACCCGGACCCGGCTGGGTGCCGCCCGCCTGCTGCTGCTCGGCGTACAGCTTCTGCATCAGCGGCATGGAGGCGTTGCTCAGGGCTTCGGACTTGGCGTCGATGGCGGCCTTGTCGTTGCCCTTGATGGCTTCTTCCAGTTCCTTGACAGCGGCTTCAATGGCTTCCTTCTCGGCGTCGGTGGCCTTGTCGCCCACGTCCTTCAGGGTCTTGCGGGTGGCGTGCACCAGGCCGTCGGCCTGATTGCGGGCTTCCACCAGCTCAGCGAACTTCTTGTCTTCCTCGGCATTGGCCTCGGCGTCACGCACCATGGCCTGGATTTCTTCCTCGGACAGACCCGAGTTGGCCTTGATGACGATGCTTTGCGCCTTGCCGGTGCCCTTGTCCTTGGCGGACACGTTCAGGATGCCGTTGGCGTCGATGTCGAAGGTGACTTCGATTTGCGGCATGCCACGCGGGGCCGGCGGAATGTCGCTGAGGTCGAAGCGGCCAAGCAGCTTGTTCTGCTGCGCCTGACGACGCTCGCCCTGGAACACCTGGATGGTGACGGCGGTCTGGTTGTCGTCGGCGGTCGAGAACACCTGCGACTTCTTGGTCGGGATGGTGGTGTTCTTCTCGATCAGCGCGGTCATCACGCCGCCCATGGTTTCGATGCCCAGCGTCAGCGGGGTCACGTCCAGCAGCAGCACGTCCTTCTTGTCGCCCGACAGCACGGCGCCCTGGATGGCGGCGCCCACGGCCACGGCTTCGTCCGGGTTCACGTCCTTGCGCGGTTCCTTGCCGAAGAATTCCTTCACCTTCTGCTGCACCAGCGGCATGCGGGTCTGGCCGCCGACCAGGATCACGTCGCCGATTTGCGACACGCTCAGGCCGGCGTCCTTCAGCGCGATCTTGCAGGGCTCGATGGTGCGGGCCACCAGGCCTTCGACCAGCGACTCCAGCTTAGCGCGCGTCACCTTGATGTTCAGGTGCTTCGGACCGGTGGCGTCGGCGGTGATGTACGGCAGGTTCACTTCGGTCTGTTGCGCCGAGGACAGCTCGATCTTGGCCTTTTCAGCAGCTTCCTTCAGACGCTGCATGGCCAGCGGGTCGCCCTTCAGGTTGACGCTCTGTTCCTTCTTGAACTCTTCGGCCAGATAGTCGATCAGCAGCATGTCGAAGTCTTCGCCGCCCAGGAAAGTGTCGCCGTTGGTGGCCAGCACTTCGAAGGACTGCTCGCCGTCGACGTCGGCGATGTCGATGATGGAGATGTCGAAGGTGCCGCCGCCGAGGTCATACACGGCAATCTTGCGGTCGCCTTCCTTCTTGTCCATGCCGAACGCCAGCGCGGCGGCGGTCGGTTCGTTGATGATGCGCTTCACGTCCAGACCGGCGAT
>DASUIM010000349.1:0-6627 GCA_036279775.1 Fluviicoccus sp. | reverse complement strand
ATGTCCTTCGCCAAAGAAACCGTGCAGACCGTCCACCACTGGAACGACACCCTGTTCAGCTTCACCACCAGCCGCGACCCGTCCATGCGCTTCCGCACCGGCCAGTTCGTCATGATCGGGCTGGAAGTGGAAGGGCGGCCGCTGATGCGCGCCTACAGCGTCGCCAGCCCCACCTATGCCGAAAACCTGGAGTTCTACAGCATCAAGGTGCAGGACGGCCCGCTCACCTCGCGCCTGCAGCACCTGCAGCCGGGCGACACGCTGCTGATCTCGAAGAAGCCCACCGGTTCGCTGGTGATCGAGAACCTGAAGCCGGGCGGCAACCTCTACCTGCTGTCCACCGGCACCGGCCTGGCGCCGTTCCTCAGCGTCATCCACGACCCGGATTTCTACGAAACCTTCGACCGCATCATCCTCACCCACGGCGTGCGCGAGGTCAGCGAGCTGGGCTACCACGACTACATCCTGAACGAGCTGCCGGAAAACGAGTACATTGGCGAGCTGGTGAAGGAAAAGCTGATGTACTACCCGACGGTGACGCGCGAACCGTTCCGCAACCAGGGCCGCCTGACAGACCTGATCCGCAGCGGCAAGCTGGCCGACGACCTGGGCCTGCCGGAGCTGAACCCGGAAACCGACCGGGTGATGATCTGCGGCAGCCCGGCGATGCTGGCCGAGCTGGTGGAGATCCTGAAGGAGAGGGGCTTTACCGAAGGCACCAGCCGCGACCCCGGCGAATACGTGATTGAACGGGCGTTCGTGGAGAAGTAATCCCGATGCCCTGTTAACCCTTCCCTCCGGCTGTCTGGGGGGAACCCACCCGAAGGGAGAACCCCCATGACCGCCATTGCCAAGGTGCAGGACGGCCCCGCCGCCGTGCCCGCCAACGCCGAGAATCTCGCCACCGCCTGCGCGCTGTGCTCGCACAATTGCGGCCTGCGCGTGGACGTGAAGGACAACACCATCGTCGAGGTGCGCGCCGACGACAGCCATCCCGCTACGCAGGGTTATTCCTGCAACAAGGCCTACGCCATTGCCCATTACGTCGGGCACAAGCAGCGCGTCACCCATCCCCTGAAGAAGCAGCCGGACGGCACCTTCGCCCGCATCAGCTGGGACCAGGCCATTGCCGAAATCGCGGCGAAGCTCAACGCCATCCGTGCCGTCCATGCCCCGCGCGCCATTGCCTTCGCCGGGCTGGGCGGGCAGGGCAACCATTCCGCCGGACTGGGCGGCATTCCGTTGATGTACGGCATCGGCACGCCGATGGTCTTCACCGCGCTGGCGCAGGAAAAGACCCAGCACTGGCTGAACGACCGCCGCATGATCCGCGGTCGCAACGACATCTACCTCGTCCCCGACAAGCACCACGCCAAATTCCTGCTGCTGATGGGCTCCAACCCGCATATCAGCAACCAGGGCGCCAACCCGAAGGAGGCGCTGAAGGACATCTTCCGCGATCCCGAACGGCGCATGGTCGCCGTCGATCCGCGCATTACCGAAACTACGCGGCTGGCCGACCGCCACCTGCGCATCAAGCCCTCCGGCGATGTCTACCTGCTGCTGGCGCTGGCCGGGGTCATCGTGCAGGAGGATTTGGTGGACCACGGTTTCGTGCACGCCAAGGTCAAGGATTACGAACGGCTGGGCGCGCTGTTCGGCCGCGTGGATGTGGCGCGCATGGCGCAGTTGTGCGGGCTGGACGAGGCGGATATCCGCGCCACCGCCCGTGAACTGGCCACGATCAAGCCCGCCGCCATTTCCATCGACCTGGGGCTGGAACACGCCGAACACAACACCCTGACCTCCTTCCTGGTGCGGGTGCTGTCGCTGATGACGGGCAATTACGGCCGCAAGGGCGGCAACATCTTCGTGCAGCTGTTCGGCCCGCCCATGCCCTATCTGGAAACGATGACGCAGGCGCTGGCCTCCTCCATCGAGGCCATCCCGGCGCTGCTGCCCATCCCGCAGTTTCCGCCCGCCATTTTGCCGGAGGAAATCACCACCACCCATCCCGACCGCATTCGCGCGCTGATCTGCGACGGGGCCAATCCCTTGTCCAGCTACCCGGACACGCACCGTTTCCGTGAGGCCTTTGCGCAACTGGAACTGCTGGTGGTGATCGATCCGGCGATGAGCGAAACCGCGTGGATGGCCGATTATGTTTTGCCTGCGCCGACCGGTTACGAGAAGTGGGAAATGTCGATCTTCCCCAAGGATGTGATCGCGCCGCAGGTGCGGCCGCCGGTGGTCAGCGGCCCGGAAGAGGCCTTGCCGGAAGTGGAAATCTATTACCGGCTGGCGCGGGCGATGGGCGTCGCCACTTCAGCACCCGCCTTCCTGCACACGCTGGCGCGCAAGGCGGACACGCCGCTGGGCATGGCCGCGTATTTGGCGGCAGTCAACAGCGTAGCGGCGGCGGGCATCACCGGCGGCGTCGGCAACGTGGTGGCGCGTTCCGCCTACCTCACCTATGAAACCCTCGGCCCGACGCTGCCCAACCCGATGCTGGCCTATGTCTGGCTGGCGGTGCTGGGTTATGCCGTCACCCGCCGCGACCAAGTGCTGCGGGCGCTGCCGGAACTGAAGGGCGTGCGCAATCCGCTGGCGCTGGCCTTGACGCTGTTCCGCAAGCTGGTCGATCACCCCGAAGGCGCGCTGCTGGGCCATTACGAGCTGGAACGCAACCTGGAGTATTACAACGGCTTCAAGGACGGCAAGGTGCGGGTCTGGTTCACCGATTACGCCCGTGACCTGGAACGGCTGATGGGCGCGGAGCCGGAGCCGGTCGACCCGGCCTGGCCTTTCGTGCTGAACGGCGGCCTGCGCACCGGCTTCACCGCCAACACCATCATGCAGGACCCGGCCTGGCGCAAGGGCAAGGGGCCGCACGCGGCGCTGTACATGGCGAAGGAGGATGCCGAGGCGCTGGGCGTGCAGGCGGGGGAGCGGGTGACCATCCGCTCGCGCCGGGGCAGCGTGACCGCGCCGGTGAAGATCGATGCCGGTACGCAGCCCGGCCACCTGCATCTGCCGAACATGCTGGGGCAGCGTTATCCGGACCCGGTGACGGGGGAATTGAAGCAGACCGGCGTGCCGATCAACGAGCTGGTCGACTTGATGGACCGCGATCCCTATACCGGGTGCCCGCACACCCGGCGGATCCGGGTAAGGGTGGAGAGGCTGCCGGAGGCGGGGGGTTAATCCAGCAGCTTGTAGGTCAGTTGCGCCGTGCGTTTGCCCAGATCATAGGTCCAGATATGGGTGACGGTGCCATTATGGACATTGACCAGAACAACCTGGTTACCCCGCGCGGCGGCTACCGTCAGCTCCCGCAGGGAGCTGTTGTGGCGGTCGTAGGTACTGTCCAAGTCCTTGAGTTTGTCTTTGAGCGGCAGGATTTCCTCGGTCTCGCCATGGTTGTTGAAGATCATCAATTCGGAGTAGTTGGTCACCCCGACATAGCGGTTCGTGCTGCTGTCAAAGGTCAGTCCCAGTAAGTCCTTGTTATTCAGCGACCGGGCATCCAGCCACAGTTGCCGGTTGGTGTCATAGCGATAGAAATAGCCCTCGCTGCCGAATGACACCATGGCCAGGATACCGTTTCGGCTATCCCAGGCCAGCCCGCAACCCCATGACAGCTCGGGCAGGTTTTTCGGAACTTCCAGAGGGCGTTCCGGACCCTCCGGACCCTGCGGCAGCCACAGCAGGGTGCCGCCGTTGCCCTTGAGCATGAAGGCTTCGCGTCCGTTCTTGCCATACGCCATCGCAGTGATCCTGCTCATCATCCCGCCGTTGACGATCCCGGTATGCCGCTTGCCGTCCTTGGGGCCGGCATTGGTCCACGGCAGGCGTTGGCCGTTCGTGCTGATCAGGTCAAATTCCACAATCGATTTCGGTTTTTCCGGAAGGACGCCTTCCAGGGACAGGTTTACGTCGGGTTCAAACGGGTCTGATACCGGGATGACTTCGGGGAGGGTATAACCGCCGCGAAAACCGAGGACGGTATTTACGCCATACCGGACATGCAGTTTGCCGAGCAGCTCCCGGAAATTCAGGTTCTCCGTCTCGGTGGCGTAGGGCAAATCATCCCGGACGACCAGGACGCCGGGCGGCGCCTCCACCGAGCCTGACTCGTTCTGGCTTGAGGTGATGACCGCCTTGATCCGGGTGCCTGGCGCGGGCAGAACCTTCCAGGTGGTCGAGTTGTAGGAGGACAAGACCAGCAATACCGGGCGGGCCGGATGGTTGACGTGAACTTTGGTCTTGCCGGATGACAGATTGTTGCCCGACACAATGATGACATCGGCATCCCGGGACAGGTCTTCCTTCCCGGCGACGGGGCGGGGCTTGATGCTTTGGTTCGATGCAGGCGCGCGTCGACTGTCGGGATAGGCCTCCATTACAGGCATCGACGGGGTGGACGCGGCAGCCGGCGCAGCCGCCGGTGCAAACGGAATGTCCCGGGCTTCTTCCCCGCTCGGGGAAGCCGTGTCCGACCCGGTGTTGTCCGGGGTGTCGGGCGCGATGACTTGGGATGCCTTGGCATTGCCGCAGGGATGATCCTGAAAGGCGACCTTGTCATCGTGGCCGATACAGCGGTAGATCCCGGCATGCGCGGGAAACCCGAGGCCTGCAACCAGAGTTATGACGCCAAGGAAGGTTACCTTACGGCGGAGCGAGGGGGAGTGTGCGGACATGTGTATTCCGTATCATGTCAAACCGTCCGGGCAATGCCCCGGATCAGGGGTGGAGAGTATCGTTCTTGTAGTGCCCGCCCCGCGACAAACGGTACCCACGCCCAAACGGGATGGATAAGCGGAAGGCGCAACGATCCTGTTATTCCGACAATATACCCTTGGTGGCTTCATTGGAAATGGGTTTCGTGGAGGGGGGCATTTACGATGCCTGATATTTGGTCAGGTGCTTTGCATCCTGCCGGGTCTTCCGCCATGATGCTTCATCCTTGCTTGCGGAAGGTCCGTCATGTCCCGTCTGGTCAAACTCTTCCTCATCCTCTGCGCCCTGGCCTTCATCTACATCGGCCTCGCCACCTTCCATAACCCCGTGGCCGCGCTGGCCCCGGTGGAAATCAACCCGCTGACCGTCAGCGCCTTCAACGAACTGCGCGCCAGCTACGGCGGCCTGCAGATCGGCATCGGCCTGCTGTTGCTGGCGGGCGCGCTGCTGCCGTCACTGACCCGCCCGGCGCTGCTGGCGCAGGCGCTGATGGTGGGCGGCCTGGCGGCGGGGCGGCTGGTCAGCATCGGGCTGGACGGCCTGCCCAATGGTTTCGTGCTGATGCTGCTGGCGCTGGAAAGCACCATCGCCCTGCTGTCGGCGGTGTTCCTGGTGTGGGGGAAGGATCCCGGGGCGAAGGGCTGACGAGTCGGTCTTCCGGCGGGGGCCTTCCCTTTACAGGCCCGGCCCCACCATGCGTTCCGGCCGCACCAGTGCGTCAAATTCCTCTCCGCCCATCAGTCCCCGCTCCAGCACTACCTCCCGCAGTGTTTTGCCCTCCGCATGGGCCTGCTTCGCCACGCTGGCGGCCATGTCGTAGCCGATGGTCGGGTTCAGCGCCGTCACCAGCATCAGCGAGTGGTGCAGGTTGCGGCGGATCACCTCCGGCACCGGTTCGATGCCCACGGCGCAATGTTCGTTGAAGCTGTGACAGGCGTCGGTCAGCAAACGAATGGATTGCAGCAGGTTAAGGCTGATCACCGGCATGTACACATTCAGCTCGAAGTGGCCGGAAGCTCCGGCCATGGCGATGGTGACATCGTTGCCCATCACCTGCGCCGCCACCATCGTTAGGGCTTCCGCCTGCGTCGGGTTCACCTTGCCCGGCATGATGCTGGAGCCGGGTTCATTTTCCGGAATGCGCAATTCCCCGATACCGCAGCGCGGGCCGCTGGCCAGCCAGCGCACGTCATTGGCGATCTTGTTCAGGCTCACCGCCAGCGTTTTCAACGCCCCGGAGGACTGCACGGCAGCGTCACGCGCCGCCAGCGCCTCGAATTTGTTGGGGGCGCTGACAAAGGGCAGGCCGGTCAGTTCGGCAATTTTCGCGGCGGTCCGCGCGGCATACTCCGGGTGCGTGTTCAGCCCGGTGCCCACGGCCGTGCCGCCGATGGCGAGTTCGAAGAGGTCTTCCAGCGCCTGCTCCAGCCGCTTCAGGCCGTGGTCCAGCTGGCTGACATAGCCGCTGAACTCCTGACCCAGCGTCAGCGGCGTGGCATCCTGCAAATGGGTGCGGCCGATCTTGACGATGGCGGCGAAATCCTCCGCCTTGCGCTGCAGCGTATGCCGCAGTTCGGTAACGGCGGGCATGAGTTGCCGGCGGATGCCGGTGGCGGCGGCGATATGCAGGGCGGTGGGAAAGACGTCGTTGGTGGACTGGGAACGGTTGACGTGGTCGTTGGGATGCACGGGGCTCTGGCTGCCCGGCGGCCGGCCCGCGCGTTCGTTGGCGAGGTTGGCGATGACTTCGTTGCAGTTCATGTTGCTTTGCGTGCCGGAGCCGGTCTGCCACACGACCAGGGGGAACTGGTCGTCCCACTGTCCGGCCATGACTTCGTCGGCCGCGGGCAGGATCAGGGCCAGCAGCGCCGGATCCAGTTGCCCCAG
>DASUIM010000348.1:0-2536 GCA_036279775.1 Fluviicoccus sp. | reverse complement strand
GGACGATGGTGGCGGCGTTGACAATGGTGGCGGTGAAGGCGGCGAAGCCGAAGGCAGCAAGCGTGCGGGCCATGATGCGTGCGTTTCCTTGATTCGGGGGGATGGGAATGTTCGATGGCAAGGATTCTAGCACTGTTGCGCGGGGCTTTTTGTACAGCTTGCTTGACAAGTGATGGGCAGAATTCCGGCGGTAAAGATCGCGATACGGGTCAGGACAGCCTGCCGGCCGGGGCGGCAGGCGTCCGGATATGAAGCTCAGTCAGCGTGGGCGGACTCGGCGGCAGTTGCTGATTCGGCCGGGTGGCCATATCGGGCCAGCAGCTCGGCCCGCCGTTGCGGATCCAGGTTGATGCGCGACAGGTCGCCCTGATAGTGATCAACAACGCGCCGGTCCATCAGCCTGTACCACAACGGCGGGACATAGGCGGCCAGGAACATGCTTGGATATCCGCCCGGCAGTTGCGGTGTCTCCTCGAAATGCCGCAGCGACTGGTAACTGCGTGTCGGGTTGGCGTGGTGGTCGCTGTGCCGCTGCAATTGGTAGGTCAGCAGGTTCGAGAGAATGCGGTTGCTGTTCCAGCTGTGTTCCGGCCGGGTGCGCTCGTACTTGCCGTTGTCATCCTTGCCCCGGAGCAGGCCGTAGTGCTCGATGTAGTTCGCCGACTCCAGCAGGCTGGCTCCGTAAGCGCCCTGCGCCAGCATGAAGGGAATGGCGCGCGGTCCGCAAAGCACGGTGGCGGCCCCGACCAGCCCGGCGCTGATCGCCCAGCCTTGCAGCAGCTCGTTCTCCCGGCTCCAGAAGCTCTTTCCCTTGCGTTCCAGGCGCTGCTTCTCGATCTCGATGGCCGACTTCAGGCTGCCCGTGACCGTGCGCGGCAGGAATTTCCAGAAGCTTTCACCCATGCGGCTGGAGGCCGGGTCTTCCGGCGTGGCGACGCGCTTGTGGTGGCCGTAGTTATGCTCTATGCGGAAATGGGTGTAGAAGGTCGGCGCCAGCGCCAGCAGCGAGGCGAAACGATTGTCGGATTCCTGTTTGTGTCCCAGTTCGTGAGCGGTGTTGATGCCGAATCCGTTCAGGGTGCCAACGGTCATGGCGATGCCGACGCGGTCGGCCAGCGGGACGTTCTGTCGGGTTCCCAGCCAGCAACCCAGCAGGGTCATGGTGTATTGCGCGGGGATGAAGGACTTGACCAGCAGGTTGTAGTAGCGGTCGTTTTCCAGATTGGGAATGGCGCTCTCGGGCGGGTTGTTGGTGTCCTCGCCGATCAGGTGGTCCAGCGCCGGGATGATGGCATTGAGCAGGGCGGGGCCGGTCCACGCCAGCGCGCGCAGCTTTTTCGGGGCGATGGCATAGGCCGCCAGCGCGGCGGTGCCAATGACCGGCAGGGCGGGACTGAGCGCCCAGAGGTAGCGCTTGCGGTCTTTCCAGCCGGACTGACGGGCGGGCGTGGCGGCCTGGATGGCGTGTGCGGGGGCTTGCGATCCCATGTTCTTCACCTTCTGTGCGGGTTTGCGATGAGGTCAGCATAGGGTAGGCCGCGTTTTCAAGGCAGGTTCGCGATTGACAGTCGGGGGTCATTTTTTGACAATCTGACATTCATCAACTTCACTTCAGACACCTTTCAGCCTGCCCGAGGTATTCCGCATGACCCTTCAGGACGTCAGCCTGCCCGGCTATTACATCCGCCAGATGGCCGATCTGGTGCGCGGACGCGGCGCGGATATCCAGCCGTGGCTGGCGGAAGCCGGTCTGGCCGAGGCGCGGCTGGATGAAGCGGTCGTCACCTTTTCCTTTCCGGTTTTCCGCCGTTTTCTGCTGGACGCCGTGGCGCTGGCGCAAGAACCGGCGCTGGGACTGCTGCTGGGCGCGCGCCTGCTGGGCAACACCCACGGCATCTTGAGCTATGCCGCCATGAACGGCGGTTCGATAAGGCAGGTGCTGGGGTTGTTGCAGAGCTATCTGCCGCTGCGGACGACCCTTGTGGCGATTGAGATGCAGTCGGTCGGGGACGAGGTGCGGGTCCGCTTCAACGAGGCGATGCCGCTGGGGGAATTGCGGCGGCTGGTGCTGGAAACGGTGGTGCTGTCGATACGCAATATCCTGGATTTCATCACCATGGGTGCGTGTCAGGTGCGGGAGGTGGCGTTCGACTTTCCGGGGCTGGACGCGGACGCGCGGCTTGCGGCGGAGTTCTGCAAGTGCGGGGTGCGCTACGGGGCGGGCTGGACCGGGTTTGCCTTGCCGGTGGCGCAGCTGGATATGCCGTTGAAGATGGCCGATCCGGCGGCGTTCAGCGAGGCGGTGGGCATTTGCCGCCGTGAGCTGGAGAAGATGACGCGGCAGGTGTCGGTGGCGGCGCGGGTGCGGCGCTTGATGCTGGAGCAGCAGAACGGCTTTCCGTCGTTGCAGATGACGGCGCGGTTGTTTCATTTGACGCCGCGGACGCTGCACCGGCGTTTGATTGAGGAGGGGACGTCGTTCAAGCAGGTGCTGGAGGAGGTGCGGCATATGCTGGCGCTGGAGCATTTGAAGTCG
>DASUIM010000347.1:0-1487 GCA_036279775.1 Fluviicoccus sp. | reverse complement strand
CGTTTCCACCGGGTGATGTTCCCGGTGGCGCTGTTCCAGCTGACCGCCATCCAGCTGCACATCCAGATGTCGGCCGGAAACGGGTACTTCCTGTATTCCGTGCTCAACCTGCTGATCTGCATGCTGCTGATCGCACTGGGGCTGCGTTTCACCTTCAAGATGCTGCTGGCGCTGTACATGATCGCCGGGGTGGCCGCGCCGCTGCTGGGGGTGTTCATGGGCTTGCCGCTGGACCTGCTGGCCTTCGGCTATTACTACGGCATCTTCGGGGCGGTGGTGGCGGCGCTGGCGGGCATCGCCGAGCGGCAGGAGCGTTTCGCCTTCTTGCAGGAGCTGCTGGTGAACTACCAGTCCGGCGAACTGGTGCGCCTGAACCGGCAGCTGGACCGCATCGCCCACCAGGATGCCCTCACCGGCATTCCCAACCGCCGCAGCTTCGACATCGCCTCGGAACGGGAGTGGGACATTGCCCTGCGCGAGGGGCAGCCGCTGTCGCTGCTGCTGCTGGATGTGGATTTCTTCAAGCGCTACAACGACACCTACGGCCACGAAGGCGGCGACCACTGCCTGCAGGCCGTGGCCCGCGCCGTGCACGACGCCATGCTGCGCCCCGCCGACCTGGCGGCGCGTTACGGCGGCGAGGAGTTCGTGGTGCTGCTGCCGGACACGCCGCTGGCCGGCGCGGTGGAAGTGGCGGAACGTGTCCTGGCGGCGGTGGACGGCTGCCATATCCTGCATGCCTCCTCATCGGTGGCGCCGCATGTCACGGTCAGCATCGGCGTCGCCACCGCCACGCCGGTGCCGGGCCAGCCCTTGCAGGAGCTGCTGCGTCAGGCTGACGCCGCGCTGTACCAGGCCAAGGAAAACGGCCGCCACCAGTACCGGGTGTTCATGCCCGCGCCGCCGGAGCAGGCGCTGGAAGCCTGATCCGGACTCAACCGCCGGGCGGCAGCGCCACCGCTTCCACCCGGTTCCTTCCCCCCGCCTTGGCGCGATACAGCGCCGCATCCGCCGCCTTCACCAGCGCCTCGGCGTCCGCCGACAGGTCCTGTTCGTTGCTGATCAGCCCGAAACTGCCGGTCACCGGGATGCGTTCGCCGTTCTCGGCGCGGATGTCCAGCGCCTCCAGCCGGGCCCGGCAGCGTTCCGCCAGCGCCTTCGCGCCGTCCAGCGGCGTATCGGGCAACAACAGCATGAATTCCTCGCCGCCGAAGCGGCCCACCGTGTCATTGCGGCGGACGCAGGCACACAGTTCGCGAGCGGCGGCCTGCAGCACCGCATCCCCGGCCGGGTGCCCCCAGGTGTCGTTGATGCGCTTGAAATGATCGAGGTCGAGGACCGCCACCGCCAGCGGCGGCCCGTGGCGGACGGTGCGCGCCACCTCCTTCTCCAGCAGGTCCAGCACATGGCGGCGGTTGGCGATGCCGGTCAGCGGATCGGTCAGGCTGAGGGTGCGCACCAGATCCTCGCGCTGGCGCCACCACATC
>DASUIM010000346.1:0-2529 GCA_036279775.1 Fluviicoccus sp. | reverse complement strand
CGCTTGACGATCTCGTTCTGTCCCACCGTGACCAACGCCATGTTCACGTCCATCGCCACCTTCAGCATTTCGCTCTGGGCATCGATTGCATCCAGGATGCGCAACACATGGTCGTGGATATCACGGTAATACGGCAGGATGACACGTGGAATCAGCTTTTCATCCGGATGGTTCAGCAGGTAACTGCTGATGTCCTGCAACGGTGTCACCGCCAGACGCAGTTTCACCATGTCCGCCTTCAGGTCATACAAATGACGCACGGTCGGCTTGCGGAAGCTGTCGGAGAAAATCTCGTTTTCAATGGCGTGCAGGTGTGCGCCCATGTCGTCCGCCACCGGGAAGTAGTTGTCGACCACAAAGTCAAGCAAGGCATGCAGCACGTAGCCGGGCCCGTGGCGCATCAGCCGGTTGTTGTGCTCGCACTGATGACGCACCGAGGAATAGCTTAACGACGCACCCTGACGGATGGTGAGAATGTAACGAGCACCAAGAAAGATGTAGGTAATGCCGAAACAGATATCGTCCTGCTCCAGGCGTGCGGTACGAACCACCACAAAGAGCGAGTCGCCGTAGACTTCCAGCTTGGGCCGCTGGTATTGGCGCGAAGCGTCTTCCACCGCCAGGTCATGCAGGCCGAATTCCTCCTGCACCAGCTTCATCATTTCGGCATCCGGCTCATGCAGACCCACCCAGACAAAGTGGTCGCTGTCCGCCGCCAGCGTTTCGCTGACCTGGTCTATCGGCATTTCCGCGACGCGCCTGCCGGTCTTGCGACTGTATGCCGCGCAGTTCACCACACCCATAAGGATCGCCTTGCCAGCTGGACTGGCTGTTTTTGCCCCGTTTGGAAATCAACTTTAACAGCATTGACCACGAATTCATGTCAAACAAGTGAAAAAGCTGATAGCGTTTCCCGCCAGCAATCCTGCGTACCGTGCATCATTGACTGATTATGGCAAACTGGTTTGGTCTTGACCGTCTCTTCGTCGCCGCCTCCCGCAAGGCGCTCGACTCCTGGGTAAGCCCCGATGTCCACACTGAAAACCTGGCGGATCTGAAACTCGATCCCAACAAGCCGGTGTGCTATGTGCTGCAATCGCCATCACTGTCGAACGCGCTGCTGGTGGACCGTGAAACCCAGCAGCTGGGCCTGCCCCGCGCCCTGAAGCCGATGGATACCCACCTCTTCCGCGAAGACCAGTCCTTCTTCTACCTGACCCAGGAAGCGTCCAGCCAGTCTGCCGCCAAGAACCGCTTCGAGTACGCCGACCGCTTCGTGCGTCTGGTGGAAGCCGTGCGCCAGAATCCGGAGCTGGATGTGCAACTGGTGCCGGTGACCATCCTCTGGGGCCGCTCGCCGGACAAGGAAGAATCCCTGTTCAAGATCCTGTTCTCGGACTCGTGGTCGTCGCCGGGCGCCATCAAGCAACTGGCCACCGTGGTGCTGAACGGCAAGTCGACCCTGGTGAAATTCGGCAGCCCGCTGCTGGTGCGCAGCCTGATGACCGACGACATGAGCGAGTCGCTGGCCTTGCGCAAGATCGCCCGCGTGCTGCGCGTGCACTTCCGCCGTCAGCGCGAAATGGCCATCGGTCCCGACCTGTCCCACCGCCGCACGCTGATGAACTCCATCCTACAGTCCAGCGCCGTGCGCACCGCCATCCACGAGGAGTCGGTGGAAAAGCAGTTGCCGCCGGAAGCGATCGAGGAAAAGGCCCGCGAGTACGTCAACGAAATCGCCGCCGACTACGCTTACCCGGTCATCCGCTCGCTGTCGCTGCTGCTGAACTGGTTGTGGACCCGGCTGTATGACGGCGTCGAGGTGCACCATTTCGAGGAAGTCACGAAAATGGCTTCCGACTATGAAATCATCTACACGCCCTGCCACCGCAGCCATATCGACTACCTGCTGCTGTCCTACGTCATCCATGACCGCGGCCTGATGCCGCCGCATATCGCTGCCGGGGCAAACCTCAACATTCCGGTCGTCGGCCCGATCCTGCGGCGCGGCGGTGCCTTCTTCCTGCGCCGTTCGTTCAAGGGCAACAACCTCTATGCCGCTGTTTTCACCGAATACCTGCACCTGATCACCACCAAGGGCTTCCCCATCGAGTACTTCATCGAAGGCGGGCGTTCCCGCACCGGCCGGCTGCTGCCGCCCAAGGGCGGCATGCTGGCGATGACGGTGAAAAGCTACATGCGCGACAGCACCCGCCCCATCGCCTTCATCCCGACCTATATCGGTTATGAAAGGCTGATGGAAGGCAGCACCTACATCGGCGAACTGCGCGGCAAGGCCAAGCAACAGGAATCACTGGCCTCCGTCCTGATGGCGGCGCGCAAGATTGAGAAAATCTTCGGCAAGGTTCACCTCAGTTTCGGCGAGCCCATCCTGCTGGACGACATCCTGGAACAGGAAAATCCAGGCTGGAAGAAACAGCAATGGGATGTCGAGGCCAAGCTGCCTTGGGTCAACCGCAGCGTCAGCAAGCTGGCCAACCAGATCAACACCCACATCAACAGCACCGC
>DASUIM010000345.1:0-2086 GCA_036279775.1 Fluviicoccus sp. | reverse complement strand
CCAAGTCGCAGAACCTGCAGCAATACCAGACCTGGAACAAGGAAGTGGAGCAAACCATGACCAAGAAGAAGTGGTGGTGGAAGTTCTGGTAAATCCTGCTCCGCGCATGCAGAAAAACGGGCCTTGAAGGCCCGTTTTTTTTATGGCCGGTCGGCGGGAGCGGCCGGGGCCTGCGCCTTGGCGGGCTTGCGGGCGTCACGCCAGACTTCATAACCCCGGGCGTAGGTGCCCCAGAAACGGTCCAGATAGGGCAGGAAGCCCGCGTAGTTGCCCTGGTACTGCGAATGATGGAAGTCGTGATAGCCCGCTCCTTCATACAATGGAAAGATGTGGCCCGGATTCCACGGGAAGACATAGCCGCAATGACCGTCCGCTGCCTCGAACTGGCGGATGACGATCCAGATCCACAGCACGTAGAGGTGCGCGCCCACCAGCCACGGCCCCACCAGCGCCAGGGTGCTGATGATGATGAACTCCAGCAGGTGGAAATAGTTGCCGTTGATGGCGCTGGTCTGGCGGATGCGGTGATGGACGCTGTGCACATGCTTCAGCAGCCAGCCCCTGTGCATGGCGCGATGCACCCAGTAATACAGGAAGTCGTCCAGGAAAATGAAGAACAGCAACTGGGCGATGATGAGGTACCACGCCGGCAGTTCGCCCAGATGGATCGGCGTCAGGCGCATCCATGGCCAGCTCAGCACCAGGATCATCGCCATCGCGGCGTTGTTGAACAGCAGGCGGCCCACGGTCGGTCCCAGCCATTTCGGCACGTCGAAGGGCTTGTCCTGCACCTTGTACTTCGCCAGCGACGGCGGGTCGATCCAGGCCAGCACCGTGTAGGGAATGGCGAACAGCAGGAAGGTGCTGAAGCTGATGGCCAGCGTCGCCATCGGGTACAGCCAGAACATCGGCTCGTGGTACCAGCCGGTGATGGTGGCGATAAGGTCGGAGGTCATGCGGATCTCTTGTTGTTCTTCGGGTTCAGAAAATCAGTGTAGTCCGGGGCGGTGGCCCGGACTTGCCGTTTTGCGCCAGCGCCGCTCAGGGCGGCGCGGCCGGATGTTCCAGGAAATAGAGGTTGGCGGCCGCCTTGCGGTTGCCGGGGTCCAGCCGCCAGGCCTTGGTGAAGGCGGCGCGGGCGCAGTCGGGACGGCCTTCCTGCTGACAAGCCATGCCCAGATTGTTCCACACCCGGCTCTTGCCCGGTGATTGCTCGGCGGTGCGCGCCCACAAGGCGGTGGCGCTGCGGTAGTCCTCGTTGCGGATCAGCAGCGCGACGGTCAGCAGGGGCAACAGCAGCCATAGCAAGACGTGCCCCTGACGCAGGTTCGAGCACCAGACACCCGCCGCCCAGGCCAGCCCGATCAGTGCCGGATAGAGGTGGCGGTCGCTGGCCACATCCAGCCGGGGCATCAGGCTGTTGGTGGGCGCCAGCAGCAGGAAAAACCACAACAGACCGCCCGCCGTCCATGAGCGCCGCGCCAGCGTACCCCAGACGGCGACGGCTACCAGCAGCAACCAAGCCGCGCCCCACAGCAGGTGCGCCGGTGTCACGGCGGCGGGCACCGGCAGGTCGGGATCGAGATTTGGCGTCAGCCGTAGCGGTCCGGTGACGAAATAGCGCCAGGCCTCGATCTGGGCGATCCATTGTTCGGCGGGCGTACGGGTGGCCAGGCTGACGTCGATCAGCCGCCGGAAGTGCGGTTCGCTGATGAACATCAACGCCGCCAGCGTCACCACGACCAGTGTCGGTGTCAGCAGCCGCACGATGTCGCGGCGGTCATGCCCTTGCAACCACAGCGTCACGGCAAAGGCCGCCGGGAAAATCCAGGCGGTTTCGCGCACCGTCAGCCCCGCCAGCGTGCAGGCCGCCGCCAGCGCCGCGCGCTGCGGGTGACGGCCCGCCAGCAGCACCAGCCCCGTCAGCAGGGCGGTGGCGGACAGCGACACCGAGCGCCCGGCGATATAGGTGACGGCCTCGGTTTGCGCCGGATGCAGGAACCATAATAGGGCGATGAGCAGCGGCAGCGGCGGGGAAAACCGGCCGCTGCGGCCCAGCCAGACATACAGCAGCCAGCCGTTCAAG
>DASUIM010000344.1:0-6471 GCA_036279775.1 Fluviicoccus sp. | reverse complement strand
GGGTGCGCTTGCAGCATGCGGATCTGGATGGCGTTCCAGCAGCCCAGCAGGTATTCGGTGGCCTGGCGGCGGAAAACCGGATTGTCGGTCCTGCATTCCCAGCACCACAAAGTCACGCCCGGTTGACGCACCAGCGATGTGCGGCCGATGTCACTGACCAGCACTTCGTAGCGGATGGTCATGTCGATAACTTCCTGCAGGGTGGAGCAGGCTTGCCGGATATAGCCCAGCACGCCGAATCCGGTCGGGTTGGCGTATTCGGACATGCGCAGTCCCACCAGGGGATCTCCGGTCAGCGCGACAGCCGCACTGACCAGCTTTTCCAGATGGAAGGCGGGGAGGCGCGCGGTGGCGTCAGCCGGTAATTCCGCGGGCAGGGCGGCGGCGAGGCGCATGGCTTCGGCAGGCAGTCCCGCGGCCTGGGCGCCGTTCAGGATATGGGACAGCAGGCTCGCCAGCACGGTATCGCCGGGGAAGGTTTCAGCATGGGAAGTCGGGGATTCAGCCATGATTTATTATTCTGTCGGCAACCCGGTAGTCAATAACACCGCATGCGGCGGGAAAAATCAACCCTCATTCTGGATCACTGCGCGCTAACGGCAAATGGCGGCCGAAGCCGCCATGCCGGAGCCGGGGAAATTACAGGCCGACGCCTTTCAGACGGTTGGCCTGTTGACGGAAGATTGCCACCGGATTGGTTTCGAACAGGTTGCTCAGACCGAACAGCTGGTTGACCTCGTCGAAGTGGTTCAGCGCGTAGTTGTCGCGGATGACCGCGCCCAGATGGCTGGAGCAGCGCGGCACCAGACCGTCGTTGGCGCCGGAGAACACCACCTGCAGCGATGCAAGTGCGTAGTCGATCGGGTCCAGGGCGTTGGTGAAAACGCCGGTTCCGCCCCAGGAGTAGTAGCGCACGCCGTTGGCGGTGGCGGTTCCTTCGCCGCAGGGATTGGCGGCGGAGGGCATGCCGGCCGGGAAGCGGCGGTTGAAATCGGCGGCTCCGGCCGAGGTCAGCGAGGCCAGCCCGGCCAGCGAATCCTGCTGGTAGCCTTCGCCCGAAATCTGGCCGACCAGCTGGAAGAAGCTGTTGATGAGGCCGGACAGGGTGTCAGCGGCGATCGGGCCGATGCCGGGAATGGTGGTGACCCCGGAAATGGCGTCAGCCACCGGTGAGCCGGTGTTCGGACCGCCCACGGCCGTGGCGGAAGCAACCGCCGCCGGCAGCACCCCGGCGACATAACGAATGGATTGCGAGCCGTGGCTGTGGCCGATCAGGTTGACCTTGGCGGCGCCCGTAATGGCGCGAATCTGCTTGACCTGGTTCAGCAACTGTTCGCCGCGCACGTCCGAGGACTGGAACGAAGCGACCTGGGTAATGAACACCTGAGCGCCATTGACGGCCAGATCCTGGGGAATGCCGTACCAGTAGTCGATGGGGCCGATTTTCGAGAAGCCGCCCATGCCGTGCGCCAGCACGATCGGGTATTTGGTTTTGGCGTAAGTGGACAAGGTCCACGGTGAGCTGTTCTTGGCGCAGCCGCCGGAGCTGCTGCACACGGCAATATCGGCCGCCTGGGCGATGGCGGCGAAGGTCAGGCCGCCGGTCAGCAGCAAGGGGGTAAGCAGACGGTTCATGATCCTTTCCTCAAGTGTGTTGTTGTGAGTGTTTTTTGTTCTTGGTGCCGACAAGCGTAATGAAATCGGTGACGAATGGCAGGAGGGGTAATGAGACAGCGGATGAGCGAATTCGGACAGGCGCGGCGGCTGCCGCGCCCGGCTCAGGGAAAGGTCACGCTTTCGATATCCGGGTGTACCACCAGCGTCGAACTGTTCACCGCCGGAAAGTTGAACCAGTTCATGCCTTGCTCGCTGATGGTGGCCGTCTTGCCGGTCAGCCACAGCCGGTATTCCCTGAAATAGGGGTAGGCGCTGTCGATCGATACCCGTTCGGCAGGCCAGGCCCATTCCATCGGCACCAGCAGGCCGAAGGGGTAGCCGTCGGCGGTTTTCATGCGGTCGGCCTGGTTCAGCTGGTAGAGATCAATGTCCTGGTTGGTGTTGATGACATGCAGCACCGGCCGGTACAGGAACTCCCCGGCCAGCAGTCCCCGTGTGCCCGGGTTCAGTTCGGGATCGGCGATGTCGATGTTGAGGTGGGTGATGAGCGGCACATCGACCCAGGGTTTCAGGGGCGTGACATTGACATAGCCTCCGCCTGCCGCGGTCAGTGTATTGCTGAACACCGGGATGTTCTGGCTGGCGGTGTACATGGCGGTGGTGCTGACACCTGTGACCGTATTCTCCTGGGTCATGGTGATCTGCGCGTCGCCGAAAAACACCGGGGCGGTCCGGGTGGTGATGTTCTTGCTGCCGTTCACGGTGCCATCCAGTGACAACAGCAGGCTGTGGTTATAACCCGCGCCCCGCGCCAGCGGGATGAAGTCCATGCTGATGTGCTGTAACTGGTTCCGGCTGTTGTAATCCTCGGCGATGCGCATCGCCACCACCATGTCGTTGTAATCCTTGTCACCCGCCGAAGGGTAGAGGTCTTCCCAGGCCAGGATGCTCCAGGCCTCCTTGCGCGGGTAGTAGTTGGTGAAGTCGCCGCAGCCGGCCAGCCCGCCGATTTCCGGCGTTACCGTCAGGGTGACCGTGCCGGTGTAAGCGCCGGCCTTCTGGCTGGAAATGCCGCCAAGCATGGTGCTGACGGTCAGGGTGTGGTCGGCGTCATGGCCGTCGCCCGACGCCACCAGCCGGTCCGGATAGCCGTCCACGCTGTATTGCGGCTTCAGGGTATAGGCACCGTTCCTCAGGCCGGTGCCGCTGACCAGGACGATGACCGCGCCGTTGCTGCTGAGGTGGAAGGCATCGCTGCCCGCGTAGCGTGCCGAGGCGCTCCCGGAAACATTGCCGGACAGGGGCGTGAGCGTGATGTTGTCCAGACCGGTCAGCGAGGCGGCCAGGCCGACGCTCATGCAGACGGTGGCGTCATCATTCAACTGTGCGCCATCGCGGATGGAACCCAGCGTCTGCGCCTGCGCGGCGCTCAGGATGGCGGCCATCAGGCCGGGGATGAGCCGGTTCATGAATTTTCTCCTCAGCCGTCATTCAGGATTCGGGGGCGGATCATGATCAGGACTTCGGTTTCTTCATCCTGGTTCCGGGTCTGTCCGAACAGGTTGCCCACGCCTTTCAGGCGGCTCAGGCCGGGCAGTCCGGTGCTTTGCTTGCGTTGCTTGTGCCGGAACAGGCCGCCCAGCACCAGCGTGTCGCCGTCGCGGATGTCGACGGTGCTGGAGATCTGGTGCGAAACGATCCGGGGTGCTCCGGCTTCATCCTCGACCAGATCGGAAACCGAGGCTTCCTTGATCTCCAGAGTGATGTCGCCGCTGTTGGCGATTTTGGGAATGACGGTCATGTTGATGCCGTAGGTCAGCTCCTTCTTGCGGTCCGAGCTGCCGCTGACATTGTCAAACGGCAGCCAGGCCGTGGCCTGCGAGGAGAAATTGGCCTGCTTGCCGTCACGCGTGACAATCGAGGGCATGGCCTTCACCTCGGCCTGGCCATTGCCGCGCAGCATCTGCACGGATTCGGCCAGACTGCGTGACGGCGTGGTGCTGGTCTGGATCAGCGGGCCGCTCAGGCTGCTGGTCTGCATGGCCTGTACGCCGCTCCATTCCCCCAACCCCAGCTGCCGGGCGTTGCCGGCCACGCCGGTATCCTTGATGGTCTTGCTCCAGCTGACGCCCAGGATGTCCATCGCCTTGACGCTGACCTCGATGATGCTCATCTCCAGCAACACCTGGTCCGGAGCCTGATCCAACGCCAGCAGGGCGGACTGGATGCGCCGCTGCATGTCCATCGGGGCGGTGATGGTCAGGTGGCGGCTTTCGGTCTGCGTGCGCACAAAAGTCTGGTAGATCGGCGGCAGCGCCTGCACCAGCTGATCCGGCGAGGCGTTTTCCGGCTTGAAGACACACGTGGTGGCCAGTTGCGCAAAGCTGCGGCTGCGCGGATCGGCCGGTCCGATCAGGATATGGCGGGCGGCGGCCTTGTAGGAGTAACCGCCGGATGCCAGCACGATGTCCAGGGCGTCCGCCAGCGTGCTGTTGCTGATGTTCACGCTGACCAGTCCCTCGACGCTTTCATCCAGCACCACCGACATACCGGTCTGCATGCTGAGTTCGGCCAGCACATCGCGGATGTTGGCATCAGTAAAAGACAGCTCGATGTTGCCGATGGCGCTGATGTCCAGCGCGGGGCCGTCGGAGACACAGGTGAAGCGGTTGGGTTTGCGCGCAGGACGGCTGGCCTCCGTCGGACGCAGGGTCATGGCCTCGGCTGTGTATGCCGCCCCTTGCGATGTCGCCGTCGCAGCTGCAAGGCGATCGATTCCGCCCGGTTGTGCGGCAGCCGCCGCCAGAATGCGGGATGCCGGTGCGGCCGGCGGGGTCAGCATGGCCTTGCCGACGGTCGCGCAACCGTTCAGGAAAGTCAGTGCCAGGCTGGAAATCACGATCAGGCGGCGCATGACGGCCTCTCCGCTCAGGGCGATACCGGCGATTCCATCGCCACGGCGGGAGCGGCGGTCCGTGCTGGCTCTTGGGCAGGAGTGGTGGCCGGAGCGGCAAACAGGTTCGCGGGCAGCTCCAGCGTGGTTTTGACCAGCGGTTGCGCCCGGTCCGAGAAACGGTTGCGCACGAAGGCCTGATAGGTTCCGGCGGGCAGGGTGCGGGGCAGTTCGCCGAAGACCACCACCTCGCTGCCGGGAAACACCCGCGAGGCCGGGTCATTGCGCTGCCAGGCGGATTGGGTTTTCAGCGGCGTCTTCAGCACCAGGTGGTTGGCGGCGTCACGCAACTGCAGTTCGGCGTTCAGCTGGCCGTCGGTCTTGCCGTCGTTCCTGAACAAACCCTTGATGAACACGCGCTCTTCCTGCGGCTCCAGCGAAAGGTCATGGAAATTGGTGATGGTGCGGGTAGTCATGGTTCCACCCACATTGACGGACAGCACCACGGCATAACGCACGTTCAGGGTGATGCCCTTGGCTTTTTGCGGCTGGTCTTCTTCAACCATGATGGCGGCGACATTGGTGCCGGCCGCTTTGCGCGGCACCTTGACGCTGCCATTCAGGACCACGGTTTCGCCCTTCCGGATCGACAACTTGTTCTTTTCGAGAGTGATCCATCCGGACATGTCCTCGACACCGGCGACTGGCGGCAGGAATTCCATGTGGCCGGTCGGCAACTGGTTCAGGCGGTAGACGGAAACCTTGGCGTTGCCGCTGGTCTTGCCCAGCACTTGGATATGGAACTCCTGGGTGACATCCGGCGCGCCGGTCATTTCGATCAGCATCGGGGAAACCCCGAACTCGGCAGCGTGCAGCATCCCTGGCAACACCAAGGACAGGAAAACGGCCATCTTGCCCATCCATTGGCGGCAGGTTCCGGCCATAGCCGGGATCAGGACGGAAAGCGGCTTGCGCATGATGATTCCTCGTCATGAAAAAAGGGTAGCGGAGGGGCGGCCGCTACCCGGAAGGACTCCATCGGGATCAGATCGCGGAAACCGTGATCGTGATGGTCGACGAGTAGGCACCTGCCTTTTGGGCCGAAATGGCGCCCAGTTTGGCGGAGGCGGCAACGGTGTGCGCACCGGCGTGTACGCTGTCGGCGGCGGTATCGAACTGCATGCTGCTGCCGTCCAGGTTGTAGCTGGTGGACACGCTGTCCTTGCCGTTGTTCAGGTCGCCGCCGGTCAGGGTGACGTGAACCTGGCTGTTGGACTCCAGGTTGAACTCGTCGGAGCCGCTGTAGACCGCCCCGGCGGAGCCGCTGACGTCGTTGGTGCGCAGGACGAAGTCATCGAGGCCGGTGATGGCGGCATAGCGGCCGACATCCATGCTGACGGTAGCGCTCTTCTGGTCAAGAACCTGGGCGCCGGCCAGGGTGGAGAGGGCCAGGGTCAGGGCGGGAATGATGCGGACGAAAGTTTTCATGGTGTGTACTCCGGTAGTTGATGTGCATGGATTTGGCTGCACGGTTATGTGATTTGCGTCACACTTACGGTAATGCAGCGAGCATGCCAACTTTTGCATAATTTTTTTTGTGTATCAGAATCAATTAATTAGATGTTATTGGCGGGAATTGATAATTTTTCGTTCTCAAAAAATTGTCAGAACAGAAGTGTGACGAAGTTCGCATTTATCTGTTTTTGACAATCTGTGTCACTTTGACGTGCTGCCGCGAGCGGCAGGTGAAAGAGCTGTCCTTTCGGCGGGTTTTTAAACGGGGGAGGGTGTATTACCCTGTATTTTAGTCAGGCTTTATTCTTGACTAAATCAGTCGGGATTGACTACAATCAGATTGACATCAACCGGTGGAGGGCATGAATCATGCGTCTGACAACCAAGGGCCGCTACGCGGTCACCGCCATGCTGGATCTGGCCATTCACGCCCGCCGCGAACCGGT
>DASUIM010000343.1:0-1606 GCA_036279775.1 Fluviicoccus sp. | reverse complement strand
AAACCGAGGCGCTGAAGGAGCGCTGGCTGCAGCCGATCATCGACGGCAAGGTGCGCTCCGCCTTCGCCATGACCGAACCGCAGGGCTGCGGCTCCGACCCCTCGCTGACCTACACCCGCGCCGAAAAACGCGGTGACAAATGGATCATCACCGGCCGCAAGTGGTTCATCACCGGCGCGGAAGGCGCACAGCATTTCATCCTGCTGGCGCGCACCTCCGACGACGAGCGCAAGGGCCTCACCGCCTTCCTGTTTGATGCCGACCAGCCCGGCTGGCGCATTGAACGGCGCATCCCGATCATGGGGCCGGAGGAACACGGCGGCCATTGCGAGATCGTCTTCGACGGTCTGGAAATCCCCGACGAATGCCGCCTGCTGGAAGTCGGCGACGGCCTGAAGGTGACGCAGATCCGCCTCGGCACCGCCCGCCTCACCCACTGCATGCGCTGGCTTGGCCTCAGCAAACGTTGTCTGGAAGAAGCCGGGGCCTATGTCTCGCAACGGCAGAGCTTCGGGCAAACGCTGGCCGGACATGAAGGCGTGCAGTGGATGCTGGGCGATGCCGCCAAGGACATCCACATCGGCCGGCTGCTGACCATGCAGGCGGCGTGGAAGCTCGACCAGGGCGATTTCGCCCGCACCGACATCTCCATCGCCAAGATCCATGTCGCCGATACCCTGCACAAGGCGGCCGACACCGCCATCCAGCTGCTGGGCGCGCGCGGCTACTCCAAGGACACCATTGTCGAGTGGATCTACCGCTACGCCCGGCAGGCGCGTCTGGTCGACGGCGCGTCGGAAATCCACAAGATGGTGCTCTCGCGCGCCTACCTCGCGGAGGGGCAGGACTTCTTCCGCTGGGGGATATAAGACCCCGGGCGGGTCACCGGCTGCATACTGACACTGGAAATTTCACAAAAAGCCCCTATCTTGTCAGTCTGTCTTCCGAGAACCCGCCCCATGCAATCACACCTGACGCAGCAACTGTCCTGGCTGAGCCCGCAACCCCACGTCCTGCGGGGCATGTTGCGGGGCCTGGAAAAGGAAACCCTGCGCATGTCCCCCGATGGCATGATCGCACAGACGCCGCATCCGGAAGCCCTGGGCTCGGCCCTGACCCACCCGCACATCACCACCGACTATTCGGAAGCGCTGCTGGAGCTGATCACGCCCGCCACCGGCAGCATTGCCGAAACCCTGGGCTTCCTCGACGACCTGCATACCTATGTCTACCGGCATCTGGGCGAGGAGCGGCTGTGGCTGAATTCCATGCCCTGCATGATCGGCCTGGACGACGAACAGATCCCGCTGGCGCAGTACGGCACCTCCAACATCGGCCGCCTGAAGACCCTCTACCGTCACGGCCTCGGCGTCCGTTACGGGCGCAAGATGCAGACCATCGCCGGCATCCACTACAACCTGTCCTTCCCCGACACCTTCTGGGATGCCTGGCAGGCCGCGCTGGGCGACACCCGCCCCCGGCAGGACTTCATCAACGAAAAGTATTTCGCGCTGGTGCGCAACTTCCAGCGCCACAGCTTCCTGCTGCTGTACCTTCTGGGCGCCAGCCCGGCCGTTTGCGCCTGTTTCCTCGTCGGCCGCCGGCA
>DASUIM010000342.1:0-2632 GCA_036279775.1 Fluviicoccus sp. | reverse complement strand
GGCGCAGCCACGGTAAGGTTCCATGACAACGGGTTTGGGGCGGCTTCGGGCATTCATACCGCAACCGCTGCACGCGGGCAACCGCGAAATCTGGACGGCCTGCCTGGGCGTGGTGCTCAGCCTGGCGGTGACGGAGGCGGTTTGCCGCCATCTGCCCGGCGGCGGTCCGGCGCTGGTGGCCTCGATGGGGGCGACGGCGCTGCTGGCCTTCGCGCTGCCTTCCAGCCCGCTGGCGCAGCCGTGGGCGATGATCGGCGGCAATCTGGTTTCGGCATTGGTCGGGCTGGCCTGCGCCGCCGTTTTCCCCCATAGCGGGCTGGCGGCGGGGATGGCGGTGGCGCTGTCGATCGCCGCCATGTTCCTGCTGCGTTGCCTGCATCCGCCGGGCGGTGCGCTGGCCCTGGCAATGGTGCTGACGCCCGCTGGTCACGGGGCGGCCTTCATTGCCGGGCCGGTGCTGGCCAATGCAGTACTGCTGGCGTTGCTGGCCGACGCCTTCAACCGCCGGTTGCGGCGCGGCCGCTTCCAGCCGCCCGCGCCCGCGCCGGTGGCGCATCAGACCGCCGACCCGCTGCCCGGCGAGCGCATCGGTTTCCGCGCCGAGGACCTGGACCGGGCGCTGGATGAACACGGCGAGTTGCTGGACATCCGCCGCGAGGACCTGCTGGACGTGTTCCGCAGCGCCGAATGGCATGCCTATCACCGCCGCTTCGGGCAGGTGCGCTGTCTGGATATCATGGCGCGCGATGTCGTCCGCGTACACGAAGACGCGCCGCTGACCGAGGTCTGGGCGCTGCTGGCGCGGCACAAGGTCAAGGCGCTGCCGGTGGTCGATGGGGAAAACCGCCTGCGCGGCATTGTCACCGCCCACGACATCCTGCTGGGGCGACAGGGTCATGCCTTCGTACCTTCCATGCCGGTACGTCACGGCCGCGAGCCGGTCCGCGAGGTGATGACCGCCGACGTGCGCGCCGTCACCCCCGCGCAATCCATTGCCGATCTGGCCGGACTGTTCAGCGACGGCGGCCTGCACCATTTGCCAGTGATTGACGGTGAACGCCGCGTCGTCGGCATGATCAGCCAGTCCGACCTGGTGGCGGCGCTGTTCAAGCTGCGTCTCTGACCTTCCGTCGCGTCGCGTCCCCGCCATCCGGCGAGTATCCGACTGCGGCAGTCGGGATTATGCTGATGCCATCCTCCTCCGGTTCCGGCCTGAAGTTCGCCGGAACCGTTTTTTATACACGGGTGCCGCCATGCAAGTGATCGACCGCAACAAGGCGATGGCCATCCCGCCGCTGTTCCGGCTGGGGTTCCGCCCCTTCTTCCTGGGCGCGGCGCTGCTGGCGCTGCTGGCCATCCCCCTGTGGCTGGCCGCCTGGCACGGCCTGCTGTCCGGCTGGCAACCGGCGGGCGGCTGGCTGGCTTGGCACCGCCACGAAATGCTGTTCGGTTTCGGGCTGGCGGTGGTGGCGGGTTTCCTGCTGACGGCAGTGCAGAACTGGACCGGACAGCCCGGCCTCAGCGGCAAGCCGGTGGCGGCGCTGGCCGGGGTCTGGCTGGCGGGCCGCATTGCTTGGCTGGCGGATGCGCCGCTGCCGTTGCTGATTCCGCTGGAACTGGCCTTTCCGCTGCTGACCGCCGTGGCCATGGGGATGCAATTGTGGCGGGTGAAGCAACAGCGCAATTACCCGATTGTCGGCGTGCTGGCGCTGCTGGCGGCGGTGGATGCCGAAGTGCTGATTGGTCTGGCCCGGGGCGACGACAGTCTGCAACGGCAGGGCGTCTGGGCCGGACTCTGGCTGGTGGCCGCGATGATGACGCTCATCGGCGGCCGTGTGATTCCGTTCTTCACCCGGCGCGGCCTGCGTCGGCCCGGCGATCCCCTCCCGATGGTCCGGGCCGATCAGGCGCTGCTGGGGGGAACGGTCCTGATCGCGGTGTTGCAGGCGGCCGGTCCCGGCCTGTCGCCGCACCCGGCGCTGGCGGCGCTGTTCGCGGCCCTGGGTGCAGGTCATGGGTGGCGGCTGGCGCGCTGGTTTGACCGCGATGTACGCACCGTGCCGCTGCTGTGGTCGCTGCATCTGGCCTATGCCTGGCTGGCGGTGGCCTGCCTCGGCATGGCGGGCTGGCATCTGGGGCTGTTTGTCTCGCCCAGCCCGTCATTGCATGCGCTGACCGTGGGCGGCATGGGCGGGCTGATCCTGGCAATGATGGCGCGGGTGACGCTGGGTCATACCGGCCGCGATCTGGCGCCGCCGCCGGGCATGGTGCTGGGGTTTGGCCTGTTGCATGTTGGGGCACTGGCGCGGGTAGGGGTTGCGCCGCTGTGGCCGCTGGCGGGGTTGTGCGTGGCGGCGACCTGCTGGGCGCTGGCTTTCGGGATTTTTGTGTGGCGGTACGGGCCGATGCTGATGCAGGCACGGGTGGACGGGCATCCGGGCTGATCGGGTGTCCGCCGCGCGATTGGGCCCCGTGACCACTTCCAATTAACGCGATTCATGCTAAAACAGGGCGCATCTCCCACCCCCCGAAGGACGCCCTCATGAAAACCCGCGCCGCCGTCGCCTGGAAAGCCGGACAACCCCTCACCATTGAAGAAGTCGACCTGGCCGGCCCGCGCGCCGGGGAAGTG
>DASUIM010000341.1:0-4534 GCA_036279775.1 Fluviicoccus sp. | reverse complement strand
TGATGCGGCGGATGCTGCCGCCCTTGCCGGCGGCGTCATTGCCCTCGAAGACGGCGATGACGCTGTGCTTGCAGAAGTCCGGATGCCGGGTGAGCAGGTTGAGGCGGCCTTGCAGCGCCTCCAGCTGTTCCTCGTAATCGCCCTTGGACAATTCCTGGTCCAGCTTCAGCGTGTCCAGGATTTGCAGGTTGTCGATCGGGGGCAGCAGCGGGGCGACATCGGGCGGGGCCACGGGCGGCTTGTCGCGGTCCAGACGGGCGCGGATGTCAGTCAGGATCTGCTTGCCGACGGTCAGGCTGCGGTAGTAGGGATCTTCGCCCTCAACCACAATCCAGGGGGCTTCGCCGGTGCTGGTTTCCAGCAGCACGTGCTCGGAAATTTCCCGGAAGCGGTCGTAGTGCTTGAAGTTTTCCCAGTCCTGGTCGCTGACGCGCCAGCGGGTCTTCGGATCCTTCTCCAGTTGCTTCAGCCGCTTTTCCTGCTTGTTCTTGGACAGGTGGAACCAGAACTTCAGCACGATCACGCCTTCATGCGCCAGCATCTTCTCGAAATGGACAATGTCCTCGATCTGCTGGTCCAGTTGCGAAGCCTTGATCTCGCCGCTGACGCGCCGCACGATCGGTTCGGTATACCAGGAACCGAAGAGGATGCCGATATGGCCCTTGGGCGGCAGGGCGCGCCAGTAGCGCCACATGCGCGGCCGTTCGCTTTCCTCGTCAGAGGGGGTGCCGAAGGCATGGGTGGAAATCAGCCGGGGGTCCATCCATTCGTTGAGCAGGTTGACGGTTTCGCCCTTGCCCGCGCCGTCGACACCGTTGATCAGGATCACCACCGGAAATTCCCCGCGTTCCTTCATCTCGAACTGCGCGTCCAGCAAGGCTTCGCGCAAGGCAGGCTCTTCACTCTTGTAGACGGCCTTGTCGATCTTGTGGCCGATTTCAGCGGACTCAAACATGGGCGGACTCCGTTTTTTAAGACTTGTTATCCTCCGAGTATAGGCCTGCCGTCCAAAAGACCATAGGGGCTATAAGGGAATGCCGCGTACTTTTTTCAGCGTCTCACTCCTCGCCCAGCGTCTGGCTTCTGCCGCCGTCGACGGCGATGATCTGGCCGGTAATGTACGGCGCGTCTTCCACAAGGAAAGCGACGGTGCGGGCAATGTCGGCGGGTGCTCCGAGCCGCCCTAGCGGCACGCCGGACAGGATTTTCGCCTGGACCGCCGGATCAATCACCGACTCGCTGTGTTCCTCGGGCCAGAGGATTGCACCCGGGGCAACGCCGTTGACGCGCACGCGCGGCGCCAGGTCCTTGGCCAGGGCGCGGGTCATCATCGCCAGTGCGGCCTTGGCCATGCAATACACCGGGTAGTCACGGAAGGGGCGGCTGGCATGGATGTCGACGATATTGACGATGCTGCCGTGGCAAGCCGCCAGCGCCGGAGTCAGGGCCTGACTGAGGAAGAACGGCGCACGGGCGTTGCTGGCAAACAGGTCGTCCCATTGAGCCAGGGTGGCGCTGCCCGCCGGGGTCGGGTAGAAGCTGGAGGCATTGTTGATCAGGGCATCGAGGCGGCCACCGGTCAGCGCCAACAGGCGTTCGGCCAATTGCCGCGGTGCGGCGGGCTGGTTGAGGTCCGCTTGCAGGATGCAGGCGCTGTCCGGGCGCAGGGCGTTCAGCCGGGCGGCCAGGGCGGAAGCCTCGGCCTCGCTTTGGCGGTAGTGGATGAACACCGTCCAGCCGCGTGCGTGCAGGGTTTCGGCGATGACTGCACCGACGCGCCGGGCGCTGCCGGTAATCAGCGCCAGCCGGGGTTCAGTCCTCACAGAGTCGGGTGCTGTTTTCATGGTGTTCCTGGCGAAAACGGTTGAGGGCATGGATGCGGGCCTGCTCCAGGGCATCGCCCAGCGCCTTGCCGTGCAGGGCGTCCCGGTGCGGCAGGTCTTGCGGGCTGACAGCCGCCGCGATGGCCAGTGCCTGACTGAAATAGGCGCGCTGGGGGTAGTCGCGATCCTCGAATCCCAGACGGCCGCGCGCGTCCGCTTCACAGGCCAGCAGGAATTCGGCGAAGCGCTCCGGGCGGCGCAAGGCGTCCAGGTCCCGGAGTTTCAGCCACAAGGTGCGGCCTTGCAACTGGACAGCGCGATGCGCCTCCAGATGATGTTTGCAGACGATTTCCGCCAGTTGCTGGTAATCCTTAGGAACCTTGTAGCGAGCGCAGAGGGCTTGCACCAGCGGCACGCCGTGGTGCTCATGGCCGATGTGGCGGGGCAGCATGTCTGCCGGGGTGATGCCCTTGCCGAGGTCGTGCAGCAGCACGGCAAACCGGGTGCGCGTATTCGCGCCCAGTCGCACCGCCTGCTCCAGGCACATCATCACATGGCGGCCGGTATCGATTTCCGGGTGGAATTCGGCGCGTTGCGGTACGCCAAACAAGGCGTCTAGTTCCGGGAACAGCACAGCCAGCGCTCCGCAGGCGCGCAGTGTTTCGAAATAGACGGCGGGGGTGTCCTCGGCCAGCGCCTTGCGGGTTTCCTGCCAGACGCGCTCCGGGGTCAGGTGGCTGATTTCGCCGTCGCCGGTCATCTGCCGCATCAGCACCAGCGTTTCCGGCGCCACCTTAAAGCCCAGCGGTGCGTAGCGGGCGGCAAAGCGGGCGACGCGCAGCACCCGCAGCGGGTCTTCGCCGAAGGCGGCCGAGACATGGCGCAGCAGGCGGTTTTCCAGATCGGCCAGACCGCCGTAAGGATCGACAATGCTTCCGTCCGGCCGTTGCGCCATGGCGTTGATCGTCAGGTCACGGCGCAGCAGGTCTTCTTCCAGGGTAATGGCCGGTGTGGCTTCACAGATGAAGCCGTTATAACCGTGCCCGGATTTGCGCTCGGTGCGGGCGAGGGCGTATTCCTCGGCGGTGTCGGGATGCAGGAAGACGGGGAAGTCCTGTCCCACCGGCTTATAATCTTGGGACAGCAGGGCTTCCGGGGTGGCACCGACCACTACCCAGTCCCGTTCCGTCACCGGGCGTCCCAGCAAGGCGTCGCGCACCGCGCCGCCGACCAGATAGACTTCCACGTTTGCTGCCGCTCCCGAATTGTCCGCCTGCTGATGATATCCGGCGGCGAGGTGTAGAGAAGGGCGAATTTACACCGGTTTTGTTGCCGGAAACCATGGACGGGAAGTGCAGGGGCAGTTGAGCCGTGAAATGGCGGACGCTAGCCCGGAGCCAGGCTCCGGGCGGAAGTCAGGCGACTTGCATATCCGGCGATCGGACGGGTGAGGGGACGCGCAGAAAAGCCTCTATTTCGTCAATGCGCTGTGCGGCGTCGCGATAGCCCAGTTGCACCAGTTCGCGGGTAAATGCGGAGTCGAACAGCAGGAAGCTGGTCAGATCGGCGCTTTGCGCGTCGGGGGTGCCCAGACCGTCCATCAGGTAGCGCACGCTGCGCGGCATGTGGTGTTCCAGCGTCTTGGCGATGATGGCGATATCGGCGGACGGGGAGATGACCAGCGGCGTGACCGTGCGCATCGGTTCGTGATCCGGTTCCGAAGGCATGGCGGGTACCGAGGCCGCCAGCTTCTGGTACGCGCCGACAAAGGCGTTCATCCGCTTCAGGTGGTCCAGGTCGGCATCAAGATGGTCGAGGAAGATGGCGTTCATCAGTGTCCCGCAGATTTGTGACAACGGCGGCCGTTTCAGGTCACTGACAAAATCCTCGCCGGCAGACAGCTCCGAGCGCAGCAGGCTGTCCGCGGACTCCTGGCAACGCACCCCGATGGCCAGCAGCCTTTCCGCGCCCAGCCGGATCGCCGGGCTGAGCGGCGTGATCAGCCGCATTGCACCATCGCCAAAGTAGGCGGACGAGCCGCCCAGCGGCAGTTCCACCGGCGGAAAGACGATGGGAATCGCCGCCGAGGCAAGGATGTGCGGCAGCGTCATTTCAGCGCGCAGGGCGACCCGGCGGCTCTTGTTCCACAGGGGGTGGCCTTCCTTGCCTTCAATGAAGGTGAAGGCGCGGCCGGAGTGGTAGCCGGTGGCCGTGACGGCGAAGGCGTAAAGCCCGCCGTCACGCACCGAGCGGCGGATTCCCTCCAGTTGCAGGTGTTTGCCCAGGAAGCCGAATAACGGCGTCGAGTCCACCAGCGACTGCACCCGTCCGGCGCCGATCAGTCCGCCGAAGGCAAAATCCATGGCGAGTCTTCCCGCATTTTGCGCCAGTGACGCCGAATCGGTGCGGTAGACATCCGAAGCCTTGAGGTTGGACCACAGCTTGACCAGCAGCTGGGCGGCATGGCGGAAGTTGTCGTGGTGGGCGGCGACCGCCGCGCCGTTGATGGCGCCCGCCGATGCCCCGGTAATGATCGGAAACGGGGCAGGGCGGTTGGCCAGGGCGGGCAATTCACTGATGCGCTTGATGACGCCGGCCTGATAGGCGCCGCGGGCGCCGCCGGCGGTCAGGACCAGTGCTGTCATGGGGTGTCGCGGGAATACGGATGTCGGCGACATGAAAATTACCCTCGGTTCCGGTTTGGTCATTCG
>DASUIM010000340.1:0-16607 GCA_036279775.1 Fluviicoccus sp. | reverse complement strand
CAGGTGCAAGCCGCCCAGGCTGAGCGACAGCGCCGGAACGGAAAGCAGGGTGGTGATCGACAGCACGATCAGCGGAATGCCGACGAAATGGGTGGCGATGTTGCGCTTGTCGCGGTGGTATTCCGCGTACATGGTCAGGTGATCGGTCAGGGTCTTCATGGGAATGCTCCTCATTGTTGTTTGAACATCATAGTCAATTCCTTGACGCCCTTTTGTCATCTATCCGACACTTGGATGGAATTTATCCGGAACCTTGCCTTATGTCCTCTGCCTCCCGTTCCGATATTAATACCCATCGCGAAGCCATCGCTGCCGGCCGCTGGTTCGGCGGCCTGCCCGCCGCCTTGCAGGATGCCCTGCTGGAGGGCGCGGTGCTGCATCATCTGGACACCGGCCAGCGTCTGTTTGCGCGCGGTGATGCCTTTGACGGCATTTACAGCGTGGTGCGCGGCGCCTTGCGCACGGTCGGGGTCAATGAGAACGGCAAGGAAGCGATGCTGGCCATTCTGGAGCCGTGCAGCTGGTTTGGCGAGATCGCGCTGTTTGACGGGCTGGCGCGCACCCACGATGTTATCGCCGACCAGCCGTCGCTGGTGTTGCGCGTGCCGAAGGCGGCGCTGGAGGCGCTGCTGGCGGCGAATCCCGGCTGGTGGTACTGGTTCGGCCTGCTGCAAAGCCAGAAGATGCGCTTTGCCTTCATTGCGCTGGAAGAGGCGGCGCTGCTGCCCGCGCCGATCCGTGTGGCGCGGCGGCTGGTGTTCATGGCGGAAGGTTATGGTGAATGGCAGGACCGCTCCCGCCGGGTCTTGCCCTTGCCGCAGGACCAGCTGGCCAGCATGCTGTCGCTGTCACGGCAGACCATCAACCAGGTGTTGCGCCAGCTGGAAGGGCAGGGGTTGGTGAGACTGAGTTACCGTGAGCTGGAAATCCTGGATCTGGACGGCCTGCGCCGGGCGGGCAATCCCGCTGCGAATTGATTGACGAATGAGCGGAAAAGTCGCAGCATTGGCGGCTTGTCATACCCGTGTCACGGGTATGGGTTTGCGAGAAGAAGAACATGGGTTTCGAGGTCAAGACGCTGGATATCCGCAATGAGGCGGATGTCGCCGGATGTTTCCGTCTGTTTGTGATTCTGCGGCCGCACCTGACGCCGGATGAATTCCGCCGCCGGCTGGAAGTGCAGTCGGCCGAAGGCTATGCCGTGGTCTACATGGAGGAGGACGGCCAGATCGCCGCCGCCGCCGGTTGCCGGGTGATGTCGTTCATGGCCTGGGGCAAGGTGTTCTATGTCGACGACCTGATCGCCGATCCCGAGAAGCGCCGCAATGGTCTGGGCGGCGCGATGATTGACTGGCTGATCGAGGAAGGCAAGCGTCGCGGTTGCGACGAAATGCATCTGGACACCGGCTACCAGCGGCAGGACGCACACCGGCTGTACCTGCGCAAGGGCATGCTGTTCGCCGGTCACCACATGGCGCTGAAGCTGACGCCCGCCGCCTGAGCCAGGCTCACCCCGCGCCAAAAAAAGCCCCGTTCTCCGGGGCTTTTTGCTGCGCGGTGTTCCGGATCAGAGATGCGTTTTCAGGATCACCGCCACCGGCACCCCGAACACCAGCAGCCCCAGCAGCGACCACAGCCCCATCCGCAGCGGAAACGCCGCCTTTTCGCCGCCGGTATAGCAGACGTAATAGGCCAGGAACGGCACCACCACCGACAGCAGTCCCAGCTTGCGGTTGACGCCGATGGCGGAAATGACGGCAAAGACATAAGCCAGCGCGAACACGATAAAGCTGCAGGCCAGCAGGATCATCAGCAACGGGGTGAGGGTGGTCAGCATGGGAGTTCCTTCGACAGGCAATATCCCATTGTAAACCGGGCGCAGGCTGAGCGGCGAAACGAAAACCGGGAAAACCGCGGGAGGGAGGCATCCTTGCCGGGTCATGCCACGGGTGTGTGACATTCGGTGACCGGCGGACGGAGGTGTCCGCCGGAAATCCTGGGGCGGGCTTCAGGCGGCCATGGCCGTCTTGGCGGCTTTTTTCTTGCCGGAAGTCTTCTTCAGCTGGGCGCTGAGGGTGCCGTCGGCGCCGAACAGCTTTTCCCGCCATTCGTTCAGCAGGGCGTCGGTGTCGTGGTCCTTGGGGTGGAAACCGGGGCGGAAGTAGTCCAGGTATTGCGGCAGCAGGCGCGAGAACACGCCCTTCTTGCCGCCCCAGCAGTACTTCAGGCCGTTCCAGTTATCCTTGAAGTTGGTCAGCTTGCCGTCGGCGGCCAGCATGCGGGTGTGGTTGATGGCGACCACCGCGAAGAAGATGGCGGTGACCGGAATCATGGTGCCCGCGCGCAGCAGGTAGCTGCCGCTGACCTGTTCGTAGACGTCATAGGCCACGGTCTTGTGTTCGTTTTCCTCCAGGGCGTGCCACATCCACAGCTGGCGCATTTCCGGGCTGAACTTTTGCTGCACGTCCGGGTCGCGCAGCAGCATTTCGGCGATGATGGCGGTATAGTGTTCCAGCGCCGTCGTAATCGAGATCTGCACGGCTTTCGGCAGGAATTTCTGGCCGAAGCGCAGCAGGTAGCCCAGTTCCTTGTCCTGTTGCGTCACCGGGTAGCCCATGCGGGTGGCGGCTTCGTTGAAGGCAGCGTGCTCCTTGCTGTGCATGGCTTCCTGGCCGATGAAGCCGGACACCTGGGCGCGCAGCACCGGGTCGGTGATCTGGTCGCGGTAGGCGCGCACCGATTCCACGAAGAACGATTCGCCTTCCGGGAACAGCGCCGACAGCGTGGTCAGGAAGCTGCTCAGGAAAGGACTGTCGTCGTAGTAGTAACGCTTCATCGTTTCCGGGAATTCAAAATCCAGACGGCGCGGCGGAATATTGACGCTGGCGCCGGTGGGCTGGCGGGTGGCGGTGGAAGCGGTGCTGGTAGTCATGTCAACCTCTATTGTTACATTGACGAATGTCATACTTGCAATTTAGCCGTACGTCCGTATGGTAAACAGGTGACTTGGTGCCAGTTTTTTATCATTTGGGGACAACACACGATGCATGACACACCCAGCCTGCCGATGGTCTACGCCTTGTTCATCGTCGATATTGTGTCGCGGTGGGACGTTAGCGATGCGCAACTGCTGGAAGGCACCGGCCTGACCCGCGAGATGATGCTGGAACCCCAGCGCCGCTTGGCTTTGGACGACTTCAACACCCTGATCATTCGCGCCCGCGACCTGACCGGCGAGACGGCGCTGGCGATGCATTTCGGAGTGACGATGCAGGTGTCGCTGCACGGTTTTGTCGGTTTCGCCGCCATGACCGCCGCCACCGTGCGCGAGGCGCTGACCGTGGCCGAACGCTTCATCGGCATGATCAGCACCGCCTTCGAGCTGCGTGTGGAGGAAGGCCCGCAGGAGGCCAGCCTCACCATCATTCCCCATACCGACCTGCAACCGCTGCGCGAGGCGGCCATCATCGGCCTGATTTTCGGCTTTGTGCACATGGGCCAGGCGGTGACCGGCAAGACTCTGACCGGCCGCGCCGAGGTCGAGTTCGCCGAGCCGCCTTACCTTGGACCGATCAAGCAATATTTGCCGGGGCCGGTCGAGTTTGACCAGCCGGTGAACCGGCTGATCTTTCCCTCGTCCTACCTGGACCTGCCGATGATCATGGCCAACCCGGTGGCCAGCCAGATGGCGCTGGCGCAGTGCGAGCAGGACTTGCGCCGTTTCGGCATGGAAAAACCCTTTGTGGCGCAGGTCAAGGCGCTGATGTACGACGAGCGGCGCGGCTTCTCGACGCTGGAACAGGTGGCCGAGCGCCTGCACATGTCGGAGCGCACCCTGAAGCGGCAACTGGCGGGCAATCAGGTGGCCTACAGCGATCTGGTGGAGGAGGCGCGCAAGCAGATGGCCTCCGACCTGCTGGAAGACCCGCGGCTGAGCCTGGAAAGCGTGGCCGAGAAGCTGGGCTATTCCGATGTCGCCAACTTCAACCGCGCCTTCAAGCGCTGGACCGGGCTGACGCCCAGCGGCTGGCGCAAAAACCAGCGCGGATAGTTCGTTATTTCACCATGGTGGTGCGTCTTGCACCGATGGTGTGCATCGGCACGAAATTGACGCAAATCCCGGGCCGAATTCTTGGCCCGCTTGTTGCAAGACTCCTGATGATATTTTTCAGGAGGCACCATGAAACCGTCCCGCGTATCCTCGCCGTTACTGACGGCTTTGTTCCTGCTGCTGGCGTCGTCCCAGGCGCTGGCGGAGTCCGCTCCCTATACCACGACCCCGGACAAGATCAGCGCAGGTGATACCGCATGGATGCTGACCTCCACCGCACTGGTGCTGTTGATGACTTTGCCAGGACTGGCCTTGTTCTATGCGGGCATGGTCCGCAAGAAAAACGTGCTGGCGACGCTGCTGCAAAGCTTTGCCGTCTGCTGCCTGGTGACGGCGCTGTGGGTGGCGGTCGGCTATTCCGCCGCCTTCACGCCCGGCAGCCCCTATCTGGGCGGCTTTTCCGAAATGTTCCTGAACGGCATGGTCTTTGACCGCGTCGGCGGTCATGTCAGTGTCAGCCATATCGCGCCGACCATTCCCGAATCGGTGTTCGTGATGTTCCAGCTGACCTTCGCCATCATCACCCCGGCGCTGATTACCGGCGCGTTTGCCGAGCGCATGAAGTTCGGCGGGCTGATGCTGTTCATGGCCTTGTGGTCGTTGCTGGTCTATGTGCCGGTGGCGCACTGGGTCTGGGAGCCGGGCGGCTGGCTGGCGTCGATGGGCGCGCTGGACTTCGCGGGCGGCACCGTGGTGCATATCAACGCGGGGGCGGCCGGACTGGTCTGCGCCTTCTATCTGGGCAAGCGCCACAATTACGGGCGTGAGCCGTTCTTCCCCAACAACCTGGGCCTGACCATGATCGGCGCCTCGCTGCTGTGGGTGGGCTGGTTCGGCTTTAACGCCGGTTCAGCGGTGGCGGCGGACGGCCGCGCCGGGCTGGCGATGCTGGTGACGCAACTGGCGACAGCGATGGCGGCAATGACCTGGATGCTGGTCGAATGGATCCAGCGCCAGCGGGTTTCGCTGCTGGGCGCCTGTTCCGGCGCGGTGGCGGGTCTGGTGGCGATTACTCCGGCCTCGGGTTTTGTCGGCGTCAGCGGTGCCTATGTGATCGGCATGGTGGCGGGCATTGCCTGCTACTGGGGTGCGACCGGCCTGAAGCGCATGCTGGGCGTGGATGATTCCCTGGATGTGTTCGGCATTCACGGTATCGGCGGCATTGTCGGCGCGCTGCTGACCGGTGTGTTCGCCCTGCCGGAACTGGCCGGGGGGCCGGGCAATGTCGGCGTGCAGGCCATCGGCGCTTTCGTCACGCTGGCCTACAGCATGGCCGCAACCCTGATCATCCTGTTCGTGGTCGACAAGCTCATCGGACTGCGTGTCGATGCCGAGCACGAGCAGGTCGGCCTGGACCTGTCGCAGCACGGCGAGCAGATCCCCTGAACCCGTATTACGGGATGGCGTCCGGCCCCGCGCCGGACGCCGACCGTTCGAGATACCGGCAACCGCGCGGCGGTTGCTTCCGTCCACCTCACGTTGGAGTAACAGATCATGAATGAGGTTCCGCACCATTCCGAGTTGATGATGCTCGCCAGCCAGATCTATGTCCGCATGCGCCGCTGCAACGGCCGGGTCGTCGATGCGGTGTACATGGTCAAGAATGAAGATTACGCCCGGGAAATCCTGGACCTGGCGATGCAGCAGACCGATACCGAGTTGCAGATGCTGGCCAGCCGTTACGAAGGCTGGCTGGAACCGGCGCAGGCGCCGCTGCCGGTGGTTTCGGCACCCGTGATCCCGCCGGTGGAATTGCCCGTGCCGGTATTGACGCTGCCGGTCAAGCCGGGCTTGCAGGTCGTGGAGAAATTGCCGGCGGCGGCGGTCATGGCCGAGCCGGCGCATCTGGTGACGGAGGAGGAAGTGGCGCAGCACTACATCGGGGCGCTGCGTTGATGTCCGCGCCCAGGGACGGGCGGGTGCTTTCAGGCGCGCTTGCGGAACTGCAGGACCACAAGATTCGAGGACGAAGGAACCGCGGCGCGGCCGTTCACCCGGTCCCAATCCTGACCGCAGTCCAGGCAGGTGAAGGCGGCGAAGCCGGTACGCACCAAGCGCACATTCTTGTGCTCGGACTGGCAGCGTGGGCAGGCGTCTTCAAACTTGTCGGAACAATACTGATTGGGGCAGAACGGGCGGGATGTATCGTGCCCGACCATTACCAGGTGAAAGCCGCAGGCGGTACAGGTGTTTTCGGTGGTTATCATGGTTGATTCCTCGTGTCGGGTCACGAAAATCCATCTCATTCTTGCTTTTCTCTGCTCCGAATATTAAGGAGGATGTCCCGAAAATATAGCTGCGGATTTACTGGCGGTAGGGGAATTCCGATAAGTGGTTCACAGAAATATTATGTAACAACTTGCGGGGCATTAACCCGATCATCGGTCAGCTTGAATGCGAACGCTATATTAACAATTGCGGTGGAGATTGCCGGGCCGGATAAATCCGGCCCGGCCCATAATCAGTCTTCGATAAATAGCGGCGCGCTGCCCAATAACGAGTTAATGCTGGAAATTTCCAGAATATCCACATCCACGAACTTGCCGATCAGGCCGGTATCTCCCGGGAAATGCACCCAGCGCGTATTGCCTGCAATACCGATCAGGTGACCGGGGTGACGGTCGGATTCGCGCTCCACCAGCAGGCGCTCGCGGTTGCCCAGCATGGCTTCGGTCTTGCGCTGCGTCTGCTGGCGGATGCGCTCCTTGAGAATCTGCAGGCGCTGCTTCTTGTCGGCTTCCGGCGTCGGGTCGGGTAATTCGGCGGCGGGGGTGCCGGGGCGCTTCGAGTAAATGAAACTGTAGGAGTGGTCGTAACCGACTTCCGCAATCAGGTTCATGGTGGCTTCAAAATCGGCGTCGGTTTCGCCGGGAAAACCGATAATGAAGTCCGAGGAAATATGCATGTCCGGGCGCACGGCCATTAACTTCTGGATGCGCTGGCGATAATCGGCGACGGTATGGTTCCGCTTCATCGCCGCCAGCACATTATCCGAGCCGGACTGCACCGGCAAATGCACATGCGATACCAGTTGCGGAATATCGGCGTAGGCGGCGATCAGGTCGTCGCCGAATTCCAGCGGATGCGAGGTGGTATAGCGGATGCGGCCGATGCCGGGAATCTCCGCGACATGGCGCAGCAGTTCGGCAAAGCTGCAGATGCCGCCGTCGTGGAAGGCGCCGCGATAACCGTTGACGTTCTGGCCGAGCAGCGTCACCTCGCGCACGCCCTGCGCGGCCAGGTGCGCCACTTCGGCGATCACGTCGTCGAAAGGCCGCGAGACTTCCTCGCCGCGGGTGTAGGGCACCACGCAGAAGGTGCAGTACTTCGAGCAGCCTTCCATGATCGAGACAAAGGCCTTGTGACCTTCCACCTTCGGTTCGGGCAGGAAGTCGAACTTCTCGATTTCGGGGAAGCTGACGTCCACCAGCGTAATCTTGCGGCTGTCGCGGGCGTCCAGCATTTTTGGCAGGCGGTGCAAGGTTTGCGGGCCGAAGACCACATCCACGAACGGGGCGCGTTTCTGGATGTTGTCGCCTTCCTGCGAGGCGACGCAGCCGCCGACGCCAATGACCAGCTCCGGACGCTTTTCCTTCATCTGCCGCCAGCGGCCCAGTTCGGAAAACACTTTCTCCTGCGCCTTCTCGCGGATGGAGCAGGTATTGAGCAGCAGCACGTCGGCATCGTCGGGGTTGTGCGTGCGCACCATGCCGTGCGATGAGCCCAGCAGGTCGGCCATGCGCGAGCTGTCGTACTCGTTCATCTGGCAGCCCTGGGTTTCGATATAGACTTTCTTGGGCTGGGTCGGGGTTGTGGACATGCTGGCGTACCGGTTGACCGCGAAGGGGGCGTCATTATACCGGGGCGCTGCCCTTGCGGGGAGCCTTGCACGCTTTTGTTACAGAGAGTCCATTCTTCCGGTCGTCAGCAGCGGTTAACCTGTCGCTATCCGGGCGGGCCGTCCCACGCCTTGCCGCCATCGCTTCCAAGGACCTGTTTTCATGTTTTCCAGACACCTCACGGCCTTACTGCCGGCCTTCTGGCTGGCCGCCGCATTGCCGGCCAGCGCCGACGACAAGGACTACCTGCTGGCCCGCGAGGCCTGGCAGCAAGGCGACCTGATGACCCTGGCCGAAACCCAGACGCGCCTGCAGGGCGACCCGCTGGTGATCTATGCCGATTACTACCTGCTGGGCAAGGACCCGGCGGCCATGTCCCCGGATGCCGTCAAGGCCTTCCTGACCCGTTATCCCGACACGCTGCTGGCCGACCGCCTGCGCACCGATGTCCTGCGCGCCGTCGGCCGCAAGGGCGATTGGGCGACGTGGCGTGAATTGGCGGCCGAGCTGAAAAATCCCGATGCCGACTTGCGCTGCTATGACCTGCAGGCGCGCGCCGCGATCCCGGAAGAGGCCGCGACGGCGCTGGCCGAAGCCCGGAAGGCGTTCTGGTTCAGCGGCAAGGAGCAGCCGGCCGCCTGCGAGGCGCTGCTGGCGCAGGCGGAGGCAAAAGGGCTGATCTCCGAAGATGATTACTGGGACCGGCTGCGACTGGCCCTGCAAGGCGGCGGCAACGTCCTGGCGCGGCGTTTGGCGGGCAAGCTGGGCATCGACCTGCCGCAGGCGCAGCTGGCGAAGATCGCTTCGGCCCCCAAGAGCTGGCTGGCCCGTCCCGATGTCGCTACCCGCATCGGTTTCGAGCTGTATCTGGCGGCGCTGGCCCGTTTCAGCCGCGAGTCGCCGGACGAGGCGCTGGCGCGCTGGCAAGAGGTCGAGCCGCGCTTCAGCCCGGAAACCCGCGCCTACGGCTGGCGGCTGCTGGCGCTGGCGGGCGCGCGCAAGCTGGATGAGCGCGCCGTGGACTGGTTCCGCCAGAGCGAAGCAACCTTGTGGGCCGAAGGCGACCGCGAATGGCAATTGCGCATCGCCATCCGCGCCGAGCGCTGGCCGGACGTGCTGTTCGCCATCAACCATCTGGGGCCGGAGCGGCAGCAGGAACGGGCCTGGCGCTACTGGCGCGCCCACGCCATGCAGAAAATGAACGACAAGCCGCAGATCGTGCAGGCCATTTACAGCGGTTTGGCGGTGGATGACGACTATTACGGCCTGCTGGCCCGCGACCATCTCGGCAAGCCGCTGGCGGCCGCGCCCGCGCCCTACAAGCCGGTGCCCGCCGACATCGAGCAGGTGCAGCTGAACCCCGGCATCCAGCGGGCGCTGCGCCTGTATACCCTCGACTTCCGCACCGAGGCGATCCGCGAATGGAACTGGGCCTTGCGCAACGCCGATGACCGCTTCCTGCTGGCTGCCGCCGAGCAGGCCGCCAATGTGAAGTGGTATGACCGCGCCATCTATGCCGCCGAGCGTACCCGGCAACTGCACAGCTACAGCCTGCGTTACCTGACGCCGTTCCGGGAGGTGGCGCAGGGTTATGCCCAGGAATTCGGGGTCGATCCGGCCTGGGTCTACGGCCTGATGCGCCAGGAAAGCCGCTTTGTCACCAACGCCAGATCCGGCGTCGGGGCGGGCGGCCTGATGCAGGTGATGCCCTCCACCGCGCAATGGGTGGCCAACCGCCTGAAAATTCCCTATCACGCCGACATGGTCAACGAAGTCGGCTCCAACATCCGTCTGGGCACCTATTACCTGAGCAATGCCCTGCAGAACCTGGGCAACCAGCCGGTGCTGGCGACGGCGGGCTATAACGCCGGTCCCAACCGCGCCCGGCAATGGCAGCATCCCACCCGGGCGCTGGACGCGGATATTTATGTCGAAAGCATCCCGTTTTCGGAAACCCGCGACTACGTGAAGAAGGTCATGACCAACGCCGTCCACTACGCCATCGGTTTCGGCATGGGCCCGCAGTCGATCGGCAGCCGCATGGGCGTCATTCCGCCGCGCACCGTGCGTGCGCCGGACATGCCCTGATTGCGGAAGGTCATTGACGAAGCGGGGCGGCTCACCTACTTTTTGAAGAAAAAAGAAGGCGTGTCATGCCCATAATCCCCGGATGGACCAACGGGCGGCAGGGAAAGCGGTATTCCCTCCCTCTCGTGATGCTTGTGCTGGTCGTGCTCTGTGCGACCCCCTGGCGGCCGGCCATGGCGGAACCCGCCGCCGAAACCGTGCGCCTGCAGCTGAAGTGGCGGCACCAGTTCCAGTTTGCCGGCTACTACGCGGCGCTGGAGAAAGGGTTCTACCGCGCGGCCGGTTTTGACGTCATCCTGTTGCCCGCCAGTCCGGGCCAGGACCCGGTCACGGAGGTGCTTTCCGGCCGGGCCGACTACGGGGTGGCTTCGTCCGAACTGGTGCTGCACTACGGCCGCGGCGAGCCGGTGGTGGTGCTGGGGGTCATCTTCCAGCATTCCCCGCTGACGCTGTTCGCCCGGCGCGCGTCCGGCATCAACAGCCTGCACGACCTGGCCGGGAAACGGGTTGCCCTGGCCGATTCCGAAACCGAATTGCTGGCCTATCTCCGCCGCGAAGGCATCCTGCCGTCGCGCCTGCATCAGGTGCAGCATGACTTCAGCCCGCAAAGCCTGATGGCGGGCAGGGTGGATGCCCTGGCCGGTTACGATACCGATGAAACCTGGTACCTGCGTGATCACCTCGACGATTACATCCGTTTCACCCCCCGCGCCAGCGGCATCGATTTCTACGGCGACACCCTGTTCACCAGCGGTTCGCGGGTGGCTGCCGATCCCGAGCGGGTGCATGCCTTTCTGGCGGCCAGCCTGCGCGGCTGGGAATATGCGCTGGAGCATCGCGAAGAGATGGCGCGGCTGATCCACGTCCGTTATGCCCCCGACCTGCCGGTGGACAAGCTGCTGTTTGAGGCGGAACAGATGGCGCCGCTGATCCGTTCCGACATGGTGGCGCTGGGCTACAGCCATGAAGGGCGATGGCAGCATATTCTGGATACCTACCGCCAGCAGGGCCTGTTGCCCGCCGACCGCCCGGTCAGCCTGCGCGCCTTCCTCTTCCAGCCCGCGCGGCAGCTGGACTACCGCTGGCTGATGTGGGTGGTGCTGGCGGTGCTGTGCGCGCTGGCGCTGGTCAGCTGGATCGCCAGCCGCTTCTTCCGCCTGAACCGCGAACTGGCGCGGCAATTGGCCGAGAATCAGGAGCTGCAGCTGCAATTGCGCCAGGAGGCGGTGCGTGATCCGCTGACCGGCCTGCACAACCGCCGCTACCTGAATGAAACCCTGCAACGGGAATTGTCGCGGTCGCTGCGCGAGGCGTCGCCGGTCAGCCTCGTCATTCTGGATATTGACCACTTCAAGCAGGTGAATGATTCGCTGGGGCATTCAGCGGGGGATGAAGTGCTGACGGCGGTGGCGGAAATTTTGCGGGAAGGTTGCCGCGACAGCGACATTGCCTGCCGCTATGGCGGCGACGAGCTGGTGGTGGTGATGCTGAACGCCACGCCGCAGGCGCTGGCGGCGCGGGTGGAACGCTGGCGGGCGGAACTGGCCAAGCTGACTTTTCACGGTCAGGCGCTGAAAATGGGGTTTTCCGCCGGGGTCGCCGGTTTTCCGCGCAACGGACTGACGCAGGATGCCCTGCTGGCGGCGGCGGACAAGGCGCTTTATCTGGCCAAGGCGCAGGGCCGCAACCGCACGGTCACGGCCCCGGTGATGCCGGAAGCCTGAGCCTTAGCGGATGACGGCGGCGGTGGCCTGGATCTCGACGCGGTAACCCGGATGCGCCAGCTTGGCCTGGACGCAGGCGCGCACCGGGGCGGTGCCGTGCGGCACCCAGGCGTCCCAGATCTGGTTGAAGGCGTCAATGTCACGGATGTCGGCGAGATAGATGGTGACCATCAGCAGATGCGCGGCGGAGCTGCCCGCCTGGTGCAGGGTGGCCGACAGCTGGTCCAGGACTTCCACCGTCTGTACTTCCAGCGATGCCTCGGGCGTGGCGGCGACCTCGACCGTGTAGACGGTGGAGTTGTGGATGACCAGGTCGGACCAGCGGCTGGTCGTGCCGATACGGGTAATGCTCATGGGGTGTTTTCCGGCGGCGGAGAAATCAGGGGAGGGAGGGGCCGCGCGCCCTCAGTCCCGGGGCCACAGCTGTTGCACCAGCACCTGCTTCAGGCGCTCGAAGGCAATCGGCTTCGGCAGGTAGTCATCCATGCCCGCCGCCAGGCAGCGCACCTGCTGTTCGGGCATGACATGGGCGCTCAGGGCGACAATGGCGACCGGCCGCCGCGCCCCGTCCTTTTCAAAGCGCCGGATCAGGCCGGTGGTTTCGTAGCCGTCCATCTCCGGCATTTCACAGTCCATCAGGATCAGGTCATAGCGTTCGGGGTCGGCCTCAAACAGGCGGTGCGCCTGCTGTCCGCTTTCCGCGTACTCAACGCGGATATCCAGTTTCTTCAGCATGCCGCCGATCACCATCCGGTTGACCGCGTTATCGTCGGCCACCAGCAGGCGCTTGCCCTGCAAAACCCGGCGGAAAACATCCGGCAGCAACGCGTCAGCGGCGCGGTCCTCAGGCGTGGCGGGATCAGCCGCCAGTTCCCGCAAGCGCTCCCTCAGTTGCGGCGCGGACGCGGGCTTGTTCATCACGACGCTGATACCGGTATCCGCCAGGTCTTCCGGGGCGGGATGGACATGCAGCGGCGTCAGCAGCAGCGTGCGCGCGCCGCCCGCCAGTCCGGCGGTATGGATGTCGCGCGCCAGCGCCAGCGCACCGCCGTTCTGCAGCGTCAGATCCAGGACCAGATAATCATAGCCGGGTCCGGCGACGGCCTCATTCAACAGTCGCCTGACCTCCGCGCTGTCTCCGGTCGCGTCGATGTGCATGCCCCAGGCGGCGGCCTGTTCGCGCATCAGGCTCCGGAAATCGGCCGAGCTGTCGGCCAGCAGCAGCCGCTTGCCCGCCAGCACTTCCCGGGGCACTCCCTGTTCCTGCCGGTATTGCGCCCCGGCCGGGCTGAAGGGCAGCCGGACGGTAAAGGTTGATCCCTGGCCGGGCTGGCTCACCAGCCGGATCTCGCCGCCCAGCAGGCGGACCAGCCGCCTGCTGATGCTGAGCCCGAGCCCGGTCCCGCCGAACTGGCGGGTGGTGGACGCGTCCGCCTGGCTGAAGGCATCAAACAGCCGCGCCTGCTGCTCGGCGCTGAGACCGATGCCCGTGTCGCTCACCTCCAGGCAGATTTGCGCCGCCGCGTTCTCCGTGCCGACAAAGACGCGCAGGCCGACATGGCCGCTGTGCGTGAACTTGAAGGCATTGCTCAGCAGGTTGATCAGGATCTGTCGCAAGCGCAGCGGGTCCGAGCGGATCAGCACCGGGGTGTCCGGCGCAATTGACGCCAGAAAGGTCAGGTGCTTCTGTTCCGCCGTCAGCGCGAAGATCGAGGCGCATTCCAGCAGCAGCCGTTCCAGATCCATGTCGATGGACTCGACCGTCATCTTGCCCGCTTCAATCTTCGAATAATCGAGAATGTCGTTGATGATGTTGAGCAGCGTCCGGCCGGAAATCTGGATGACGGACAGGTATTCCTGTTGCTGCGGGCTGAGCCCCGTACCCTGCAGCAGTTCAGTCATGCCCAGCACCCCGTTCATGGGCGTGCGGATTTCGTGGCTCATATTTGCCAGGAAACGGCTCTTGGCGGTATTGGCGCGATCGGCCTCGATGCGGGCGGTCTCCAGTTCCGCATTGCGGTCACGCAGCTCCCGTGTCTGTTCGCGCACCGCGCGTTCCAGCAGCTGGCGGCGCCCGGTGCTGGCCAGGGCATAGTTGACGGCCAGGCTGGTGCCGATCAGGCCGGAAACCAGCACCAGCCAGGTCAGCCAGGACTGGTAAGACTCCAGCAGTTGGCGGGTGGGCCAGACTTCGACCCGCCAGTCCTGGCCGGCCACTTTCAGGGTGGAGGCATGGTGCAGCCCCATTTCGCCGGCTGCCTGGCGGATGCGCTCCGAAGGCAGGGAGCCGTAAATGGTGATGCCGTCGCCGGGGTCCTGGATGCGAAGGGTGTAGCCGCCCAGCGCGCTGCCGGCGGCGAGGCGGTCGAGCGTGCGGCGGATGTCCATTTCGACAATGATGACGCCGTGCGGTTTCAGTGCGCCGATCGGACTGACCGGCGTGAACATCAGCGCGCCGCGCTCGGGGTCCACCCGGGACAGCCTTGGTCCGCCATCCGCCATGGCGGCGCGGATCAGCCCGGCCGTTGCGGGGTCGGCGAACAGATCGGCGCCGGGGGCCAGCAAGGCGGTCTCGCCCGGCTCGATATAGCCGACCGGCAGTTGTCCATGGCCGTCCCCGCCTGTCAACGGCGCCCAGGCCGCCGCGCGGATTTCCGGATGGGTTTTCAGCCACTCATCGACAAAGTGCCGGAATTCAGGCGGCGAGACATAATCGCTGCTTTCAAACAGCCCGCGCGCCAGCCGTGCGAACAGTTCGTATTCGGTGTAACGCTGTTGCATCTGGCTGACGGCCCGCTCCGAGTTCAGCCGGAAGTTGGTGGCCCGGTCATTGTTTTCCAAGGTAATGGCCAGGAAGAATGCCGAGGTCGCCAGCGCGAAGGTCACGGCGGAAACGACGGAGACAATCAGGGCGCGGCCGCGGTTGAAGTGGGGCCGGGGCATACCCCAGACCAGGATCAGCGGCGTGAAGGCCAGCACGCCGATACTGTCGCCCACCCACCAGACAAACCAGTTCGTCAGCAGGTATTGCGCCGGAATCGCGCCTGCCAGATGCAGGAGGGAGACGCTCCACGAAGCGTTGAACAGCGTCGCCACCATCCCCCCCAGCGCCAGGGTGCGCAGGATGTCGGCGGGTTCGTCAAAACCGGGGGAGAAGCGGACAAAACGCCGCACCAGCACCACGCCGATATAGGCCTGCACGGCCGCACCGAAGCCGACCGCCAGCGGCAGCCAGGGCGACTGTTGCAAAGGCGACACGCTGTTGATGTGGGCCATGACCAGCAGGGTGCTGGCGAAAGAGCCCACCATCACCCCGGGCAGCAGCCGGTAGCCCAGCAGCAGCACCCAGGCCAGCGCGATGCCCGAGGCGGGCCAGACGATGGTGGCATAGCCGGGCGGGGCCGCCAGCTTCAGGCCGATCTGACTGGCCAGGAAGTAGCAGAGCGCCAGCAGCAGGTTGCCGGACAGCCAATGGCGGGCCAGCCTGCCGGCAACGGTTTCCGTGGGGGATAAAGGGGTGCTGGGTTCCATGGTCAGGCCGGGTTAAGGTTATTCCTGTTCAAGGGGACTCTAGCACATCCCGCCGCGACGGCCACCCATGTGACCGGATGCAGCGACCTGTTCACGGGACCAGCGTCAGCATTTGCTGCTCCAGCAACTGCCGGAAACCGTTGCGGATGCCGGGCAGGAGGGAGGCGGGGGCTCCCGCCGCCGCCAGGCTGTTCAGCAGTGCGGCGACGGACTGCTTGCCATCCAGATGTTCCAGCAGGGGGGCGAAGCCCTCCGCCAGCTCCAGGGAGGCATGTTCCGCCGCCGGTTCACAGTGAGACGGCCGGGTCAGCACGGCGCGGTGCGCCAGCAACCTGGGGTTGACCGGGGCCAGCGCCTGATTCCGGGTTTCAGCCGATGTCGGGCAACGCGCCAGCGAGCGCCACAAGGCCGCGCCGCCGCCGGGGCAGAGCCGCTCCTTCAGTTCGCCGTAAGGACGGGGCAGACGCGCCCAGCCGACCGAGGCTGCCGCCCGCAGCGGCCGGAATTCCCACTCCTCCGGCAGTTCGGATGGCGGTGCTTCCGGGGCGGCTTCGCCTTGCAGCCATTGCAGGCGCAGGGCGGCCGAGGTCCAGGCCATGCCGGTTTCCGCGTCGAGGATGCCGATGACGCCGTTGCGCGTGTCTTCCGCCTCGGGACAATCCTCGTCCACCCAGGCCCGCAACCGTGCGCCGAAGGACGGCGCCCGCTGCAGCGGGTGCTCCTGCATGGTGTCGGTATCGATCAGCGACTTCAGCAGGTCCAGACCGCCGACCAGAGATGTCATCAAGCTGAACGACAACGGATAGGTGCGGCACAACTGCGACAGGATCAGATCGGCGCGCAAGTCCGCTTCCAGCGCCAAGGCGTCGTGGCGCACGGCGGCGAAGTCGGCGGCCTCGGCGGCGCTGAGGCCATAAGCCGCCAGCGCGGCCTGCGGGTCGCGGCGGAAGCGCTCGCGCAGGCGGCGGTCAAACAGCAGGTGGAACAGCACCTCTTCCTGGGTATGCAGGCTCATGCGTGTTCTCCGGCCAGGGCAACCAGCGCCGGGTTGGCGCTCAACCGCCGCACCAGTTCGCGCAGCCGCGCCAGTGTCGCCAGCACGGACGCACCGTCCCGGCCTTCGCATTCATAACAGACCGCTTTCAGGTTTGGCAGCAGCGGCAGCCAGGCCTCCAGCATCCGCCAGTTTTCCTCGGGAATCCCGCATTCGTGGGCGTCGATGTAGATCGGGCCGCTGTCGCCGTCCTTCATCCGCCCGCCGGCAATATGCACCTCGACCACGCGGCGGCAGTCGAGCGCGGCCAGGCTGTCCAG
>DASUIM010000339.1:0-2321 GCA_036279775.1 Fluviicoccus sp. | reverse complement strand
ACTGATGGGCCTGCCCGCCACCAGCGCCCCGCTGGGGCTGACACCGGGCGGCCTGCCGGTGAACGTGCAGATTGTCGGCGACCGTTTCCAGGACCGGACGACGATCAAGTTCGCCGCCCTGCTGGCGGGGGTGATGGGCGGGTTTGTGAAGCCGAAGGGCTATTGACCGGCATGTAGGGGCGCAGTGCCTGCGTCCTTCGTCGCCGAACAGGCTGTGAATTCCTGCGAAATTGGTGTGTTTGGCTGAGAGGGCGCACACAGTGCGCCCCTACGGGATCAGTCGGCCAGCCATAGGTAAAGCAGTCCGGCAGCACTCAGCAGCCAGATCATCACGATCACGACCGCCGCCACCGGACTGACCGGCCGTTCGGCCGCCTCCTGCGCCTTGACCCGGCTGTCGGCAATCACCGTTTCGGGCGTCAGGCGGATGACCAGCAGGATGCCCAGCGGCAGCAGGATCAGGTCATCCAGATAGCCCAGCACCGGAATGAAGTCCGGAATCAGGTCAATGGGGCTGAAGGCGTAGGCCGCGATCATCAGGGCAAGCAGGCGCACCGGCCATGGCGTACGGGGGTCGCGGGCGGCGAAATACACGGTCAGGGCATCGCGCTTGATGCGGCGGGCGGCCTCCTGCAATCGGCTCATGGCAGGCTTACCCGGTCACCACCAGCGGCTCCACCTTCTCCCCGGCCTCCGTGATGAAATGCTTTTCATAGCAAGGCGTTTCCGGCGGCAGCCGCACCCAGGGCACCTTCGTCTCCGTGAACAAATGACAGGTCACCGCAAATTCATCCCGCACATCGAACGACCCCGCCGAAAGGATCTGGATGCCCGGCGCACGGGTGATGCGCGAGCCCACCCGCGTACCGCAACGCCCGCAGAACTGCGTGGTGACCGTGCGGCCGTGCGTGGGCGACACATAGTCAAAGGTCTGCATAGTCTCGCCGCTGAATTCCACCTGCCGGTGCTTGAAGAACACCGGCATCTGGAACGCTGTGCCGGAGGATTTCTGGCAGTAATTGCAGTGGCAGACATAGGCCGCCACCGGCGCGCCGGTGACGCGGTAGCGGACGGCGCCGCACAGGCAGCCGCCTTCGTGAATGTCGGTCATACTCGATTTCCCCGTGATTGCTGAATACCCAAAGCCGTGCCGCCGATAATGCGCACCGCATTCTTCACCATCTGGTCCACCGACAGCCGGTAACCGTCCTGCATCCAGTGCATGGCGGCATAGGCCAGCGCCCCCACCAGCGACAGGCCCAGCATGTCGGCTTCTTCCTCTGGCAGGTCTTCCGCCGTCATCACCGAACGCGCACCGGCCATGATCACCCGCCCGAACACCCGGATGTTTTCTTCATAAAGCGCATCGACCGCCGGGCTGACGCCCATCACTTCCAGCAGGGTGGTGCGGGCAAACAGCGGGTCGCGGGCATGTTCGAAGAACACCCGCACCCCGGCGGCGGTGATGGCGTCCAGCTCGCGCGGGGCCTGCTGCATGGCGGTCAGGATCGCGGCCTGGCATTCGCCCATCAGCGTGCGGTAGATCTCGATCAGCAAGGCCTCGGTGCTGTCAAAGGACTCGTAGAAATAGCGGTTGCTGAGCCCGGCCTCCGCGCACAGCGCGCGCACGGTGGCGGCGCGGTAGCCGAGGGTGCCGATCACCCGGACGCCCGCGCGGATGAAGCGCTCCCGTCGCTCGCTGACCCGCGCGTCATGGTCGCGGCCGCCGTAGGGGCGCTCGGAAGACGGTGGCGAAGAAAGCGGAAAATTCATGGCGGCGGCTGGCAGTGCTGTGATGCCGCCACTATACCGGAAGGGACGGCGAAAACCCAAATTTGACAACATCCGTTATCAGATATAATCTGACAACACCTGATTCCAGATTTCAGCCATCCCCGGCTCCGCGAGACGACCATGACCCAACGACTTGATGTGGAATTCCTTTCCGGCGGCATCACCTGCCGCGCCTGGCTGTACCTGCCCGCTGCCGACACGCCGCGTCCCGTCATTGTCATGGCGCACGGGCTGGGCGGCACCAAGGTGATGCGGCTGGACGCCTTCGCCGAGCGCTTCAGCGCGGCGGGCTACGCCTGCCTGGTCTTCGACTACCGGCACTTCGGCGACAGTGACGGCCAGCCGCGCCAGCTGCTGGATGTGAACAAGCAGCTGGAAGACTGGAAGGCGGCCGTGTCTTATGCCCGCGCCTGCCCGCAGGTGGATGGCCGCCGGGTGGTGCTCTGGGGTACCTCGTTCAGCGGCGGCCACGTGCTGAGTACCGCTGCCGCCGTGCCGGGCATCGAAGCGGTGATCTCGCAATGCCC
>DASUIM010000338.1:0-1152 GCA_036279775.1 Fluviicoccus sp. | reverse complement strand
AATTCGTCACACATCAATTAACGAAGCGCGGCCGCCTTGTCAAATGCCGCGCGACTTCCGCCGCCATTGTCGCCAAAAAGCGGCAAATGTGATACTTTTATAATCATCGAATTAACTACCGGCCAAAACGCCATGACCTCCGTCCACGACCTGTCGCAAGCCTTCAAGGCCTTGTCCAACCCCAACCGCTTGCAGATGTACCTGGAACTGCTGCAACAGCGACAGACCGTGGTGGAGTCCGGCCCCGCCTGCGAGCGCTGCTGCGGCCTGACCGAGCTGATGACCAAGCTGAACGTGGGCGCGCCGACCGTGTCGCACCACGTGAAGGAACTGGTCAACGCCCGCCTGATCCGGGTGGAGCGTCAGGGCAAATACCTGACCTGCTACCTGAATGAGGATATGCGGGCGGCGCTGGAAACGTTCTTCGCGAAGGCGAAGTAATCAGCCCCTCGCATCTCCCTGCAAATACCGCCCCGTCACCCGCCAGAACGCGGTGGAGGTCTTCTCCCCCGCCTTGCCATCTTCCAGCAAATGAATGCCCGCGATGCGGTTGAGCTGTTGCTGCAGTTCCTTCGCCAGCGGGTTGGCGTGCGCGGGGTCGAACTTCACGCTGTCATAACGCGCCCAGACCGACACCGGCTTGTCGTTTGCCGCTTCACTTAAGGTCCCGTCCGCCGCGAATTCCACCGCGCCCAGTTCCGCCAGCCGTCGCAGCAGCACCGCCACGCCCAGTTGCCGGTTGACGTAAGCCGGTGACCAGACGCCGTCGGCGGCATAGCCTCCGCGCGTGTAGTGGTTGGACTGGCCCCACAGGTAGGGGCTGAGCACTTCCGGGTGGTACAGGCGATAGCCAAAGCCGTTGTAGGCCTCCAGTTGCCAGAGCATGCCGGGCAGCGTCCAGTCCCGGTACTTGTCCAGCTTTTGCAGGACAAGGGCGTCGCGGGCGCTGTCCTCGAAGGTGAACGGGGGTTTGCCTTTCCGCGGGTGGCCGGCGGGCACATGCACGGTGCGGGCGCTGAGGGGGTCGCCGTTGTGCAGGTGCTTGCCGAAGTCGAGGCTGCATTCGCGGTAGTGGACCAGGCCGATGAAGCTCCAGGGGATGCCCAGCGGGTCGCCGATTGGCCGGTAGCGGTCGCGGTTGGCGGCGATGCG
>DASUIM010000337.1:0-1300 GCA_036279775.1 Fluviicoccus sp. | reverse complement strand
GACGCCCCGGGCGGCGGGATCGGCCTTGACCACGGCGCGCACCTGGTCGGCAATGTTGCGCAGCTGCTTCGGATCTTCACCGGCCACCAGGAACATCACCGGGTAAGGCACGGGAGGACCGTTCGGCAGCATCCGCACCCGCGACCGCGCTTCCGGGAATTCCTGATGCAGGTATTCCGGCAAGGTCTTGCGGATGCGTTCGCGCGCTTCCAGCGACGGCGGCACCAGGATCATCTGCGACACGTTGTTCTGCGGGAAGATCTGGTCCAGCGGCAGGTAGAAGCGCGGTGCGCCCTGACCGACGAAAGTGGTGATGTTGCCCGCGTCCGGCATGGTCATCAGCTTCTGTTCCACCCGCTTGGCCAGCGTTTCACTGGCGTCAAACGAGGAGCCTTCCGGCAGCCACAGTTCCACCAGCAGCTCCGGGCGGTTCGAGTCCGGGAAGAACTGCTGTTCCACCTTGCTCATGCCAACCATGCCCAGCGCCAACGCGCCCAGCGTCGCCGCCAGCGTCAGCCAGCGGTGGCTGACGCACCAGTTCACCGTGCGACGAACCATGACTGAGAAACCGCTGTCATATACTTCCTTGATTTCGCCGGTGGCGTTGGGATGGGTGCGCAGCAGCCGGTAACCGAGGAAGGGCACGAAATAGACCGAGACGAACCACGACACCAGGAGCGCCGTGGTGGTGACGGCGAAGATGGCGAAGGTGTATTCACCGGTGGCGGAATTGGCCAGCCCGATCGGCAGGAACCCGGCGGCAGTGATCAGGGTGCCGGTCAGCATCGGCATGGCGGTGGTGTCGTAGGCAAAGGTGCTGGCCTTGAGACGGTCGTAACCTTCCTCCAGCTTGCGCACCATCATCTCGACGATAATGATGGCGTCATCCACCAGCAGGCCCAGCGCGATGATCAGCGAACCCAGCGAGATCTTGTGCAGGTCGATGCCCCAGCGTTCCATGATCAGGAAGGTGATGGCCAGCACCGAGGGAATGGACAGCGCCACCACCAGCCCCGGCCGCATGTCGATGCGGAAGGGCTTGGTGTGGATGCCCAGCGCCACGAAACTGACGGCCAGCACGATCACCAGCGCTTCCGCCAGCACGCGCAGGAACTCGCGCACCGAGGACGCCACAGACTTCGGCTGGTCCTGCACCTGCGTCAGCTCGATGCCGGCGGGCAGGTCGGCGCGCAGCTTGTCGCTGGCGATGGACAGGTTCTTGCCCAGCTGGATGATGTCGCCGCCCTTGGCCATGGAGATGCCGATGCCGATGACTTCATGGCCGTTCTGGCGCATGCGC
>DASUIM010000336.1:0-3555 GCA_036279775.1 Fluviicoccus sp. | reverse complement strand
ATCGCTTGACTACTACCAGAGAAGGTCCCACGCAGCCCCGGAAACCCTTCGGCCCGAAGGCCTCCGGTGATTCCGGTTTTGGGTGGTTAGTACCTCTGATTCGTCAGGGGCGCACACACACGGGTACGGGAATATCAACCCGTTGTCCATCGACTACGCCTGTCGGCCTCGCCTTAGGTCCCGACTCACCCTGGGCGGACTGGCCTGCCCCAGGAACCCTTGGTCTTTCGGCGGGCAAGGTTCTCACTTGCCTTATCGCTACTCATGCCTGCATTCTCACTCCCACACCCTCCACCACTCGATCACTCGGTGGCTTCACCGGATGCAGGACGCTCCCCTACCCAGCCTTGCGGCTGCCGCGGCTTCGGCGGTGTGCTTGAGCCCCGCTACATTATCGGCGCACAATCACTTGACCAGTGAGCTATTACGCACTCTTTCAAGGGTGGCTGCTTCTAAGCCAACCTCCTGGTTGTCTTCGCGACTGCACATCCTTTTCCACTTAGCACACGCTTAGGGGCCTTAGCCGGCGATCTGGGCTGTTTCCCTCTCGACGCACGGAGCCTATCCCCCGCCGTCTCACTGCCGCACTCTTTGACTTGTCGGCATTCGGAGTTTGGCTGACGTCAGTAACCTAGTAGGGCCCATCGGCCATCCAGTAGCTCTACCTCCAACAAGAAAAATGCGACGCTGCACCTAAATGCATTTCGGGGAGAACCAGCTATCACGGAGTTTGATTGGCCTTTCACCCCTAGCCACAGGTCATCCCCTCGGTTTTCAACCCAAGTGGGTTCGGTCCTCCACGCGGTCTTACCCGCGCTTCAACCTGGCCATGGGTAGATCACTCAGCTTCGGGTCTAGGTCGTGCGACTCATTCGCCCTATTCGGACTCGCTTTCGCTACGGCTGCCCCTCACGGGTTAACCTCGCCACATACCACTAACTCGCAGGCTCATTCTTCAAAAGGCACGCTGTCACCCCTGCTAGGGAGGCTCCAACGGATTGTAGGCACACGGTTTCAGGTACTATTTCACTCCCCTCCCGGGGTACTTTTCACCTTTCCCTCACGGTACTTGTCCGCTATCGGTCACTAGGTAGTATTTAGGCTTACACAGTGGTCTGTGCGGATTCACTCCGGGTTTCTCGGGCCCGGAGCTACTTGGGATCCCCTTCGGGAGGCCACGCCATTTCGTCTACGGGGGTTCCACCCTCTGTGCCGGGCCTTTCAATGCCCTTCGACTATAACGCGGCTTTCTGACTCCCTGATCGGACGGCAGTCCGAACGGAAAGGTCCCACAACCCCGCCCACGCAACGCCTGCCGGCTTTGACACGTGTACGGTTTGGCCTGATCCGCTTTCGCTCGCCACTACTCACGGAATATCTCTTCCTGCCGGTACTGAGATGTTTCACTTCCCGGCGTTCCCTCCACGCACCCTATATATTCAGGTGCGGGTCACTGGACATGACTCCAGCGGGGTTTCCCCATTCGGAAATCCTCGGATCACGGTTCGTTTGCCAACTCCCCGAGGCTTATCGCAGGCTACTACGTCCTTCATCGGCTCCTAGTGCCAAGGCATCCACCCTGTGCCCTTATAAACTTGATCACAAAAACTATAAAGATGCTCGCGTCCACTGTGCAGTTCTCAAGCTACGAACGATCCCCGTCCTCCCCGGCGCCTACCCCCTCGCTCACCCACGCATCACGCGCAGCAAGACTCCAAGGGGCGGTTCATCCGGACCCGACGGACCCGTGTGCAGCCACCCTCACCCCCCAGCAACCCGCCGACCACAGGTCGACGACCACCGAGACGATCTCCGGGTGACCCGAGCGAACCGGCCTCAGCCTGTTCCCTCAGGACCCAACAGCGTGCCCAACCGGCCATCCCTCCAACCCCACCCGTTCCACCCCCAGGAAAACCCGAGGAGTACTAAGCCAGGACCAGCAGATGAACCAGCCATAGTCGATGTTCCACCCGTGAGCTCCACCCCAGTCACAGACGGACCGAGCGTGGGCCTGGACATCGCCACCGGCCACGAAGGACCGACGCGCCTGCCAGATGCTCCTTAGAAAGGAGGTGATCCAGCCGCACCTTCCGGTACGGCTACCTTGTTACGACTTAGTCCCAATCGCCAGTCCCACCTTCGACGGCTCCCTCCCACAAGGGGTTGGGCCACCGGCTTCGGGTGTTACCGACTTTCGTGACTTGACGGGCGGTGTGTACAAGGCCCGGGAACGTATTCACCGCAGCGTTGCTGATCTGCGATTACTAGCGACTCCGACTTCATGGGGTCGAGTTGCAGACCCCAATCCGAACTGAGACCAGTTTTTTGGGATTCGCTCCACCTTGCGGTATCGCAGCCCTTTGTACTGGCCATTGTAGCATGCGTGAAGCCCAAGACATAAGGGGCATGATGATTTGACGTCGTCCCCACCTTCCTCCGAGTTGACCCCGGCAGTCTCCCATGAGTCCCCGCCATTACGCGCTGGCAACATGGAACGAGGGTTGCGCTCGTTGCGGGACTTAACCCAACATCTCACGACACGAGCTGACGACAACCATGCACCACCTGTGAACCGGCCCCAAAGGGGAAGGACTGTTTCCAGCCCGGTCCGGTCCATGTCAAGCCTTGGTAAGGTTCTTCGCGTTGCATCGAATTAATCCGCATGCTCCGCCGCTTGTGCGGGCCCCCGTCAATTCCTTTGAGTTTTAGCCTTGCGGCCGTACTCCCCAGGCGGGGCACTTAATGCGTTAGCTACGGCGCGGAAAACGTGGAATGTCCCCCACACCTAGTGCCCAACGTTTACGGCATGGACTACCAGGGTATCTAATCCTGTTCGCTCCCCATGCTTTCGCTCCTCAGCGTCAGTTAATGCCCAGAGACCTGCCTTCGCCATCGGTGTTCCTCCTGATATCTGCGCATTTCACCGCTACACCAGGAATTCCAGTCTCCCCTACATCACTCTAGTCTGCCCGTACCCACCGCAGATCCGGAGTTGAGCCCCGGACTTTCACGGCAGACGCGACAAACCGCCTACGAGCTCTTTACGCCCAATAATTCCGGATAACGCTTGCGCCCTACGTATTACCGCGGCTGCTGGCACGTAGTTAGCCGGCGCTTCTTCTGCAGGTACCGTCACTTTCGCTTCTTCCCTACTGAAAGAGGTTTACAACCCGAAGGCCGTCATCCCTCACGCGGCGTTGCTGCGTCAGACTTGCGTCCATTGTCGCAATATCCCTTACTGCTGCCTCCCGTAGGAGTCTGGGCCGTGTCTCAGTCCCAGTGTGGGGGGTCACCCTCTCAGGCCCCCTACCCGTCGTCGCCTTGGTAGGCTCTTACCCTACCAACTAGCTGATGGGTCGCAGCCCCCTCCTCGAGCACTAAAGCTTTCCTCTCGGTTGTCTAGCTGCCGAGAGCGTATGCGGTATTAGCGGGCGTTTCCACCCGTTGTTCCCCACTGAAGGGCAGGTCAGCTACGTGTTACTCACCCGTGCGCCACTTTCATCTCATCCGAAAACGAGAATCACGTTCGACTTGCATGTATTAGGCACGCCGCCA
>DASUIM010000335.1:0-1068 GCA_036279775.1 Fluviicoccus sp. | reverse complement strand
ATCGGCGGGTGTCAGCCCTTCACCGCTGGCATGTTTCCCGACGACGGCGGTCTTGTCGGTGCTGAGGCCGGTGCGTTCAAAGAGCATGCTGTTCATGGCGCGTTGCAGGTCGCGGACAGACCAGTTGTTGCGGATGGCCTGGGTTTCTTAGAAAGCCCGTTTGAGGGGGCTGTCGGCTTTGAGCAGTTCGATGATATGGGAAAAACTGAGTTGATTGATCAAGACTCCAGGAGAGACTGTCAATTGTCCAGACGGTGACTGGACAATTGACCCCATATGGACAGTTGCTGTTTTTGAGGATACCCGGTCCAAAATCGCACGAGCGGTTTCATCGCCACTTTGTAATTGTCCGGACACTGTCTGGACAATCTCCGGATAGCCCAGATAAAACTGTCGAAAGAGATGAAGGTTGGATCGTGATGCGCCAGCGACACCGGATGCTTGCAGTTGCGCAGCCAAACGTTTGTAAAGTCCTTCTCCATAAACGGCCCGATCCCGGCCGTTTTGCTCATACTCGAACAAGTAAGCCCCTATCAGCCAGTTGCGCAGGGTCAGGGCAACATTGACCTGCTTTTGGGCCTGTTGTTGAAAGTAGCGGTTGGTTTCGGCGATGCTGGCGACCAGAGCCGGGAAGTCGTTGTCTGTCATGGATTTTCCCTATCCGTTTGTTGTGGGTCAGGATAGCTTTGGGCAGTGCGCCGGGGCAATGAGCCCATGCAACATGCCGATTACAAACGACAGCCTGTGACGCAGAAAACAGTTTCAACGCTTGTGCCCGGCTTGGCGGTGTAAAGGGCAGCCATACATGGCCGGGGGCTTTATTTCGCTCTGTCCCCGGTTTCACAAAGGGGAATCGCTCAGCCGTCATGGCTGAACCGGTTTTTTAATTTCACGTTGTTCCGGCTTGTCTATGTCCGACGCCGTACCGACGGACGATCGCCACCCGCCCACACTGTAGGTTGGTCGGAAGAGTGCCGATCGACCCGCCAGGCTTGCCGTCTTCCGGACTCGTTACTCCTGCCGCCGTTTCCCCCGGCCGCCGGGCATGGCGCGCCAGCACAGGAATAA
>DASUIM010000334.1:0-16018 GCA_036279775.1 Fluviicoccus sp. | reverse complement strand
AAGTTAATTGCTTAAATTTATCACCTTGACATGGTGGGGGTCGCTGGTTCGAGTCCAGTTGCGTCTACCAAATTGCTTCATGAAAAACCCCTTGCGCCTAACCGCCAAGGGGTTTTTCATTTATGGGCCCTGTCTGCCTTTTCGGCGGCTGCCGTTCGGGGTTTTTTCAGCTACAGTAGCCCCATTCCCTCTTGATTCATGCGCCATGACCGGTACGGACACCCGCCATATCCTCCTGATCGAAGACGATCCTGCCATTGCAGAGCCGTTGGCCTATGCTTTGGACCGCGAAGGCTGGCAGGTTCACTGGCGGACCCTGGTCAGCGAGGCGCTGGCTTTCCTGCAACAGCAGACAGTCGATTTCATCATCCTGGATGTCGGCTTGCCCGACGGCAACGGTTTTGACCTGTGCCGTGAAATCCGCCGCCATTGGCAAACGCCCTTGTTGTTCCTGACGGCGCGCAACGATGAGATTGAACGCATCATCGGTCTGGAAATCGGCGCGGACGACTATTGCGCCAAACCGTTCAGCCCGCGTGAAATCATCTCGCGCATCCGCGTCATCTGGCGGCGCGGCGCGGTGGTTGCGGCTGTGACTGAACCGGCGGCCCAAGGCTGGGGGCCGTGGCGTTATGACGACGACCGTTTGCAAATCCGCTATCACGACCGGCTGTTGAACCTGACCCGCCATGAATACCGTCTGCTGCGCACGCTGCTGGACCGACCGGAACATGTGCTCAGCCGCGCCCGGTTGATGCAGGCCGCCTGGGATCACCCCGATCACAGCCTGGAACGCACGGTGGATACCCATATCAAGACCCTGCGCCAGAAGTTGCGCGAAGTGGCGGGCAAGGATCCGATCCAGACCCATCGCGGGTTGGGTTATGCCCTGGTGAAGGAGTAAACCGTGTCGATATTCTTGCGGGTGTGGTTGGCCATCGCCGGGGTGCTGGTGGCCGGCGGCTGGTTTACGGTGCAACTGCTGCAGGAGGAAGTGAAGCCCAGCGTGCGGCAGGCCATCGAGGAAACCCTGGCGGACAACGCCAATCTGGTGGCGGTGCTGGTGGCGGATGACGTGCTGCACGGCCGGGTGCAGGAGCTGGCGTTCGACAGCAAGATTCATGACTGGCTGGGCCGTCATCTGGGCGCTTCGATCTGGGACATCCGCAAGACCGGCATTACCCAGCAGCTGTACATTACCGACAGCCAGGGCGTGGTGATCTACGATTCGGAAGGCGTGGCCAACGGCCAGGATTTCTCGCGATGGAACGATGTCTGGCTGACCTTGCGCGGCAAATACGGGGTCCGCTCCAGCCGCAAGCAGGCGGATGATCCGTCGTCGTCGGTGATGTATGTGGCGGCGCCGGTCATGGACGGAACGCGCATTATTGGCGTGGTGACGCTGGGCAAACCGGGCGTGGCGGTGCAGCCGTTCATTGAGCGCGCCCGCGACCGGATGCTGGTGCAGGGGTTGTGGATTGTGGCGGTGGCGCTGGTGTTGTCGGCATTGCTGGCCTGGTGGTTCCGCGCCAGTATCCGCCGGGTGGGGGATTACGCCCTGTCCTCGGGACGGCAGCCGCTGCATTTCCGCATGGGTCTGGAGTTGAATCAGCTGGTGGCGTCCATTGACCGCATGCGTGAGGAGCTGGAAGGCAAGGCTTACGTGGAACGGCTGGCGCAGACCCTGACCCATGAACTGAAAAGCCCGTTGACCGCCATCCGCGCCTCGGCGGAAATCCTGCGCGACGAGCTGCCGCCCAAGGACCGCCTGCGTTTCAGCGGCAACATTGAAACGCAGGCGGAGCGTTTGCAGCATCTGGCGGACCAGATGCTGATGCTGGCGCGGCTGGAGCAGGGCCGCCGTCAGCGCGCCTCGCAAGCGGTGGATTTATATGATTGCATCCAGGACGTCATGGCGGCGCGCGAAGCCGAGTGCCGCAACGGGCAGTTCCTGATCGACATCCAGGCGGAGCCGGGAGCCGGAGTCATCGTGGGAGACCGTTTCTGGCTGGTGCAGGCGATCGGCAACGTGGTGGATAACGCGCTGGCGTTCATGCCCCGTTCGGGAGGCCTGGTGATGGCATTGGCCCGTGATGCCTCCGGCGTGATGCTGACGGTGCGCAATGACGGTCCGCAAGTGCCGGAGTATGCGGTACCGCAGGTGTTCGACCGTTTCTACTCGCTGCCTTCCCCTGAAGCCCGCCGCAAGGGCACCGGCATCGGTCTGACGCTGGTGCGCGAGGTGATGGAACAGCACGGCGGCACGGCGGCCTTGGAGAACATTGCCGGTGGCGTGGAAGTGACGCTGCGCTTTCCCGCCTGAATCCGCGCCGACTTCACCGTTTTTTCACACAGAGCCGACCGGCGCTTCACGCGGGCCGCGCAGACTGGTTTCATCCCTTCCCATCCCGAGGATGAAATCATGCAACGTCTGCTTGCCAACAAACTGGTGGTCATCGTCCTGTTGATCATTGCTTTCCTGATCGCCTTTTCCTATATCCGCAGCATCCTGCACGAACGCCAGGCCAGCCAGACACTGGTGATGCGCGATATTGCCGCCAGCCATGTCGGACCACAGGCGCTGTTGGGGCCGGTGCTGCTGGTGCCGGTGACGGAAACCCGCGACTGCACCACGGACAACGACAAGCCGCCACGGTCCTGCCGATCGACCACGCTGGCGGTGCTGACGCCGGAGAAATCCGAGTGGAAAAACCGCGTGGCGGTGACGGACAAAGCTTATCGGCGGGGCATCTATCAGGCGGTAACCTGGCAGGACACATTGTCCGTGGAAGGCAGCTTCCGGATTGATGTGGCCTCGCTGAAACTGAACGCCAACCAGACAGCGGATTGGTCAGGGGCGCAATTCCGGGTCTATACCGCCGACCTGCGCGGCCTGCTGCGCCAGCCGGTGCTGGAGGCGGGCGGCAGGCAGCACAGTTTCCGTTTTCCCGATGAAGCCGATAATTCCGCGCTGGCCGCCGGTTACACCGTGCTGCCCATGAACGGCGTGGCCGAGCCGGGCGGGGTGCTGCCGTTCCGACTGACCCTGGCGCTGAAGGGCATGGAGCGCCTGCAGATCATCCCGCTGGGCGGAGACATGACCGTGCAGATGCAGGCGGACTGGCCGCATCCGATGTTCCACGGCGCGTCGCTGCCGGACAAGAAGCTGCGCCGGGACGGATTTGATGCGCAATGGCAAAACACGTACCTGTCCAGCCGCAACACGCAATTGATTGGTGCTTGCCTGCGACTGCGCGACAACAAGGCCTGCGCGCCGTTCAATGCGCTGCTCAGTCCGGATTATGTCGGTTCCCGCCAGTCTTACGCGGTCAGCGCCGAGTCCGCGACGGGCGCGGCCTTTGCGGTCAATTTCATCCGGCCGGTGGATGTCTACCTGATGAGCGACCGCGCCATGAAATATGCGCTGTTGTTCCTGGTCATTACCTTCGGGGCGTTCTTCTTGTTCGAAGTGCTGCAGGACCTGCGCATCCACCCGATGCAGTACACGCTGGTGGGCACGGCGCTGGCGGTGTTCTACCTGTTGCTGCTGTCCTTCAGCGAGCATATCGATTTCGCGCTGGCCTATCTGGTTTCCGGAATCGCCTGCATCGGGTTGATCGTGTTCTATGTCAGCCATGTATTGCAGGGTGCCGGTCGGGCGCTGGGTCTGGGCGGCCTGCTGGCGCTGATGTACGGCACGCTGTTCGTGATCCTGCAATCGGAAGACTTCACGCTGATGCTGGGCTCGGTGCTGGTGTTCCTGCTGCTGGCGACCGTGATGACGTTGACCCGCCGCATCAACTGGTATGGTGCGGAGAATCCCCCTCCGGCCTCGCCGTGATTGCGTAGTCGCTTTGTTGCCGGACGGGGCCGCATGGCCCCGTCTGCGTTATGCTGGCGGCAGTGAGGCAGTCAGGGATTCATTCATGAGCGCAGACAAATCGCGCATCCGCCGCTGGGCCGAGTCCGGGCGGTTGCGGCCGGAACAGGTTCCGGCCGCGCTGGCGGTGGCGGCGGTCGAGCCGTCGCCGCAGCAATGGCGGCGCTTTCTGGAACGGTTTTTCCTCTTCAACGGCGGGGCGCTGGTGCTGGCGGCCATCCTCTTCTTCTTCGCCGCCAACTGGGATGCTCTGGGCCGGTTTGCCCGCTTCGGCCTTATCGAGTCGGCGCTGTTGCTCAGCCTGGCGGCGGCCTGGCGCTGGTTTGACCGTCCGGCGGGCAAGGCGGCATTGACAGCCGCCGGGGTGCTGACCGGGGTCTGGCTGGCCTATTTCGGGCAAACCTATCAGACCGGCGCCGATCCCTGGCAACTGTTCGCCGTTTGGGCGGTGCTGATCCTGCCGTGGGCCGGGTTGGGTCGGTCGCCGTCGTTGTGGTTGCTGTGGGTGTTGCTGGTCAATATCACGGTTCCGCTCTATTTCAGCGATCACGGCATTGTGGCCGGGCTCTTCGGCTCCCATGATCTGCCGGTGTGGCTGCTCTTTGCCTTCAACACGCTGGCGCAAGCCCTGTGGGAGACCGCCGCGCGCCGCGTCGACTGGCTGCCGGGGCGATCGGGGCCGCGCTTGCTGGCGCTGGGTGCGGGACTGGCGGTCAGTCTGCAAACGCTGGAAGGCGTGCTGAACCCGGATGCGGGATTATGGCCGGTGCTGGCCCTGTATTTGTTGTGGTCGGCGGCGACGCTCATCCTGTATCGCGGGCGGCTGGCCGATCTGTTCATGCTGGCGGGCGTGGTGTTTTCGGCGCTGGTGATCAGTACTTCGGCGCTGGGCAAATTCGTGTTCCACGGGGACGGCCTGTTCGCCTTCTTCCTGATGAGCATCTGGCTGATCGTCTGTTCGGGCGCGGCGGTGCGGTGGCTGAAGGCGGTGTACCGGGAGCTGCCTCATGAGTGATGCTGAAAAACTGTGGTCGCGCCTGACGGCGGCCGGATTGGTGCAGGGGGAACTGCCGCCGGAAGAACGCGCCGCGCCCTGGTATGTACGGGCAGTGCAGGGCTTGTCCGGCTGGCTGGCGGCGGTTTGCCTGCTCGTCTTTCTGGGCACGCTGTTCCATGACCTGTTCCAGGAGTCCCTGTCATTGCTGGTGCTGGGCGGTTTGCTGACCGGTCTGGCCGGGGTATTGCTGCACCGGCCGTCGGGTTCGGACTTCCGCGCCCAGTTCGGGTTGGTGTTCAGTCTGGCCGGGCAGATCATGCTGCTGGGCAGCGGCAAGGACTACTGGGATGACAGCCTGTTCTGGCTGTTGTGGGCGGCATTTCAAGTGCTGCTGGTGCTGAAGGTGCCGCAGCCGGTGCATCGCTTTCTCAGCGCCTTGGCGGTGATCTACGCCCTGACGCTGGCTGTGGCGGAAACACCGCTGTTGTGGCTGGTATCGGGGCTGCTTTCCGGGGCGCTGGCGGTGCTGACGCTGAATGAAAACCGGCGGCTGGCGCAGGCGGCGCTGTGGTCGCCGGTGAATGCGGCGGTAGCGATCGCGCTGCTGCAAACTTACGCGTTGTCGCTGTTCAGTCCGGCCTTGCTGGCGCAGTTGATGCGCAATGAGCACATGCAGCCGCCGTCGCAGTGGTTGCAAAACCTGAATGAAGGACTGGTGGCGTTGGTCTGGGTGCTGACGGCGGCCCGGCTGCTGAGTTCGGCGACACTGAGCCGGCGCTCGCTGTGGCTGGCCGGAATGGGTGTGGTGGCGGTGGCCGCGTGGTCAACCCAGGCGCAAGGCCTGACCGTGGCCTGGCTGATGCTGGTGCTGGGGTTCGCCCGCGCCAACCCGGTGCTGGCCGGGTTGGGCGTGTCGGTATTCTGGGGTTTCCTGTCGCGCTATTACTATCTGATGCAAACGCCGCTGCTGGAGAAGTCGCTGATTCTGGCGGGCGGAGGGCTGGTCTTCCTGCTGGCCTATGGGGTGCTGCATTACTTGGACCGGGAGCATCGTGATGAAGCGTAGAACCCTGATGCTGGCGGCCGGGTTATTGGTGACGGGGCTGGTCAATCATGCCATCCTGGAAAAGGAGCGGCAGCTGCGAGATGGCGTGCGGGTGTTGTTGCCGCTGGCACCGGTCGACCCGCGCTCGCTGATGCAGGGCGATTACATGCGCCTGCGCTATGAACTGGAGCGCGACCTGATGCAAATCCTGCCGAAGGAGGCTCGCCAGAGCGATGACGGCTTCCTGCTGGTGCGGGTGGATGAACACGGCGCGGCATCGTTGCAGCAGCGGGTGCGGGAGCGTCCGGAACCCTTGCCTGCCGGGATGCTGGCGCTGCAATACCGGATCCGTCACGGCCAGCTGAAGCTGGCGAGCAATGCGTTTTTCTTCGAGGAGGGGAAGGGCGCGGTCTATCAACCGGCCCGCTTTGGCGAGTTCCGGGTGAATGAGGCGGGAGGCTTGCTGTTAACTGGATTATACGACGCGGGATACCGGCGGCTGGGAGGTGATTAAACTGCCGATTTCTTCAGCCGCGCCCAGTACAGCAAGCGTTTCACGACCAGCGCGGTGAGCGGAAAGGACAGCACAAAGGCAGCAAAGACAGTCCAGGAAACATCCAGGAACAGCACATATGCCAGCGCCACGCCGATGCCGGAATCCAGCTGGTCCATCAGGATGAACAGGTACTTGGCCTGTTCCGGTGTTTCTCCCGGGGCCACGCCCAACCGCCGTTTGATGAAGGAGTTGGGCAGTTCCGCCAGCACGTAGCCCAGCCCGGCAACTACGCCCGCCAGCCACAGCGGCTCGCCGGCAAATGGTGACCAGTCGCCCAGAAGCTGCTCAGAAGGGTACAGCAGCACCGCCCCGAAGGCGGTCAGCAGCGGCACGGCCAGCATGCCGCGCCAGGTCTTGTTTGCGCCGAACAGGCGGCGGTTCACCGGCACGCACAGCGCGGGCCACAGATTGCGGGTCACCACCATCATATGCAGTACACCGCCGACAATCACCGGCAGTTGAAGGTACCAAGCCAGCAGCAGCGGTTCAAACATACGGCACCTTGCCCGACCAGTGCAGCGCGGCGAACACCAGCACGCCGCCCAGGGTGATGCCCAGAATATGCAACAGCTTCTTGAACTTGAAGAAGGGGTGGCGGCGCAGCATGGCGTGGCTGAAAGCCAGCAGCACCAGGGTCATTAAGGCATTCAGCCACAGCGGCGGCAGCACAAAGTCCAGCAGCAGGAAGCCGGACAGCAGGAAAATGCTCCAGAAAACCGGCATGCCCAGATAGGCCAGTCCGCCGGTTTCTTCCTGGATGTTGCCGATATCGTTGAAAACCGCCAGCCGCACGCAGCCGCAGGCGATCATCACCAACAGCGGTATAGCCCAGTAACCGTCCATGCCGTGGGTATAGAGTAGGAAAGCCGGGGTTACCAGATAGATCAGCACATCCATGAAACCGTCAAGATAGCGTCCGAAGGGGCGCTCCAGCTTGTACTTCCGCGCCAGCATCCCATCCAGCGCGTCGCCCAGCATGGCGACGTACAACAGTGCGGTGGCCAGATAGGACAGGCCCTTCAGGCCCAGCCCCAGCGCGGCCATGCTGGTGACGACGCCGCTGAGGGTAAGGCAATCCACCGGGTTCAGCCGGATGATGTAGCGTTCTTGCGTGCTCATGACAGCACCAGATCCTGCGGGCGCAGCTTGCTGCGGTCCAGCCAGGCGCGTAGCAGCGGCCGGTCGATCTTGCTGTTGTGACGGCCGTCCACCGGCATGTCCGCGACATGCGCCCAGCTGACCCGGAAGATACCGGCCTCGCGCAGCACGGCCTTGACCGGCTCCAGGTCGACGGGCGCGGCGGCGTCCAGCACCAGCAGCAACCGGCCGTCCCAGGCCAGCGCGGCGCTGCGGCGGATACCGGGCAGAACGTCCAGCGCCTTTTCCAGCGGATAGGGCCAGATGATGCGGTCGCCGACCTTGATGCCGTCCTTGACCCGGCCGACCAGCCACAGACGGCCGCGCTCATCAAGATAGCCCGCGTCGCCGGTACGGTGCCAGACGGTGCCGTCGGGGCGGGGAATCTTGCTTTCAAGCGTGGCCTCGTGATTGTCGATGTAGCCTTTCAGCACATGCAAGCCGGAGACCAGGATCTCGCCGATGGCCTGCGGGGGGCATTGGGCGCGGCGCACGCGGGCGTCATCGCGCAACGCCTGGCCGATGGGGACCACGCAGACGGTGGCCGAACGGGCGGGGTAACCGACCAGATGGCCCGGGCGGCTTTCGCCCTCGCGCGCGAGTTCATCCAATTGCACGTCGGCGATCGGCTCGGCCTCGGTGGAGCCGTAAACGCCGACAATGTGGGCGTTGGGGAAGACGACCGGCAGACGGTTGACCAGTCGCGACGGCAGGGTGGAGCCGCCGATGGCGAGCGAGCGGATGCCGGGCAGTTGCACGTTATGCGCCAGGGCGAAGTCGGTCAGATGCTGCATGAAGGCCGGGGCTGCGGCCAGCCGGGTGATGCCGTGCTGTTGCAGGTGCTTGGCGACAGCCTCGGGATCAAAGCGGGCGGGCGCGGCCAGATCAACGCGCGGCAGCACGGTGGTGATGCCGCAGCAGAGGTTGTGCAGCACCAGCACTGGAAAGCAGGGGCTGTCGATATCGTCAGGCTGGTCCTGCCAGTGGTCGCGGATGGCGTGGTGCTGGGCGATCAGGCTGTCATGGGTACGGTCGGCGCCCTTGGGCAGGCCGGTGCTGCCGGAGGTATAGGTGATCAGGCCGTGGGCGTCGCGGTCCAGCGGCACGCAGCGCGGGTCGAAATGGCTGGGCAGCCAGGTGTTGAAATCTTCCACGCCCAAGGTCTTGCCGTCAAAGGCCAGCCGCTTCATCCACCATAGCGGCGGAAACAGCCACCAGTAGCGCAGGATATCGCTTTCGCCGATGGCTACCTGCGCGCCACTGAGGCGGATGGCCGAGCGGATGCGCCCGGCGCTCATGCCCCGGTCAATCAGCACCGGCACCAGGCCCAGGCCCAGCAGCGCCAGCATCAGGATGTACAGTTCGGCGCGTACGCGTGACAGCACCAGCACCCGGTCGCCCGTTTTCAGGTCCAGCGCCTCCAGCGCCCGCTGGTAGCGGCCGACCTCGGCTTTCAATTGCCCGTAGTTGAGATGTTGTTCGGACAGGCAGTCCAGACCGCGCATGCGGGGGATGATCAGAGCCGGTTTGTCCGGGTGTGCCTCCCAGGCCGCAAAAACCGGCTGGACGAGGTTGATACCGCTCATAAATGCTTTCCGTACAGGGCGTAATGATGATGCCGGGCAGTCCCGTGTCGCGCGGCGAAGTTGAGCGAGGCATTGTCCTCGCGCACCAGCGCGCCGGCTATTTCATCATACACACCTTCCGCCCTCAACGTCAGTTCGCAACTCATGGCGGTAAAAAGTCCGAATGCGCGGAAATCGGGATGGACGCCGCCAGTCTTGGCCAGCGCCAGACGCGGGCTCGGCAGCAACGCGGCGCAGGATTCGAAATCAATCCGCGAAGCGGGCAGGGGTTGCGGCAGCGATTGACGCATCAGCGGGCCATAATCCGGGTAGACCAGGAAGAATCCGGCAATGCGCCCGTCCAGACTTTCGGCCAGTACCGAGGTCTGCGGACAGAACTTGCGGGCAAATTCGGCTCCGCAGACCTGTCGGAAGGTTTCCAGAGAAATCGGGGTATAGGCGAAATTCGCGCCAAACACCTGGCCGACAAAGCCGTACAACTCGTCCAGGTGGTCAACCCAGTAGTCCGCCGTCATCGGCTTGAAGCGGATGGCCTGCTCCAGCTGCGGCTTCACCCTCAGGTAATCGCGTTTTACCGGCGGAATGATTTCGTCCACCTTGGCGAAGGTGGAGATGTAGCGGTAGCGGATGTCCAGCCCGAGTTGTTCCATCAGCGCCGGGTAGTAATCGGGGTTCCACGGTTCGCCGGGGAAGGCGCCGTGCTCAAAGCCGTCCAGCCGCAGCCGGTTCGCGCCGAAGGTGGTGAAGTTGATCGGACCGTAAAGGCGGGTCGCACCATGCGCACGCGCCCAAGACTTCAGTTCATCAAACAGTTGAAGATTGGGCTGCAAAGCATTGATTGTTTCCCAGAAACCAAAAAAGGCAGCCTGCTCTCCGTCCACCAACTGCCCCGGCACCACAAAGCCCGCCAGCCGCGCTTGGCCGGGAATCACGCCTACCCATGCCTGACCCTCGTCGAACCACGGGTTCAGGGCGCTGAATTGTTGTCGAACCGTGGCCGTGTCTTCACCCAGCCAGAACGGGTCTTTGGCGTAGATTTGCGCGGGCAGGCCGAGGAAGGCATCCGGAAGGGGGGATGAGGGGTTCCAGGAAGTCAAGCTGATGGTCATTCCGTAGCTCCGTAGGGGCGCACTGCGTGCGCCCTCATCTTCGAACACAATGTTTGTTTGAAGCCAATAGGGCGCACGCAGTGCGCCCCTACAACGATCAGGAATCCTGCGCTTCCAACCGCAAAATGGTTCCCTTGGCTCCGTCCATGCGCACCCTTTCCCCATCCTTCAGCCGCTGCGTTATGCCGGGAATGCCCACAATGGCTGGAATACCCAGTTCCCGCGCCACCACCGCCGAGTGCGACAGCGTGGAGCCTCGTTCCACCAGAATGCCGCCCGCCGTCGGGAACAGCGGCGCCCAACCCGGATCGGTGCGGACGGTGCAGAGGATCTGGCCGTTCAGTGACAGCTCGTCGTCCGGGCTGAAGATCAGGCGGATTTTTTCCTCCACCACGCCGGGATAACAGCCTGTGCCCTTCAACTCGCTTCCGGTGGATTCTTCTTCCACTTCAAAGGGATAGCGATAACTGTTCTGGTAATACACCATGCCATGCGTCCAGAAGTGGTGCGGCAAATCCGCCTTCTGGTATTCGGCGAACTCGGCCTTGCGCCCGGCCACCAGCGCCTTCAGGCTGAGTTGCACGGCTCGGCCGTCCTGCATGGCGTACAGTTCATCCACCGAGAGGTAGAAAATGTCACGCTTGTCGTCCAGCAGGCCGCTGAAGGCGAACTGGCTGCCGATTTCCAGGAACAGGTCGCGGTACAGTCCGAAGACGCGGGTGCGGGCCAGACGCATGTTTTCACGGTTGCGGATGGCGTCACGCAGCTTGTCGAGGTTCTTCTTGAATGCGGACAGCGCGCGGTTGCCCAGCTTGCTGCGGATCGCGGAGAAGGCTTCTTCCTCGGCGGAGTCACGAAACTGCGCTTCCTTGGCGGCCAGGGTTTCCGGGGTCAGGTCGTCGCGGGTCAGGTAGTTCTTCAACACGGCGAACAGGAAGGCAGTGTCCTGACGGAGCGTCACCGATTCCAGCTTCAGCTCGCCGATGGTGCGGTCGCCATAGCGTTCGATGTAGTCCAGGCACTGGGCGTAGAACCCGGCATCCTGCACCTGGATACGGGCCAGCAAGGCGTGGTTGTCGCCTTCCTCCACCAGCGCGCGCAGCGCGGGTTTGGTACGGATATAGGCGCACATGCGCAGCAGCATCTTGGTCGGTTCGGTGCTCTCGATGCCGTCCTCGCCGGAAAGCAGGTTGTTTTGCAACACGGCGGGCTCGGTGAAACCGGCATCGACCAGCGTGCGGTGCACCTTGCCGTTCATCATCATCACGTAGAAGTCGTTGATGATGGGCGAGGTCCAGCGCTGCAGCAGTTCGCGGTCGAGGCGGCGGGCTTCGTCGATCAGCTCGCCGGGGGTACGGGTGTGCAGGTGGTCGCGGTCGATGCTGCGGTAGGCGTTTTCAAACAGCGCCCGGAACTCGGTAACACGCTGGCCCATCTGCCGGAAGCCGCGCAACAGGTTGAACAGCGCGCGCAGCACCTGCGGCAGGCGCAGCAGTTTCTCGCCGAAGCTGAACTCGCGGTCCTGCACCAGATCGACCGGATCGGTAAGGCCCATCATGCGCTCCATGTCGGCCTTGTTGGTCTTGAAGGCGGGCAGCAGCAGCAGGCCGCGATACCAGTTGTTGATGTTGTAGTACACCCGGCCATGAACCAGCCCCAGCATGTTGTCGAGCATGTCGCGGTGGTCGGCGATACGCTTCTCGCTGACGCCCAGCACGCGCATGGTTTGCTCATAGACGGTGGCGTAGGCGCGGTTGGCAAAACTGAAAGTCAGCGGGGTGGTGACGCCGCAGTACGATTCCTGGATGTTGGAATTGTCGAAAACGATGCGGCGGCCGACCGGCTCCTTCGGCTCCGGCAGGCGGGTCACCGGCCGGGTTTGCAGGATGTAGACCTGATCCTGACGGATGGCCCATTCAATGTCTTGCGGGAAGTGCTGCAGCGTGGCGATCTTCAGGCCGATGTCGCGCAGCGACAGAATGTGGGCGTCCGAAAGGCAGGCGATATGGCGCTGTTCGCCGTCGAGATGGATTTCCTTGGTGCCGCGTCCGGCTTCACGATCGAAAACCACGGCCTGATCCTTGTCGGCCAGTTGTTTGTCGATGCTGTTGTCGAAGAGGCCGACGCTGAACTCGTCGGTATTGCAGATGCCGGCAACGATGCCTTCCCCAACACCCCAAGCGGCGGAAATCAGCGCATGGCGGCGACTGCCGGTGAGCGGATGGGCGGTGAACATCACGCCTGAGACTTCGCCCTCGATCATTTCCTGAATGATGACGGCGGCGCGGATATCATCCAGCGCGATGCCCTTGGCGATACGGTATTGCAGGGCGCGGGCGTTGAAGGCGGAGGCGGCGACGCGCAGCAGGCTGGCGCCGATATCGGCCCGGCCGCGCTGGAACAGGTAGCTGTCCATCTGCCCGGCGAAGGAAGCGCCCTGGGCGTCTTCCCCCAGCACCGAGGACCGCACGGCGAAGAACTGTTCCTCGCGCCCCTTCACCAGTTCACCGATCGCTTGCAGCAATTCGCCGGACAGCTTGGCGCGCAGCACTTCGGCCTGAATGCGGGTGGCAATCGGTTCAATCGCCGCCGGTTCGGTGTCCGGGCCGATGCCCGCCAGTTCCCGCGCCACCATTTCGCTGAGGCCGTTTTCGCGCAGCAGTTGCGTGAAGATGTCGGTCGTGACCACCCACCAGCGTGGCACCGGCAGCCCCTCGCGGCTCAGCCAGGCGAGGTTGGCCGCCTTGCCGCCCAGCAGGTCCGGGTTCAGGAACAGCGCGTCTTCCTGCGCGTAAAGGCAGCGGCTCATGGCTTCACTCCCGGCTGGCCGACCTGTTCAATGTCCAGCATGGCGCGGAAGGTGCGGTAGACGCGCTCCATGAACTCGTAGTGGCGGAAGGTATGCGCCATCATGTACATCGGCAGGCGGTTCACCAGCATGTCCATCAGCGCCAGCACATAGCCGCGCTTCCACATGACCGGGTCCAGCGTCATGCCGCTGTGACGTTCCAGTTCGGTGCGGTGCAGCTCGATGTAGGATTCCACCTCGGCCGGGTCCAGCGGGTCGTACAGGGTGAAGCCGATCAGTTCCACCAGATCATGCTGCGGCAAGTGCAGCGTCGCCAGTTCCCAATCGTAGGCGCACAGGCAGAGCTTGCCGTCGGCGTCGCGACGGAAGGCGATGTTACGGGGGTTGAAGTCATTGTGGATCAGCGTGCGCGGCATCATTTCAATCAGCGACCACCAGTCGCCGATGCTGTGCACGATGTCGCGGTAATAGGCCAGATCCTGTTCCGAGAACCATTCCGGGAACTCCTCGCGCGAATGCACGCCCAGCAGTTCCCACAGCCGCAGCTTTTCCTTCATGTTCTGGGTGGTGGGATAATCCACCAGCCACGGTTGCTGCTTCAGTTCTTCCTCGCGGCCCAGCCAGATGCTGTGCACTTCGGCGATGCCCTTGATCGCGGCCTCGATATGTTCGCGCGTCCAGCCGGAGGTATTGTCGGCGGAGTCCATGTGCTCCATGCCGCTCAGTTTTTCCTGGATGATGATGTAGGCTTCGCGCTCGGGGTCGTTGACGACCCCGTAGGTGGTCGGGGCATGACGGGTGAAGCGCGGATCGGCCTGGCTCATCACCGCCAGTTCGCGCACGTGGCAGCCCTTGAAGCCGACATGGTCGCGGAAGTTGTTGAACTCCTGCGCCAGACGCGGATTGCACATGCTGGCCATGCTGTTGACCATCAGGATCACTTCCGCATCCAGCGGCTTCACCTTGATCATCACTTCCTTCACGCCCTGATCGGTGTCCAGGCGGAAGGGGAAATGGCCGACCAGCTTGTTGATCTTGTGCGCGGTCAGTTCGGTGATGATGCTGGAACCGCCCATGTTTTTGCTCAGCGCCGTCATCTCGCTGACCTGGAACCTGGCGAGGCCGGTCTTGGCCACCGCCAGATTGACGAACTCGGGGTTGAGGTCGCCGATCTTCAGGTAATTGACCGGACGGTTGCGGCCCAGCTTCTCGTGGGCGCGGGCAAACTGGTCGGAAGCCACGGCGGACAGTGTGGAAATGTCCAGCGCCAGACAGTAGGCGGCAATCACTTCCGCCAGCTTGTGCGCCTTGCCGGGACCGGCGCAACCGATCATTTCCAGGCATTCGCGCTGTTGCGGCAGGTTGGTGCCTCCGCCGACGGTGCCTATCACCAGCGACGGCAGCATCATGGTGCAATAGACATCATCATCGTCAGTCAGTTCCATGTGCAGGTGCGCCAGCGACGACTCGTGCACGCAGGCGATGTCCTGGCCCAGCGCTGTAAACATGGCGGCAATGATGTTGGCAACGTTGATGTTCATGCCGATCATGCCCGCCGCAATGGAGCCGGAGGCAATGTACTGGTAGGCCGCCACCATCTGCCGCGGCTTGATCTTCAGGATCCGCTCGCAGGTGTCCTTGGTCAGTAACGCTTCCGCCACGACGCGCACGCCCCGCCCCTTGAGGAAGGTCTGGTAGGTCACCTTCTTGTCGTTTGACAGGTTGGCCTCGATCAGGAAGTTCTCGATGCGCAGGCCTTCGAAACGCTTGATGTGCTTGAGGATCCACTGGCAAGCCTGCCAGGTGCAGGTGGTGGTCATGTTCTGGCCGGCGGCGTCGCCGGTTTCGTAGATGAAGTGCACATGGACGGCGCGGCCCAATACGTAGGGCTGCACTTCTTCCAGCGACGCGTAGTTGGAGTACTTGCCGACTTCCTCCGACAGTTCGCGGTAGTGGTCCTTGATCCATTCGGCAAAGAACAGTGAGTTGGCCATCGTTTCAAAGACGAACACCGGCACGCGCATCATGCGCTGGCCCAGCACGCGGGTGGTGACGCCGCCGGAACGGGAGAGGGCAGTGGCGCCGCGCGTGGCCGAAGCCACCAGCGCGCCTTCCGAGGTCGCCAGGGGGGCGTAGAACAGGCCGCCCGCATGGCTGCCCTTGATGTGCAGCGGACCGGCGACCCCGACCGGCACTTCCACGGAACCGATCAGGGCCTCAATGTTGCTGACCAGCTTGCGCGGGTCGAGGCGGATCTGTGACACCTCCTCCATGGCGGCGCCGGTTTCCTCGCGCACGAACTCCAGTCGTGCCTGCCGGGCTTCTTCGGTATAGAGACCGCGCGCCGGAATTTTCGGCAGGCTGATGTCGTCATAGCTGACATCGCTGGACAAGGCCGGAGCGCTGCGCAGCAGGTAACTGATTTCCCACAGGTATTGGATGCTGTTTTCACAATGCAGGGTACAGAAGTCGATCTCGGTGGGACACCACGGCTCCTGGCGTACCGCCTTGACAGTCAGGCAGGGGAAGGTGAAATCACGGTCCAGCACGCGGATGCGGATATCAGGAATGGTTTCCCCGACTTCCGGCGGCGTCAGCGACTCGTCAATGGCCACGCACAGGTGCTCGCGGGAAACGTCCACGGGATTGGCGGTGTAATCCTGACCTTCACGGCTGAATCGGCACAGCCCGGCATGTTCTTCACCGAACAGGTAGTGGGGGGTAAACGCGTAGGGACGAACGTTTGACATTTCCATGCTCCTCATACCAGAACCGCACCGTGCAGCGACAACACTACGCCGATCACCACCGCATATCCCGCCAGCAGGGTCAGCGCCACCGACTTCTCATTCTTTTCCCGGCCTTGGGTCGAGGGAGCCTTGGTAAACGCCAGCAATTG
>DASUIM010000333.1:0-3538 GCA_036279775.1 Fluviicoccus sp. | reverse complement strand
CAGCCAGTCGCAGGCGTCCTTCAGCCGCGACACGTCGAAGAGGGCGGTCAGTTCGGCCTTGTCGGCGCCGTGCCGCACCACCGCGCCGTCAGCCTTGTCGCCCAGGCACAGGCCCAGCGCGTCCAGCAAAATCGACTTGCCTGCGCCGGTCTCGCCGGTAATCACGGAAAACCCGGCCGGGATTTCCAGTTCCAGGTGTTCGACGAGGGTGAAGTGGCGGATGGAGAGCGAGCTGAGCATGGCGTCCGTGGGCGAGGTTGTTTCTTGTGTGGGCCGATAATAGCGTTTCGGACGCGGCTGGCAAGTTATTACAGGAGCGCAGCGCTGTCGATTGTTGCTATGATGACTGCGGAAGAGATGTTGTTTTCATCAGGATGAACGGAAAGCACATGAATAAGAAAAAGAATCTGAATCGTTTGGCATCGTTGCTTTGCATGCTGGCCGCCGCGCCCGCCCAGGCCCAATCCTGGACCGGCTCCGAGATTGACGGCTATTTTTATCCCGGGCGCCAGGCTTGGGTAGTCCGCGAACTCTGGCCTTTGCTGCCGCTCCAGAAGCGGAATCAGATCCGGCGGGAAAATGCCTACCTGGGCAAGACCGGAGCAACGGTGTTCCTGGGGGCGAATTTTGTCACCATTCCCACCAGCGAAAGGAGTATTGCCGCACCGGCCTGCTTTGTCCGGGAAGGAGCTGATTTGCAGGCGGTGTTCTTCCGTGACTCGAATGTCCCTGCTCCTGATGAAAATTTCAAGTTGACGCTGTTGCCGTCGGGCGATCTCATGCTGCAGGCGCGCCAGTATGCCGTCCGCCTTTCTCCATTGACGCTTGATGAGCGGCAAGGCAAGCAGTTCGGCAAATTCGAGAATGCGATCCGCGGGTATCAGGATCCCATGGAAATCAGGGTCCGGCAGGATGCATACCGTGACGCGGCAACCCGCGCCGGGCAGACGCCCGACCGTGAGGAACTGAAAAGGATCAGGCTCAGCCTGATGGGCCGGGGAGAGTGTGAGCTGAAGGATATGCCGAGGGAGGCCGGCAGGGGGAGTTTCGAACTGTTTTTCCCTCAATTGGGGGCTTCCGGCAAGACCGTGGCGGTCGATGACGGGGAAATGCCGCCCGACACCTTTCCGATCGGCAAGCAGCGGCGCACGGCTTATAAATCGGTTGAACCTCCGGACAGGGTGGTCATTGATGGCTGTTTTGGCCGCTCACGCGAAAGTCTGTTTGATCATGATGCCGTGATGAACGCGACAACCAACACTCAGTACGCCTATCTGGGCCGCCAGATATCCGGGACGTCCGCCGACGGCTTGAGAAAGCTTCAGCGGTTTTACCTGGGCGCTTTGCGTTTAAAACAGGCAGGCTATTCAGCGTCAATGGCACGCACCCAGTTCAATGTGGCGCTCCCTTTCAAGCTTCCTGACGAAATGAGAGGCGAGGAGCGATCCGCCCGTTCGGCGGCGGATTCGGTTTGCGTGCGCGAGCCGCAGGTCCGGCGGTTTGATCTGATGGCCGTCCTGAATCTTCTGGATCTGTGGGGGCTGGTGAATATCCGGAAACTGGATTATCCGATCAATCCCCGGGCGGAATGGACGGATGCGGAAAACCTGGTGCTGAATCTGGATGGGGCGCGGGTGAGGCTGGCCGGGGTATTCGGGCCGCGCATCACGGTAACGGTTGAAGGCAAGCCGGTTGCCGAATGATCACGGTGTGTCGGGAACTTACAGGAGAAAGACATGCGTAAGGCAGGCATGACAAACCGATTCCTGATGACGGTGCTGCTTCCGGCCCTCGGAGTGAGCGGAGCCCATGCCGCTCCAGCCGGAGGAGCGGGAATGCTCAATGACACCGGAATTACCCAATGCTGGAACAGCAAGTTCGAAACGGGGCCGTGTACCCGGGAACATGCCGGTGACTGGCTGGATGCGGCCCAGGATGCCCTGACGGGGCCGGATGCCTTGGCCGCCTCGGGCAAGCTGAAGAAAGCCGGTCGCGGCTCTGCCGGTTTTGACTTCAGCAAGATCGGGGCCGACGGCGAGAAGCTGCCACACGATGCAAGGAACTGGAGTTGTGTGCTGGATAACCGCACGGGACTGATGTGGGAGGAACACACCCCGCAGGGAGGGCTGTCAGGCATGGACCGGTATTTTGAGTGGTATAACTCTGACGATCGGACCAACGGGGGGTTCGCGGGCTACCACAAGCAAGGGGCCAGCACTGAGGCTCTGATCAACGCCCAGAATGAAGAGGAGTTATGCGGATACCGTGACTGGCGTTTGCCCGACCTGAGTGAGTTGATCGGCCTGATGGATTTCAGCAAGGCGGCCCCGGAACCGCTGATTGATACGACTTTCTTTCCCCATACTCCGGCCGATGCCTACTGGACAGCGTTGCCGAATGCGCAGGACAAGAGCAAGGCCTGGTATGTTGATTTTGCCCGGGGGCACAGTTCGTACGGGCCAAAGGTCAACAGGTTGAATGTCCGTCTTGTGCGCAATGCAGATAGGGACTGATTTATGATTATCGGAGTTCGAATGATGCTCCCCATGCGAATCGTGATTGTCAGCGGCCTGTTGTTTTCCAGCGGGGCTTGGGCGCAAGTCTGCAATAAGGCGATGTCGCAGAGCGCCCCGGACAGCCGTTACCAACTCCTGGCGGGAGGATCGGAAGTCAGGGATAAGCGGACAGGCGTCATCTGGCAGCGCTGTTTGTTGGGCCAGCAATGGGATGGGAAGGCATGCACAGGTACGGAGCCTAATTTCAGGTTGGCATTTGTGCTGACTGCCGCTGAGAATGCCCAGCGTGAGCAGAATAGGCAATTCGGTAGGTTCGCCTTGGCCGCCTGTCCTTCTGACGGTTGTCCCGACCGCCCGGCGGATCAGGAGAAGGAAAAGGCCGCGCGCCTTGAATGGCGTTTGCCGAACATCAAGGAGTTGCAGAGCCTGGTGGAAGAGTCATGCAGCGATCCCAGCATCAACACGAACATTTTTCCGGGAAGCCCTACCGGAGCCTTGATGACCTCTTCCATGGCCCCCTCGAGTTCCGGTCAGCCCAATTTCTGGACCATCCAGTTTTCGAATGGCGTGCTTAGGCCTGCCGATGGAGTGTCCGGTTATTATCCGGTGCGCTTGGTGAGGCGGTCCAACAACCGGTTTTGAGACTGACGATCCTTGACCAGGATTCTCAGGGAAAGACAAACACCGGCGCAAACCCGCCGCCCGGTGTGCGGAAGTTGGTGGTTTGCCCCTGATACAGCCGCGCCGCCATCAACTGGATTTTCCCCGCATAGGTATAACAGCGCAGGTCGAATTTCAGCAGCATCGGTTCCCCGTGCTGCTGCACCATCCGTTCCGAGGGCGGAATGCGCGTTTGCGCCACATAGTCCCCCGCCTGAATGTCCTCCCAGACCCGCCTGGTGATCTTGTCGCCGCGATAGGCCGCCTTGCCGCCATAGCCCGCGACCGGCTTGAAGAACAGTTCCTTGCGCTGGTTCCACAGCATTTCCGCATTGTCCGGGGTCACGCGGCGGGTGGCGGGG
>DASUIM010000332.1:0-6759 GCA_036279775.1 Fluviicoccus sp. | reverse complement strand
GCCGCTTCCGACCGGATCCAGCCCGCCTCCTCCATGCGCCCCAGCTCGCGGTAGATCTGCTGGTGGCTGGCGCGCCAGAAATAGCCGATCGACTTCTCGAAACGGCGCGCCAGGTCATAGCCGGAACAGGATTTCTCCAGCAGCGAGGTCATCAGGGCATGGGGCAAGGACATGGCGGCGCCTGCAAACGTGAACGATGGGTCATGGAATTTAGTTATGCAACTGGTTGCATAGTAACCCGCTTTGCCGTACAAATATATGCAACTGGTTGCATAATTGTCCGGAGACAACCCATGACCGCCTACCCGCACCTGCTTCAACCCCTCGACCTTGGCTTCACCACCCTGCGCAACCGCCTGCTGATGGGCTCCATGCATCTGGGGCTGGAAGAGCTGGAACACGGTTTCGAGCGCATGGCCGCCTTTTACGCCGAGCGCGCGCGCGGCGGCGTCGGCCTGATCGTCACCGGCGGCATCGCCCCGAATCCGGAAGGCGCGGTAGTGGGCGGCGGCGGCAAGCTGACCACCGAGGAAGAAGCGGCGGAACACCGCATTGTCACCGACGCCGTGCACCGCGAGGGCGGCAAGATCGCCATGCAGATCCTGCACACCGGCCGTTATTCCTTCCAGATGACCTCCGTGGCCCCCAGCGCCCTGCGCGCGCCGATCAACCCCTTCCCCCCGCGCGAGCTGAGCCACGAGGAAATCCTGCAGACCATCGAGGACTTCGCCAACTGCGCGGCGCTGGCGCAGAAGGCCGGCTATGACGGCGTGGAAATCATGGGTTCCGAGGGTTACCTGATCAACCAGTTCATCGCCGCCCTCACCAACCACCGCACCGACGAATGGGGCGGCAGCTACGAGAACCGCATCCGCTTCCCGCTGGAAATCGTCCGCCGCACCCGCGAGCGCGTCGGCCCGAACTTCATCATCATCTACCGCCTGTCGATGCTGGACCTGGTGGAAAACGGCTCCACCTTTGACGAAGTGATCCAGCTGGCCAAGGGCATCGAGGCGGCCGGGGCCACCATCATCAACACCGGCATCGGCTGGCATGAGGCCCGCGTGCCCACCATCGCCACCAAGGTGCCGCGCGCGGCCTTCGCCTGGGTGACGCAGAAGCTGAAGGGCCAGGTGTCGATCCCGCTGGTCACCACCAACCGCATCAACGCCCCGGAAACCGCCGAGGCGCTGCTGGCCGACGGTTTCGCCGACATGGTGTCGATGGCGCGCCCGCTGCTGGCCGACCCGGAATTCATCGTCAAGGCCGAACAGGGCCGCGCCGACGAGATCAACACCTGCATCGGCTGCAACCAGGCCTGCCTGGACCACATCTTCAAGGGACAGGTCACCTCCTGCCTGGTCAACCCGCGCGCCTGCCGCGAGACCGAGCTGAACCTGATTCCCACCAAAACCGTGAAGCGGATTGCCGTGGTCGGCGCCGGTCCGGCGGGTCTGGCCTTCGCCACCAGCGCCGCCGGCCGCGGCCATGATGTGACCCTGTTCGACAGCGCGGCCGAGATCGGCGGCCAGTTCAACGTGGCCAAGCAGGTGCCGGGCAAGGACGAGTTCTACGAGACGCTGCGCTACTTCCGCCGCCAGATCGAGCTGACCGGGGTGAAGCTGGTGCTCAACCGCCGCGTGGCCGCTGAAGACCTGAAGGGCGAATTCGACGAGGTGGTGCTGGCCACCGGCATCGCGCCGCGCCGTCCGCCCATCGAAGGCATCAATCACCCGAAGGTGCTGGGCTATCTGGACGTGCTGCGCGACAAGAAGCCGGTGGGCAAGTCGGTGGCGATCATCGGCGCGGGCGGCATCGGTTTTGACGTGGCGGAATACCTGACCCACGAGGGCGAGAGCGGCACGCAGAACCCGGCCAAGTTCTACGCCGAGTGGGGCATTGACCGCGACTACACCCAGCGCGGCGGCCTGACCCATGCCGAGGTGGAAACCTCGCCGCGTCAGGTGTACCTGCTGCAGCGCAAGGCCAGCAAGGTGGGCGACGGCCTGGGTAAGACCACGGGCTGGATCCACCGCACCGGGCTGAAGAACCGCAAGGTGGAGATGCTGTCGGCGGTGAACTACCGCAAGATTGATGATGAAGGCCTGCACATCAGCATCGGCGACAAGGACCTGGTGCTGCCGGTCGACAACGTGATCGTCTGCGCCGGGCAGGACCCGCTGCGCGAGCTGGAGGACGGGCTGAAGGCGGCCGGGATGCCGGTGCACCTGATCGGCGGCGCGTTCGAGGCGAAGGAGCTGGATGCGAAGCACGCCATCAAGCAGGGGACGGAGCTGGCGGCGGCGATCTGAACCGGCGGGAAACAAAAAAGCCTTCACTGGCAACCGTGAAGGCTTTTTTTATGGCGGCAGCGGCTTACATCCCCGCCATCTTCAACCGGTTCAGCTGCTCGCGGTAAACCGCCTTCGGGTCGGTGGTCAGGGCGCGCAGGCCGAAGATATGGTTCATGAAGTCGATGTGGTTCATGTCGTAATTGTCTCGCACCACCTTGCCGACATGCGCGCTGCAACGCCCGACAAAGCCGTCATTGGCTTCGCCGTTGGTGAAGGCCAGCGACACCAGCTTCACCGCGCCATCCAGCGGATCGAGGAGGTTGGTGACCTGCTTGACGCCGCCGAAGGAGAAATACTTCACGCCGCTGACTTCATACGCGCCCTCGCCACAGGCGGTGGCGGGAATGGCTTGCGGGAATTTGACATTGAAGGCGGCCGATCCGGCCGTGCTCAACGAGGCCAGGCTCTTGTTGGCGTTGACATCCAGTCCCTGGCTGCTGCCACCGGTCAGGTAATTGAGGATGGTGCCCGCCGCTTGCAGCACGGTCGCGCCAAGAGCACCCGCCGTGCCGCCGTTGACGATCAGGTCGGCCATCGGCGCGCCCTTGGCCGGGGTGGCCATTGTCGTGACCGAGGCGATCTTCGACGGGATCATCGCCGCCACATAGCGCACCGAATGGCCGCCGTGGCTGTGGCCGATCAGGTTGACCTTGGCCGCGCCGCTGATGGCGAGAATGTCCTTGGTCTGCTTCAGCAGCTGTTCGCCGCGCACTTCCGAGCTTTCCAGCCCCGACACCTGAGTCACGAAAACATTGGCGCCGTTGCTGCGCATGTCGGTGGGAATCTGGTACCAGTAATCAATCACGCCCAGCATCTTGTCCCAACCGAACATGCCGTGGGCCAGGACGACCGGGTACTTGGTCTGGGTATAGGTGGAGGCGGCCTTTGCCTGCACAGCGGCCAGACTGAGTGCAATGCCGGCGGCGATCATCATCCGTTTCATGGTGTTCCCCTGAACTGTTTTATTGTTGTGGTCCCAAGGGTCAATCACCCCTTGTCAAGACAGGCGAATCATAATTAAGCGCCGCTTGTCGCCAAATCACCAAAAAGGACGAACCGCATCACAAATCCGGCCATTGCTCGGATTTTGGTTCCCGGCGCGCCGGCAGGCCTGTCGGAATCTTGCTTGCGGCCCGGATTTCCACGTTAGAATCGCTGCGTTCAGGGACATGGGCCGCCAACAATGACAATAACCGCGCCTCCGCCGGACGCCGCCGCCAACGCAGCGCCGGGCGTCGTTTCCGCTTTCGTCATCCGTCACGTCATGCAGCTGGGCCACAAGCTGGGCGTGGGTCGCGAGCCGCTGATGGCAAGGGCGGGCGTCAGCGAGGCCGACCTGGCTCCCGCCGACGGCTGGGTGCGCCAGGACGTGCTGGAAAGGCTGCTGCTGTGTTCGCTGGATTACTGGCGCGACCCGGTGGTGACGCTGCGCGTGGTGCTGGCGATGGACCCGGCGATGATGGGCGTACTGGGCTATCTGATGCAGTGCTGCCCGACGCTGATCGACATGCAGCAAGCCCTGACCGAATTCAGCCGTCTCGTTTCCACCCTGCACACACCGTCAATGACCCACGAGCCCGGCCTCTCGCTGTGGGCCGTCGAAGTCCGTTCAAGCTCGGGGGTTTTTGCGCGCCATAGTGAGGAAGGCTATCTGGCATTGTGCGCGCAGCTGATCCAGCGCCAGATGCCGGAAGCCCTGCTCGCGGTGCGCCTGCGCCACGCGCCGGTGCAGGAGGACGGCGGCCTGCACCCTCTCTATGCCAAGGCGTTTCCCTGCCCGGTGGTATTCGGCCAGCGCCACTCCGGGCTGGTGATCGATCCGCAGGCATTGAACCGGCCGCTGCCGTTTGGCGATGCCGCCATTTTCGAAACCCTGCGCCAGCAGGCGCGAACGCTGGTACAGCAACTGGGCTCACAACCGCGACTGGGCGACCGGGTGAAGGATTGCTTGCGCGGGCTGCTGGCGCGCGGCCTCAGCTCACGCGAGGCGGTAGCGGCGGAACTGGGCCTCAGTCCCCGGCACCTGCACCGGCGCCTGCAGGAAGAAGGCGGCCGTTATCAGGCCATTCTCGATGAACTGCGCTCGGAACTGGCGCACAAGCTGCTGCTGCAAAGCGACGCCGGACTGGAGGATATCGCCGGCCGGCTGGGCTTCAGCAACGCCAGTTCGTTCTCCCGCTGGTTCCGTCTGGAAACAGGCCTGACACCGCAGGAATTCCGCCGCGCCACCCTCAGCGGCTGACCGTCTGCCGGTAATCGGCGCTGTCATAGACCGGGAACGGCAACGGCTTGCCCTGATCGTAATCCCCTGACTGCAGCCGTCGCTGCATCGCCACCACGATCGCATAGGGGGCGCTGCGCTGCACGAAGTTGGCCGCCCACAACGGCACCTTGCCGCCCGGATCCACATAGCCCTCGGTTTCCAGCAGCACCTTGCCGTTGTCCAGCGGCTGGAAGCGGCTGGTGATCTCCTGCGCGGGCATGCGCACTCGGGGCGGCTTCGGCGGCAGGTAATCCGGCTCGGCGGCGATTTTCAGTGTCAGCACTTTCTGGCTGCGGCTTTGCGGAATCACCACCCCGCGCAAGACCACATCGCGCTCGGGCAGGCCCGCCGGGGCGCGGTGCACCACATAGACCACATACTCGGTGGGCGACACCTGCTTCAGCAGCTTCGATTCCATTACCTGCCAGTACCACTTGTCATAGCCGGGAAAATCCAGCATCAGCCGCGCCACGGCCTCCATCGAGCCTTCCAGCTCGGCCTGCACCTTGAACGAGCGGAAGGTCTTGCCGTCTTCCTGCCGCATCCAGGTGGTGATGTTGCGCTTGGCGTCATGGCGGATCTGCCGCCATTCGCTGCCGAAACGGGTCTGGAATTCATCGAGGTTGCCGTCATCATCGGCCGATGCGGCCATCACCGGGGAAGCTGCCAGCACGGCCAGCAGCAAGGTGATGAATATCTTCGGCTTCATGATCACACCCCCGCCGGTTCCGGCAGCGCCAGCCGCAAATTCTGCAAGGACGACACCGGCATCCGCCGCGCCGCCCCCAGTTCGATATAGCTGTCCAGCATCAGCCGCGTCTGCACGCCCACCTTGGAATAATGGAAACGCAGGTAGACCTGCAGGTCGAAGGGGAAGACATGCTTCAGCAGCGGCAGCGCCAGCCGCCAGGTCAGCGGCCACAGCAGCGGCCGCAAGGCCCAGATGCTGCCGCCGGTTTCCGCCGCGGCCGCCTGCATCGCCTCGCGGGAGGCGAACAGGCCCTCGCGCAGCATCGGGCTGGCGGGCAGGCCGTACAGGTCCCAGCCGTTGGCCTCCAGCGCCGCCATCAGCGGTTGCATCATCGCCACGAAGGCGGCAGTGCTGCGGGCAAAATCCTGCACCTGACGCGCGGGCACCCCGGCCTGCTTCAGGGTCGCGGTGACGGCGGCGGCGCGGGAGGGCTCTCCGGCCACCAGCGCCGGGGTCAGCGGCGGCAGGAAGAAGGCGATGCCCGCCGGACCGGGTTGGCCCGGCAGCGGCGACTGGTAGCTGATGAAGGGAATCAGCGATTGCACCACCTGCTGCGGCTGCGGCGTCAGGCTGCGCACGAAGGCTCCGTCATGGATGTCCGGCTGCAGGCAGATCACGGTAGCATCGCCCACCGCCGCCAGCACCTGCCGCGCCAGCTCGCCGCGCAAGGCGTTGGAAGGCAGTGTCAGCCAGACCTGGTCCCAGCGTCCGGCGGCCACTTGCACCGGATCGGTAAGACAGCCGACGCCCTCCAGACGCTCGGTGACATGGCCACGCCGCTGCAAGCGGTGCAGGCTCAGCCCGGCCCCGACTTCATCGGCATATTGCGGCTTCACGAAGAAACTGACCGCATGCCCGGCCCGCGCCAGATGCAGCGCATAGACCTGACCGATGGCCCCGGCCCCCACCACCAGAATGTTCATCCCCCGCTCCCGGCGTTTTCAGCCTGTTTGTTGACTTAATTTTGTGCAAACCCGACAATAGCTGAATAAATATCAGCTTTCAGGAAAGCCTGTCAACGCGCATCCGCCGAACGGCGGCAAGGTTGATTGACAGCCGGCGGCCGCAGCTGTCACATTGAAAGCTGATCATTCATCGGTTTTTCAGGCCGGGGTGACATCCGGTTCTACTTTCAACACGCAGGGGTGAACGATGTACGAAGCAGGCTGGAGCAAGCGCGAGATCACGGTCACGCCGCAGGGTCACGCCATGATGGGCTATGGCATGTGGCACAACCGCGCCTGGGGCCAGGCGACGGCGCTGTACGCCCGCGCCCTCTACCTGCGGGACGGCGGCGGGCGCGGCCTCATCTTCGTGCTGCTCGACCTCGGCTACATCACCCATGCCATGCGCGGCGGCGTGGTGGAACGGCTGCGGCCGCTGATGGGCGA
>DASUIM010000331.1:0-2407 GCA_036279775.1 Fluviicoccus sp. | reverse complement strand
CAAACCAATTGTCCCTGCGGGTCCGGATGGTGTATATGCAGGGTTACCTGAAAAAAATGACTCGCCGGATGACGGGACTTGACCGTGTAGTGACAGGCAGCGCGCATGGTTATCGGTTATCCGCTTTGAAAAGATCCAGGATCACAGCCTAATGAAAAACCCCCACCTTAGCCAAGAGCCCGCCCTGCTTTATCTTCCCGCTCCGGACGGACACCGGGTTCCGCTACGGCACTGGCCGGTCGCCAACCCGCGTGCCATTGTCCACATTGTGCATGGCATGGCCGAACACAGCGGCAACTACGAGGACATGGCGCAGTTCCTGAATCAGTACGGTTTTACCGTGATTGCCCATGACCACCGCTGCCACGGCCTGTCGGTTGCTGACCAAAGCGCTCTGGGCGCCGTGGACCGGTTGCAGAACTGGCCGTCCCTGCTGCAGGACATGCTGTTGATCAATAATTGGGTGCGTGCCACCTACAGCGGCGTGCCCTACATGATCCTGGCCCACAGCATGGGGTCTTTCATCAGCCAGTGGTTCGCCCAGAATCATCCCGACCGTCTCAGCGCGCTCGCCTTGTCGGGCTCGGATTATCTGGCCCCCTGGTTTGCCCGGGTCGCCAGTCGCATTGCCTGCGTGGAAAACTGGCGCGGCGGAAAGAACGGCCGTAGCGACATCATTCACGGTTTGGCCTTCGGCAAGTTCGGCAAGGCGTTCAAGAATCCCCGCACCGATTTCGACTGGTTGTCGCGCGATGAAGCCTATGTCGATAAATATGTGAATGATCCCTTGTGCGGTTACCGCATGGCCAACGCCTACTGGCGCGACATGCTGAAAACCATCTCGGAGATCTACGCGCCTTCGCGCATGGCGCGCATGCGGAAGGATTTGCCGGTCTATGTCTTCGCCGGCACCCGCGACCCGGTCGGTCAGAATGGCAAGGGCGTGAAACTGCTGGCTGAACACCTGAAAAAGGACGGCAAGGCCAACCTGACCCTGCGCCTTTATGAAGAAGCCCGGCACTGCACCCTGAGCGAAACCAACGCCAGCGAAGTCCGCTATGACTTGCTGGGCTGGATGATGGAACGCTTCCCCGCCTGACTCTCCCTCACCCGTCCGGAGCGCTGACAAACGATTACGCAGTCAGCCTCCGGATGCAGTATCATGTCCGCCTCTTTCAAACCGGCCCGTGGCCCTCAAGGTAACATCATGCAAATTGCCCAGAACAGCGTTGTCGCTATCGCTTACACCCTGACCGACGAAAAAGGCACGGTCATTGACACCTCCGCCGGTGGCGAACCGCTCGTTTACCTGCACGGCGCCCGTAACATCATCCCCGGCCTGGAAAACGCCCTGACCGGCAAGGCCATCGGCGACAAGCTGAATGTGACCGTGGCTCCGGCCGACGGCTATGGCGAATACGATGCCCAGATGGTGCAAGCCGTTCCCCGCCAGATGTTTGCCGGTGTCGACAACATTGAAGTCGGCATGCAGTTCCAGGCTCAGACCGATCATGGCATCCAGGTCGTCACCGTGGCTGCGGTTGACGCCAATGAAGTCACCGTTGACGGCAATCACCCCCTGGCCGGTGTGCAGCTGACTTTCGACGTGGAAGTGATGTCGATCCGCGCCGCCACCGAGGAAGAACTGGCCCACGGTCACGTGCACGGTCCGGATGGCCACCATCACCACTGATGGTGATCATGTCATCAATAAAAAAGGCGACCTGATGGTCGCCTTTTTTATTGGCCTACTAAGCGATTAGTAGTGGTACACGGCGCTCAGGCCGGTAACCAGCGGATCCACTTCCAGTGTGCCGGCATCGGTGCCGTCAATGGAGAGATCGCTCTTGATCTTGATATAACGGATATCCAGCGCCACGCCCCACTTGCTGTTGGGAACACGGTATTCAAAACCGGCGGAAGCGGCCAAGCCGATGCTGTCATCGCCGGACAGGGAAGTACCACCGGTAGCGGCCTTACCCAGAGCGGTCAATTCTTCGCCATACACCAGCGTATAGTTCAAGCCAAGGCCAACATACGGGGAAAATGCGGCATCCGGCGTGAACAGGTACTTGGCGCTGAATGTCGGTGGCAGGTGCTTGAATGTAGCGACTGTGCCGGCGGCAACGCTGACGTCATGCTCGAACGGAATCGCCAGCAAGACTTCACCGACAATATTCGGGGTAAAACGATATTCAATGGCCGGGGTCAAGCCGACTTCCTTGCTGACATCGAGACCAATGCCGCTATCGCTTTTGGGCTTGACTTGGCTAACGCCAATTTGTACCGACCAAGGAGAGTCCTCAGCGGCTGCCACATTGGAAAAACCGGCAACCAGACCCAAAGCAACGACCAAAGGTAATGCACGCATATACTTCTCCAACTTCCAGAAAAAACTGTATGTTCG
>DASUIM010000330.1:0-1472 GCA_036279775.1 Fluviicoccus sp. | reverse complement strand
CAAGTGCCTGCCGTGGAACGAATACCGCCTGCGCACCCTGATCTACAGGAAGTACGACTACCTGAACACGTACTTCCAGACCACCCGGCAGGAAACCCAGGTGTACCTCAACCCGCAGGGCAAGGTCTGCGCCAGCGGGTCGTGGGTGTGGAGGAACGATCACGAAAAAGTCTGGAAATTCACGCAGTGGCAGGAGTTCTAAGCCGATGAAAACCCTGACCCTGAAAGCTCTACTTCTGGCCGCCGCTGGCTCGGCGGGAGCCGCACAGGCCTACGACTGCGTGGACATCCGCGACAACAACCAGCGCGAGGCCTGCTACAAGAACAGCGCCGACGACCATTGGCGCAACAGCCGCGACTACCAGCGCATTCAGGAATACAACGCCCAACAGCGCGAGGCGGAACAACGCGCCGCTGAACAGCGCCGACTGGAACAGGACCCCGCCTATCAGGCTCGCCTGCGTCAGGAGGCCGCCGCCCGCGCCGAAGCCGAGGCCAAGCGGGCCAAGGCCGCCGAAGCGCAGGCCTACCGGGAGTGGTTTGAACGGATGGATCGCGAGGAGGCTGAAAAGCGCTATGCCGAAAAGGAGAAAGCGGACCGCATCGAACGGCTGAAGCGCATCCGTCAGCGGGTGAATGACCGTGTGGAAGCCGAGGTGCAACGCCTCTTTGCACCGGGTGCGACCCCGCCCACCGCCGATGATTATGACCGGCTGGTCACGCTGTCGCTGCCGGAGTGGGACCTGATGCGCTACTGGGCCGATCAGGGGTTGAAGCAATTCCCCCGCGAATTCGCCTTCCGGCATGCCGTGGTGCAAACCATTGGCTGTGCGGGGAAAACTTATGCCGAGAACAGCCTGAAGCAGAACGTGCGCTGCCCGCTGCCGGATTTTCCCGCCGAGACATTTATGCAAACCGGCGAGGCCAGCCCGCGCCTGCTGGATCGCGCCGTGGCCTGCGGTTTCCGTTACCTGAAGCTGGAAATCTTCCATCCTTCCGGCAGCTCCGGGCCCTATCTGGAAAGGACGCCCGCCATGATGGCGCCGTGGCTGGCGGATGAAGCGAAGCTGATCCAGGCGGCGCGCGATTGTGAAAAAGCTTTGCCCGCCGCGCTGCAGGCCAACCCCGAACTGCTGAAAAGGATTGCCGGCAACCCCCGTAAACTGGCCGATGAAACCCATTCCTGGGACGCCTACCGGCGCTGGCTGCTGGTGTCGTCGGGCACGTGGAGCGGGCTGGATTTGGGCAATCCTGCACAGGTGGAGGAGGGGATGCAGCGGCTGGAGGCGGACTTCCATCAGCGCGGCGAAAAGGAGTGGACGTATTTCCGGGATTAGCGCGGCGAGGCTTGCCATGAGAGCAGGCGGGGCGCGTTATTGCACGCGCCCCTCCGCCACCCACCCCGCAAATTCCGTCCTGAACCGATCAATCTTCGCTTGGTCACAGGCCGCGCACAGCATCGGCCATTCCTT
>DASUIM010000329.1:0-5367 GCA_036279775.1 Fluviicoccus sp. | reverse complement strand
GCTCCAGTACAGCCGGGCGCGGTGCAGCTTGCGGATGATCGGGAACTTCTCGAACAGCGCCTTTTCCAGACCGAAATAGGTGCGCTCGTCACGCGGGATCACCCAGGCCGGGGTGCGCTGGAACACATACAGCTGCTTCACCTGCGGCGCGATTTCCGGGCAATACTGGATGGCGCTGCCGCCGGTGCCGATCGACACCACGTTCTTGCCGGTCAGGTCATAGCCGTGGTCCCACTGCGCCGAGTGGAAGACCTTGCCCTTGAACTTCTCGATACCCTTGATCTTGGGAATCTGCGGCACATGCAGCGGGCCGGACGCCAGCACCACATGGCGGGCCTGCACGGTGGCGCCGGTGTTGGTATTCACCGTCCAGATACCGGTTTCGTGGTCAAAATGCGCGCCGGTGACTTCGGTATCAAACTTGGTGAAAGCGGCCAAACCGTACTTTTCCTTGGTCTTGAGGATGTAATCCTGGATTTCGTACCAGGGGGCGTAACGCTTCGACCAGTCGGCCTTGCCCTCGAACGAGAAGGAATACAGGTGCGACTGCACATCGCAGGCCGCGCCAGGATAGCTGTTGTCACGCCAGGTGCCGCCCACCTCGCTGCCCTTTTCCACAATCAGGAAATTGCGGTTGCCTTCTTCCAGCAACTTGATGGCCATGCACATGCCGCCAAAGCCTGCGCCGACAATGGCAACGTCCATCACGGCAGTTTGGGCGGGAATGGGGGGACGACTGGTCATGGGAGGCACCTCTGGGTGTAATTCGTTATTGGTACGGACGTACGGATAGTAAAACCCACAAACCGTTCAGGGATATGCTAGTCTTCACTCATGAATTGATAATTCCGGCCAGAGATCGGAAATGAGCACCCGTTCCGTACTAGGATTCGTCTATACCCTGCAAGGGCTGAAAGCCATGGGCGCCAACATTTCCCCGGTGCTGGCGCGCTATCGCATCGATCTTGACCGCTTGTCACCGGATGCGGAAATTGACCGATCGCTGGAATTGCGCATCTTCAGTGAAATCGTCCCCACGCTGCCCGACCCCGCCACCGGCCTGAAGATCGGCACCGCCATGAGCCTGGCCGGTTACGGACCCTTCATCATGCTGCTGATGACCTGCCCCAACGCTTGGGAAGCCTTTCGCGCCGGGGTGCATTTCCAGCAGCTGACCTATATTTTCGGCGAGTTCTTCCTGGAACCGGGTGAAACCGAAACCTCACTTTGCCTGAAACCGATGCCGCTGCCGCCCGCCTGCCGCCGTTTCCTGATTGACCGCGACATGTCCGGCACCTATCAGCTGACGCGCGACATCCAGAGCCATATCGGGCTGGACATCAAGCCGGTAACGGTGGAAGTGCCCTTCCCCAAGCCCAAGGACTGGAAGCTCTACGAGGAACGCTATCAGTGCCCGGTGCGCTTCGATGCGCCGGTCGCGCGTTTTGCCATCCGCACCGAGGACCTGTCGCGGAAATTCCCGGCGGCAAACCCGACGGCCTACAACCTGTACCGGCAGCAGTGCGACCAGTTGCTGGCGCGGCGGGCCAACCAATTGTCAGGACTGGGCAGTCAGGTGATGGATTATCTGGATCTGTTCGTGGAACGCTTTCCGTCGTCGGAGGAAGTGGCGGCGGCTTTTGGCCTGTCGGAGCGGGGGTTCCGGCGGCATTTGAACGAGGAAGAAACGTCTTTCCGCAAATTGCTGGATCAGGTGCGGTTCCGCAAGGCCAAGCAGTTGCTGGTGGAAACGGCGCAGTCGATGGAGTCGATCGCGCGGCAGTTGGGGTATGCGGAATCGGCGGCGTTCATCCATGCGTTTCAGCGGTGGGCAGGGACGAGTCCGGCGGCCTATCGGGCTCAGGGTCACATAAAACCACCCGCCAATCCAGGCTGACGCCCACAGGCAAGCTCCCGGGCGCTGACCTACACTCAAAAGAATACATCCGGAGCCCCTGACATGCCCCGCCTCGCCATCAACGGCTACGGCCGCATCGGCCGCTGCCTGCTCCGCGCCCTCTTCGAAGGACCGCCGCGCCCGGACCTCGAACTGGTCGCCATCAACGACCTCAGCGACTACAGCCTGCTGGCGCACCTCACCCGCTACGACAGCACCCACGGCCCCTTCGGCAAAACCGTCGAACTGCAAGGCAACCGCCTGATCATCGACGGCCACCCCATCCGCCTCACCGCCGAACGTGACATCCGCCGCCTGCCCTGGCGCGAGCTGAATGTCGACATCGTGCTGGAATGCTCGGGCCTGTTCACCCGCCGCGACGCCTGCTGGCAGCATCTCGACGCGGGCGCGGGCAAGGTGCTGCTGAGCGCGCCCGGCGACGGCATGGACGCCACCATCGTCTATGGCGTCAATCACGCCTCCCTGAGCCCGGAACACCGGCTGGTCTCGAACGCTTCCTGCACCACCAACTGCCTCGCTCCGCTGGCGCAGGTGCTGCACCGCAATTTCGGCATCGAGCAAGGACAAATGGTCACCGTTCATGCCTACACCAACGACCAGTCGCTGATCGACAAGGTACATGGCGATCCCTACCGTTCGCGCTCAGCCACGCAGTCAATCATTCCCACCAAGACCGGCGCGGCCAAGGCGGTGGGCGAAGTGTTGCCGGAACTGAAAGGCAAGCTGGACGGCATGGCGCTGCGCGTGCCGGTGCAGGATGTCTCTGTGGTGGATTTCTATACGATGCTGGCCCGCGACACCACGATGGAGGAGGTGCATGCCGCGCTGAAAGAGGCCGCCGCCCGGCCGCCCTTGCAGGGCGTGCTGGTTTGCAACGAACAGCCGCTGGTTTCGGTGGATTTTGCCCACAACCCGGCGTCCTGCATCGTCGATCTGACGCAGACGCGCTTGCAGGGCCGCCTGTTAAAAACGATGGCCTGGTACGACAACGAATGGGGCTTCGCCCACCGCATGCTGGATGTGGCCAGGCTGATGGCCTGAACCGGCTCAGGCCGCTTCCAGATAGCCTGCAATCATGTCGGTGAGCCCCTGGATCACTTCTTCTTCATTGAGGAAGGGATTGTCCTGACTCAGCAGCCGCACGGTGGTGAACAGCGTGCTGTTGATGATGATGAACAGCCGCACCTGCAGGTTCTGGATCGGGTGTTCGCGGTAATGCTTCAGGAAGTAGAAACGCGCCATTTCCATGAAATGCTGCTGGAAGGCGTCGGCCACGTCCTGCGTCGGCAGGCGGTGCCAGTTGCGCACCAGCTCCAGATACAGCCCCTCGTTGCTGTGCAGCAGCGCGAAGCCCAGCCGGATGGTGTTGCCGACCAGATCGCGCACGGTGGCGTTCTGCTCGATCGGCACCGATTTCAGCGCCTGCGTGACATCGTTCAGCAGCTTCTGGATCAGGGCCTTGATCAGCGCTTCCTTGCTGTCAAAGTACTGGTACAGCGAGCCGACGCTGACCCCGGCCAGTTCGGCAATCAACGGCGTGGTGGTGCCGTCCAGCCCGTGCCGGGAGATGCAGCGCGAGGTGGCTTCGATCAGGGTGGCGACCATCTGCCGGGAACGTTCCTGTTGCGGTTGCTTGCGCATTGTCTTGCTCATCATTAACGCGAATTGAATACGAATATACTTTCACATTACTGTCCGGACAAGCCCCTCACGCGCCCACGAGACTGACCATGACCGCTGCCGCCACCGCCCGTCCCGCTCCGCGACGCGCCCGACCGTTCGAGAAGACCCATACCAAGACCCCGCTCTGGCAACGCCTGTGGCTGGGCCGGGAGCTTTCCCCCACCCGCGCCGAACACGCCGCCATGGTGGATGAACTGTGGAACGGCGATGCCGAAATGGACCTGCTGCTGGACTGGTTGTACACCCACGAGCCGAAGCAAGGCCGCGCCCTGTTCAACCGGGCGCTGGAACACGGCATTGACAGCGTGCCGAATGCGCCCGAACCCCTGCAACGTTTCTTCCGGCTGGTGGAGAAGCGTCCCTCCTGGGTGGAACCGGAACTGCTGGACGAGGCGGTGCGCTTCATGCACCGCACCGGCCTGGCCGCGCCCTATGTACTGCGCGATTTGGGCCTGATGGGCGGCTACATGCTGTCCGGCTTCAACAAGACGCTGGTGCTGACCGGAGCCTTGAACAAGGGCGCTTCCGCACGCATTGCCGAAACCGGCAAGTGGTGGATCGACTGCACGGAAACCGACGGCATGCGCCGGGGCGGTCCGGGCTACAAGTCGACGCTGCATGTGCGGCTGGTGCATGCGCTGGTGCGCCGCAACCTGCAAAAGCGCCCGGACTGGGACAGCAGCGAATGGGGCCTGCCGGTCAGCCAGGTGGATATGATCGCCACTTACCTCGCGTTCTGTGTCGTGACGCTGGGCGGATTGCGCCTGCTGGGTATCCCGGTCACGCCGCGCGAATCCAAGGCGATGATGCATTTCTGGAGTTATGTCTGCTGGCTGATGGGCGTGGACGAAAAATGGCTGGCGTTTACCGAAGGTCGCGGCGTCGTGCTGCTGTATCACACGCTGATGACGCAAAGCCGCACCGACGAGACCAGCCGTGAACTGGCCAACGCCCTGGCGAAGGAGCCGCTGGAACGGCACTTCCCGCAATTCGAGGAAATCCGTCGCAAGCTGGCCTATCACCAGCACCTGAGCGTCAGCCGCTACTTCCTGGGTAAGGACAAGATGGAACGGCTGGGACTTCCATCCGGTGAGTTGCCGTGGTTTCCTCTGCTGACCCTGGGGCCGCGCTTTGCGCTGTACACCGGGCAGCGGCTGTTGCCGATGCTGCGCGAGGGTCAGGAGGCGCGCGGACGCAAGGCGCAGGTGGATGCCCTGGCCAGCATGTTCGGCGACCGCGAGCAGGGCATCATCAAGCCCGGCGAGCATCACCCGGCGCATACCTGAACCGGCAAAACCGCTATAATCGCGGGCCGTTTCCGCTGCCGGCCCGCGTCCTCATGTCCTTGTCCGCCACTTCCTCTGCTCATGTCGCCGTTATCGGCGGCGGCCCGGCCGGGCTGAGAGCGGCCGAAACACTGCTCCAGGCCGGACTGCGCGTCACGCTGTTCGATTCCCGGCCTTCGGTCGGCCGCAAATTCCTCATGGCGGGCAAGAGCGGCCTCAACCTGACCCATGCCGAACCGCTGGACGATTTTGTCGGCCGTTACGGCGCGGCGCGGTCAAGGCTGGAACCGATGATCCGCGCGCTGACGCCGGACGCCCTGCGCGCCTGGGCGCTCGATCTGGGCATCACCACCTTTACCGGCAGTTCCGGACGCGTTTTCCCCGATGGCATGAAGGCCGCGCCGCTGCTGCGGGCCTGGCTGCACCGCCTGCGCGGGCTTGGGCTGGACATCCGTGTCCGCCACCGCTGGACAGGCTGGA